>NZ_JACHBI010000006.1:0-395733 GCF_014200235.1 Martinezella paranaensis | reverse complement strand
ATGCTGTTCCCATGGCGAAATCTCCTTTCGCCATGTTGAATCATGATTTGCCCAAAAATGGAATCGCGTGAGTCGACCTCATCAGGCTTCGGTATAAGGGCCGCGGATTCTTCCGGCGGCCCATTTTTTTGCTTTAGGCTCGGGGCGCATTTCAGATGGGCAAGCCGATTAATCTTCGCCGGCCGGTGGCCACTGGCGGGCGGTATGCACGAGCGCCATTACCCATACCGTGTTTGCTGGTTCGTCCACTTCGTAGACAAGCCGGTAGCTTTCATGCGGGATGAATTCACGTGTTCCGGGAATCTTCCCCATGCGGCCCAGCATTGGAAAATCGCCGAGCTTTGCAGCCGCCTCGCTGAACAGCTCGTCCATCTTGAGCGCCGCGCGTGGGTTCTCGACTGCGATATAATCGACAATATCACCTCGATCCTGTCGCGCCGCCGCAATCCATCGGACTTTCACAGATCTGCCTCATCGATCCGGCGTCGTAGCTCCGTGCGGCGTGCTGTCGCTTCGGCTTCCACGTCCTCATTGGACACATGCATGCCTGCATTACGCTGTTCGCGTGCGATCTCCACCTTGCGGCGCAAGTAATCATCGTACTGGCGCGCCTGCTGGCGGCGGTTGATGTATTCGCGCATCAACTCGCGCAGAACCTGGGCCGCCGGCCGGTCATCCGCAGCGGCTTCGGCCATGAACGTATCGCGCAATTCCGGTTCCAGTTTCATTGTGAAAACGGCTTTTGTCGACATGACAAGCTCCCATATTGCTATACCATGTATATACCAAAGCATTATCTCAGATCAAGGTTTGGCATCCGTAAAAAGGAGATCGACGCGCTTTCGGGTCCAGAAGGTATTCTGACCAGAATCGGGGAGTGCTTGCCCTGACGGGCTCCGCAGTTCTCGGCCGCTCTTCTCTAGCGTTATGCCTACCCGTGGCGTGCTGCCTCAAAGTGAAGCCTCGTGCTGCACCTTCGTTTGTTGGCCGTTCCGCTTTAGCTTTTGCTCGATGGCATGCCTTGTGGGAAATCCCAGGGAAGTTGCCGGCAAGATCAACCTTTGTCGGCATTACGTACACCGCCACCGAACGGCGTTTGGAAAGCCCGGTTAAAAAATGGCACTGAGTGCCGAAGTGTTTATTGGGGCTCTGAACGTGCGGATGTCCATCTTGGCCATGGGCTTACTCATGAGACCCTATACGTTGACGCAGACTGATCAGCAAATCGTAGAATCTTGCAAGCGGGGCGGGCCATACGATTTTTATAGGTGAAGCCCGCCCGGCAAGCAGCTTGACAGGTTCGAAGGATCAACCTGCGTATTGCGGGAGTTGCGAAAGCGACGACCGAATGCGGCTGTGGTTTCATTTATTGAGGAAACGAAACTCTTCTACATTCCCGGAGGAGTGCTCGTCGAGTTGCAAGCTGATATAGCGCGAACTGATGCTGTTGATCCGGTTAGAGCGGCAGCTCAGCAAGAGTGGTACTTAGTGACCCAACTCCCAATCGCAACGATGGAGGTGGAAGGTTTCGCGTTGATCAATAAATATTTCCCCCTGCCCGGCATTTATAATCCGATTGAGCATCGCTGGCACTCAAAGCCCGCGCAGCTTGCGGATTATAACCAAGGCCAATGGGGCGCAACTTTCCAGACCCGAGTGTAGAAGGAGAAAGGCTGATGTTGCCATTCTTGCTAGGTACCTGCGTGGTCAGTGAAGCTACCAAGCCGCGCCCGGATCCAGCCGTTCTGGATTTCTTGGAGATGGCAGACGAATATTACATCCCGGCCGCAGTGCTCTTCGAAGCACAGGTCGGGATCGCAAATATCGCCGCTTCCGACCCAGCGAAAGCCGCGAGGCTCAGCAATTGGTACCACAAACTTCTTCAATTGCCGGTGATTGAGCCCACGATTGATATCCTGGAAACATGGGGCCGCTTGGAGGGCAACAGACGGTTAAATGGTCTGCGCCTGCCGCGACGAGGTGCAGCGACACCTCGAACGAGCCAAGACATCCAAACCGCTGCCGTGGCCATTGCGCGTGGCGCAGCTATTGCTACGATGAACGTCAAGGATTTCATGTTGATCAATAAGTACCACTCAATTCCCGGGATTTATAATCCGAAGGAGCAGAGGTGGTATGGGCGGGACGGTGGAAGCCAGTTGAGCTGTCGGTTAGTCCTCGTCACAATTGGCGCGACCAATATTGCTGGACATTGGCGAGGATGGATCCCTTGGTAACAAATCGGGCAAGCCGGTCGCGATCGTCTCCTATGACGAGAAGCCTGGAATCCAGGCGATCGCGACGACGGCGCCGGATTTGGTTTCCGGCCACCCAGTCACCCTATAACCTTAACGGTTGCCCCGTCAGAGTAGCTAAACTTATAGTATTGCCCGGCATGCTCGGAGGCCGTGCTTGCTGGGCTGTATTGAACCTGGTTGACCACTGGACAGCCAACGGTCTTTAAGGAAAATCGTGAGACTTATAATATGCTGAAAGTTTTTCTAGTTGCGCGGATATCGCGGCAGCGTCCCCGTAGTTGTCCGGAACTGTTAAATATTCACCAAACCTACTAACCGCAAAGGACCAGTGCGCGACTATTGTCCTGTTTGGAACGGGAACATTGATCTGTCTATTCCGAAAGAAAATCCAACAATCGTCATTCTCAACATACTCATCCTCCAAGATTGAGCTGATACCAGATTTCGGCAGGAATTCGCCAATGATGCGCCTTGCTTCATCAGCCGCTATCCCGCGTGCCTCTTGTAAAGTGATTGGCTTTTGTGCTGTCACGGAGGAGTTCCCACCTCGACCTTAAGAGTTGGCTTAAGGGTTACGATTTTACCCATTTGCGGATCAACGAAAATCACATTGCCGCCCTGATTAATGAAACCCACAACATGGCGAGCGACGTCAGGACCTTGATCAATGACCACGGCTCCGTAAGGTTCGTCGTATTTGATGATCTTCGCAACTGCTTCGTCGACGGTTGCTGGCTTTCTAAGTCCAAACACATTGAGGAACCAAGCATCTTGCGCAACCCCGGGTGTCGCAACAGCGTCAGCATCGCCGGCCAGTCTTGCCATAAATGCGTTCACACATGACACACAATTGGTTGTCGTTCCTGCGACAGTCCCTCATCAGTCTCAACACCACTATGAGGCTGGAAAGTGCCTTGGGGTTGATCATCATCGTTAGCCTTGTGACCCGCAGACCAATGCAAAGCTAAGTCATTTGCTGACCGAAACGCTATCTGCCCACACAGCCAGCAGAAGGTTCTCCGCTAAGAATGCGATGCTGTAATGCCGAACAGACCTCGAATGATTAAAGTGTCTTCTCCAAGCAGCAGCCGCTTCGGAGTCAGGATACTCTACCAATACACCACGTAAGATGGGATTCGCATCACCGGTTTCTATGCCAAGCATAGTAGGTCCAGGAAAAGTCTGCAGGTAAAAGGAGCAGACAGAAGAAAAGCGCAGCTTACGTTCACGTTCTATTGCTTCGTCGTCATACGTAACGGCGACAATAAGTTCGGCTCCTTCCATTCGTATTTCTACTCTGGTTTCGCCATGTCCCGGGAGCCATTCATAAAGGTCGAGAACTTCGACTCCGTGGCCAATTTTCATCATTTAGAACCTTTCGGCACGTTTGGAGTTCCGCTCGGCGGTAGCTTGTTTCGCACCAATTGAGCGGCAGCCAGATCATTATACGTTGTTCCTGCAGGCATGCTCGGCACCTGCACCTGAGTTTGATTCGTACCATACCATTGTGATTGCGGAATTCCTGCGCGGCTCAGGGCAACAGAGGTACGAGTATTTAAGATGAGCTGTGTGCCGTCACTCATGATGACATAATCAATAGGTAGCTGTCGTGCATTGATAAGTCCGCTCTTGATTGCAGCCGCCAAATCATCGACCGTGTTTATGGGAACTCCTGCAAGTTGACTGTATTTGGTCACGCCCTGGGGACTAAACTTTTCAGCGGAGTTAATCGACGATTGGGCGAAATTAGCATGTGCAACTGCACCTTGCCCTGAATTGCTGGTTTCAGTTGTGAAGACACCTTCGCTGACTAGGCCTCCTATGTTTCCTACTGCCTCAAGCCCGGAGAGCACCGCAAGCTGGTTATAGCCATCAACGGTGGAAATATAATCCTGCAGTGCGCCCGCAATGGCGTCGGTGTTTCCACTAGCTCTCGCGGCCTGAAGTTGATCCCACCTTTGCGTAACGCTTGGCGTGCGATACGCCGGCCCGGTTGTCGTTCCGTTTAATATATTAGTGGCGAGATAAACATACTCCTGATCAAAGTTAGCTCGGCCCGGGACAGCAGATGTCCCGAAAACGTCAGCATAGGCATTCGACCAGCTCAAGCCTGATCTAACATTTACGCTGGCAAGCAAGTCTTGTGCGCCAGTATCACCATTCAACAACTGACTGTTGAGATCCATTTCCTTCTGGGCGGCTTCAAAGCACGCAAGATCTCCACACTTCTGCAGGTCGATCGAGTTGGTGATGGATTGTTGTTGGGCGGCTGCTGCTGCTTCTTGCTTGCAGGCAACGTCGGCGCCGCAATCGCGAAGCGCCTGCAATAGATGTGCAAGCTCGTCATGCTTAAGATAGTTATTATTGAAATTGTCGAGGCTCGCGGCCGCGCCTTGGGTGCCGCCCACCACGGCGCCGACAAAGGCCGCGGCCCATTCACCAATCGCGGTCCTTTGCGCGTAGGTGAGATTGGGATTGGCGTCCAACACCTGCTGCAGGATGCCGTTGGCGAGCTCCTCCAAGCCGGCCGCCGCCGCAGCCTGGCCCGGATTGCCGCCGGCAAGCTGCGCAACTAGGGCAGCGGCTGCGGCATGGAGCGCAACTTTCTCCGGACTGCCTTCAGGCCACTGCATCCGACTAGCGAGCTCGCCGATCGCCATATTTGCAAGTTGCGAGAGTGCCGCTGCGCTCTGCTGTTGGGCCTTCAGCTTATCGATATCGAACGGATCGACCTGAGTGTTGGCCTTAGAGGCGTCAGTGTTGAGCCCAGACAGGTCTTGCTGCTGGTTCGTCAGGTTCCAGTTTCCGGGCGTGATCGTCGCCAGCGTCTCGCCATGATCGTCCTGCTTGGCCGGCTGGCCAACGACCGGGACGGGAATACCGGCACCGATCAGGCTGAAGCCGTAACTGGTGGAAGATGCCGACATCGAATTGTCGATGTTGGAATAAAGGATTTGATTGGCAGTCAGATCGTTGTTCTTGGGATCTGCACTGGAGCCGATGAAACCGCCGACAAGCTCGATCGTGCCGTCGGTTGAAACGTGATAGCCGCCGGAACCGGCAAAGATACCACTCTGCTGCGATACGTTCGCGTAATCGCCGGTGATCGTGCCCTGGTTATAGCCACCGCTGATGCCACCCGAACTGACGCCAAGTTGGGCGCTCTTCGTCTTCTCGTTATAGGATGCGATGTCCTGGCGGCTTTCGATGACGATGCCATTGGCGGCACTGGCATTGACCGTGTTGCCGGAGAGCACACCTCCCGCCAGCGTCAGCGTGTCGCCGGAAACGATCGTGACCGTGTTCGTGCCGCTGACATTCGAATTGACCTGGGTGACCGAATTGCTGGTCTCCTTGCCAGAGCTGTAGCTTGCGTTGGCGGTTGGACCGCCGCCCAGGATGTTGGCGCCGGCGTCAATTCCAGCGGCAACACCAATGCTGACGCTGCCGGCCTTGCTGTTGCTCTTGCCGTCGCTGGTTGCCTGTACGCTTTCGAGGTCGACATCACCAGCCGCCGAGATCAGCACATTGCCGTTGTCGGGATCATCGAACGTTGTCGTAGCCTGGCCGTCTTTGCCGACGCCGGCGCTGATCTGCACGCCACGGCCGAGGACATCGCCGGATTGGGCGATGATGGTGACTGAGCTGCCCCGGATTGTGGGCGGAACCGGAATAGAGGTCGTCGATTCCGAGGAGCTTTCGCTAAAGCTGTAGCCAGCTGTCAACGAAACCTGCGCGACTGAAGGGCGCAGGCCGGTGTCCGGGTCCGGCTTTGCCTTGATAGCGGTCATGGTCGACGTGATCGCCTGATAACCCTTCACACCGGCCAGCACCGCAGGCGCGATTCCGTAGACGCCGTTATCGCCCGAAAGCAGGCTGGCCGCCTGCGCCCCGGACTGAGCCGCACTGATCAGCTGCGACGACACCGTGATGCTGACACCGGCGAAGCTCTTTTTCTGCATCTCGGAGGCGTTGGTGACATCGTTACTCGAGAGCATGTTGACGCTGTCGCCGGCGACCAGGTCGATCGCACCGTTGGCGGCAATCTGGCCGGACTGATCGTTGATGTTGCGGTTGGCGAGAATGGTAATGCCGCCATCGCTGTCGAGCGAGCTCACCGCATTAATGTTGGCATCTTTCGAGCGCTTCTCTTCCGAGGTGCCAACACCGATGCCAACCGAGACGCTGCCGTCGCCGACGGAGACGTTGATGCCGAAGCCGGAGCGCTTGGTCTGGCTGGAGGAGGACTGCTCCTCAGCGCCCGGCGCGATGTTCACATCGCGTGCCGAAGAGATCTCCGTGCCCGTGCCTGAATGTGACGAGGAGCCGAAAATGTTGACGTCGCCTTGCGTCGAGGTGATCGTCGTCGTGCCGCCCGACGACAGCGTCGAGCCGATATTGTCGGTCTCGCTCTGGCTGCTCTTCGAGTCCTTCGATCCATAGATCGAGATGAATCCGCCACCCGATCCCACACCGATGCCGGACTTTTTGGTCTGCTTGTCGCTCTCGTGCTCCTCCTCGGCTGCCATGACGGTGACGGTCGAGCCGGAGAGGCTGAGATCATTGCCAGCGGCGATATTGGAGCCCGAGACAATGGCCTCACCACCGGCGGCGACGTTAACGTTGCCGGATGCGGAGATCGAGGAGCCGACAGTGTCCTCGTCATAGGTGTGGGTATGGGTTTTGGACGAGGACAGGAAGCCGCTAGACTTGCTGTCGGAGGTGGTCTCGTCGGTATCCTTGCCGGAGGCGATGACGATGTTGCCGGCGGCACTGATCTTGGCATCCGCCGTATGGGTCGCATCTCCAGCGGTGACGTCGGAGGCCGAGATGGTGACGTTGCCGCCGGTGGAAGTGATGGTGACGCCGGTCTGACCCGAGATCGACGAGCCCTCAGCCGTGGTCGTCGCCTCGCTCGCCTTTTTCGATCCGGACTTGCTGGAGGAAGAAGCGCTGTCGGTGGCCTCACCAATGGTGATATCGCCCTTGGCGGTGAGATTGGCCGTGCCGCCCTTGGCGGCGACATCGGAGCCGATGACGCTGATCGCTCCGTTGTCGGCCTCTACCGTGACGCTGCCGTTCTCGGAGGTGATCGACGACCCGTTGCTGGTGACCGAAGTCGAGGACGCGCTGCCGCCCTTGTAGCCGGTGGCTATACCGGCGATCGTCTTCGACTGGCTGGTGGTCTGATCTTCAGTCGCCGTGATCGCGATGTTGCCGTTCGTCGAGACGATGTCGAGATTGCCCTTGGCATCGAGCGCCGAGCCGGCAATCAGCACGCCCTGATTGCCCGACACGGTCATGCCGCCGCCGGCGATCAGCGACGAGCCCTGCTGCATCTGGCTGGTGGTCGTGGTGACGGTACCGCCTTGGGCAAGGCTCAGCCGGTCCTTGCTGAGGACGGTGTTTTCGACGCCGGCGGAGATGATGTTGACCGAACCGTTCGAGGAGAGAACGGATAGGTCGCCGCCGACCTTGGCGGAACTTGTGATGATGTTGACGCCGCTCGTGCCGGCGACGGTGAGATTGCCGCCTGTCGTCACCGTCGTGCCGATGAGGGCCTCAGTGCCGCCATTGTCCTGCTTGACGGCGCCAAGCGTCACGGTCTTGCCGGAAAGCTCGGCCGAGCCGCCGGCGGCGACCTTGGTGCCGGTGAGCGTCAGGCTGCCGGCGCCGGCATCGACCTTCAGATTGCCACCGGCGGTGATGCCGCCACTCGCGGCAACGACGGTCTGGCCACCGATGTTCATCGTCTGGGCGGCGAGCGTGATGCCGTTGCTGGCATTGAGGTTCATGTTGCCGCCGGCAAGGAAGACGCCGCCATTGGCCTTGATGTCGGTGGCATTGATGGTCATGCCGTCGGCGGCGGCAATCGCGCCGGAGTTGTTGACCGCGCCGGCATCGATGCTGACCGTGTTGCCGGCGATGACCGCGGCAGAATTGTTGACCTTGGCGCGGTCGGCGGCCGAGAGGTAGACGACCGGCACCAGCACCTGCGCGTCGTCGACGATCTCGGTCTGGTAGATGACGATCGACTGGGTCAGTGACGCCGCCTGCCCAGGTGTCAGCGCCTGACCGAGGGCAAGGCCATTGGCTTCGGCATAGGCGACACCATTGTCGAGCAGCGTCTTCATCTGATCGGTGGCGTTGTTGCCGGGGATGAAGGAACCGGCGCCAAGGCCATCGCCGACCAGTTGCCGCATCTGTTCGTCGACGAGCTGGTTGTCGAAATAGGCGTCGCCGAGGAAGGGGACCTGGGTCTCCGGCGTATAGCCGATGCGGTCGATAAAATAACCCGAGCCGTAGAACTTCGAGACGTCGAGGAAGGCGGCCCGCGTTTCGAACAGGAAGACCTGGCCGGGAACGGTGCCGCCGACGCCACCGGATTGCGGCTTGGCGACCGAGGCAAGCTGAGCGCCGTTTACCTGCAGCATCTGGGCAAGGTTGCCGCTGCTGCCGATGGCGGCGGTCAGTTTGCCCATCAGGCTGTTGGAACTGATCGCAGCGCCGCCGGTCGTCAGGCTGCTGCCATTGATCGAGGGACTGCCGGCGGCCGTCAGGCTGTTGCCATTGACCGTTGGGCCGTTGCCGATCGTTGCGCTGCCACCCGTCAAGGACGGGCCGCTGCTGATACTGGCGCTGCCGTTGGCGGCGACGCTGGTGAGTGCAGCGTTGACGTTGAACAGCGCCCCGCCGGCCGTCATGCTGTTTAAGGCGCCAAGCGGGTTGCTCGTCGTCGCCGCAGCATCGATGGCAACCCCGCCGGCGATCGAGCCATTGGCAGCGACGTTGTTGACGGTGCCGCCGCCATTGATGGTCAGCGCGCCGCGCGCCTCGATGACGCCAGAGATGGCGCCGATCGCCTGCAGGCTCACTGTCGAGCCGGCAGCAAGATCCTTGGAAGCGTCACGATTGCCGTTGGGGTTGTCGGAATAGGTAAGCGACGGATCGCTGCTGCCGATGCAAGGGTTGTTGGGGCCGCTGCAATCCGGACCGCCCTGCGTGGTGTCGGAGGTGATGACGTCAGGATAATATTGGCAGGGGGTGGCGCTGTCGCAGGTGGTCGTGGTGGTGCGGTTCAGCGTGACGCCGTCATTGGTCAGCGTGCCGGCGACGGTCAACAGCATGTTGCTGTCGGACTCGATCGAGCTATAGGCGTTGGTCAGATTGATCGCATTGATGGTCAGGGAACCACCAGCACGGATCTTGGCCGAGGCGCCGGCGCCCGAGATCAGTTGATCCTGCGTGACGATCTGGCTCACCAGATGATCGACGGTCTCGGTCCAGGCATAGGTCGGCTCATGTTGTCCCGAGCCGGTGCCGCACCGCGTCTCGCACTTGTAGGTCTCGGTGATCAGATCATAGGCGCTGAGGATGGTGTTGGAGAGTTGCACATTGCGCTGGATCACCGGTCCGGAGGTCGTGGTGTTGGTCAACCCATTGGTCAGGATCGACATATCGCCGCCGGACTGAATGAGGCCGGCGGAGTTGACGACGGCACCATTGCGACCGCCGCCGCCCGGGCCTGCGATGGTAAGACCGTTGCCGGCAAGGATGGCCCCCTGGTCATTGGTGAGTACACCGCCGACGAAGAAGCTGGCGTTGTTGCCGGTAAAGACCAGGCCGGAGGGGCTGTTGTAGAAATCCCCCGCGATATTGAAGGTGAGATCGTTGCCGGCAGCAAGCTGACCGGTATTGGCGAGCGACGGCAGGCTGAGCGTCAGGTCGTGCGCGGCCAGCAGCGAAGTGCCGGCCGTCGTGGTCAGGCCGGCGGCGGAGATGGCGATATCGCCGGAAGCGCCACCATTGGTGACGGCACTGACGTCGGCATTGGAGAGGTCGGCATTGCCGGAAAGATTAAGCGTCAGGCCGCCGAAGACGAGATTGCTGCCGGAAAGATTGGCGGAAGAGGCGTTGACGATCAAGGTGCCGGCGCCGGCAATCGCGCTGCCTCGGTTGCCGGAGAGATCGAGAGCGCCGGTGTTGAGGGTGAGATTGCCGCCGACGCGGGTGGTGCTGGTATAGCTGATCGCGCCGGGTGCGGTGAGCGTGGCATTGCCGAGGCTCTGCAGGCTGGCATAGCCGATGTTCTGCGTTGCGGTTGCGGCAAGGCTGCCGCCGGAGAGCAATACGTGGGCGCTGATGCTGCCGCTGGAGGCGGCAAGCGTCATCGCGCCGGTATGCTGCAGCATCAGGCTGCCGCCGGAAGCCGCATTGGTGGCGGCAAAATCGACGCCGGACACCAGCGAATCCGCTGTGATCGACCGGGCGGACAGAGTGGCGTTGCGCGCAGCCAGCGACTGGCCGGTGAGAGTGACGGCATTGCCGGCGGTCATTGTCAGGTCGCCATGGGCAACGGCGTTGGTGCTGACATTGTTCGCCGCATTGGCGGTGATGCTGCCGGCGGCCATCAGGCTGTTGACGGCAATGTCGCCGGAGGTTGCCTGCAGCGTCAGATCACCCGCAGTGCCGAGAACGATGTTACCGGAGGCGGACTGACTGGTGGCGGCAAAATCGACACCGGCGACGATGACATTGCCGCTGATGCCGGAACCGGTGATCGACACGTCGCTTCCGCCGAGAAGCTGGCCGTTGATCGCGACCGCGCCGGGACTGGTGGTCGAACCGAGCGCAACGGTGCCGTGGCTGGTGATGTTGCCGCCGGTAAAGGCGCTTGCCGCCACATCGAGATTGCCGGCGACGATCAGTGTGCCGGCCGTGGCGCTTGCAGCGACGATATCGAGATCGCCACCCGATCCGAGCGCGATGGCGCCGTTGGACGATTGGCTGGTGGCGGCAAAGTCGACGCCGGTGACGGCCTGGCCGACCTGCACGGTCTGACCGGAGAGTAAGACATCGTCGGCGCTCAGAAGCTGGCCGGTGACAGCAACGCTGTTGCTGCCGGCAAGGGTGACATCGCCACGCGCGGTGACGGCGCCGGCGGAGATGGTGGCAGCACTGGCGTCGATATCGCCGGCCGACAGCATGGTTGACATCGCGATACTGCCAGAGGCGGCAAGGTTCAAATCACCGGATGATCCGAGCACGATGCTGCCGCCGGCCGCAGTGGTGGCGGCAAAGTCGATGCCGGAGATCAGGGTCGGCGCGCTGATGCTGCCGCCGGTGATCGCGAGGTTGCCGGCAGCAAGCACCTGGTTCGTGACGTCGACATTGCCGCTGGCGGTGATCGCCACCTTGCCGTGGCTGGTAATGCTGTCGGCGGTAAGATCGGCGGCGTGTGCCGTAAAGTCGCCAGCCGACAACATGGTTTGCGAGACGATATTGCCGGTCGCAGCGAGGTTCATGGCGCCGGATGATCCGAGCACGATAGTGCCGCCGGCCGCCGTGGTCGCGGTAAAGTCGATACCGGAGATCAGGGTGGGTGCGCTGATGCTGCCGCCATTCAGTGTCAGATCACCGGCGGCGAGAATCTGGCTGGTGACATCGACATTGCCGTTGATCCCGACCTTGCCATGGCCGGTGACGCTGTCGGCCTGAAGTTCGGCTGCTGTCGCCGTAAAGTCGCCAGCCGAGAGGATGGTGCCGGCTACGGCATTGCCAGAGAGGGTGAAGTCCGTCACGCCGGACGATCCCAGGACGATATTGCCGCCGGCGGCGGCGGTTGCCGTAAAATCAACGCCGGAAACGAGGGTCTGCGCTGACAGACTCTGGCCGGTGATCAACACGTTGCCGGACCCGAGAATTTGATCCGTGACGCTGATGGCGCCGCCAAGCGTCACATCGCCATGGGCCGTGACCGCATCGGCAGTGACGATGGCGCCGCTGGCATTGAGATCGCCGGCCGACAGGAGGGTGCCGGTATCGATATTGCCGGTCGAGGCAAGCGTCAGGTCACCGCTACCTGCGAGCGCGATATTGCCACTGCCGGCGGATGTTGCGGCGAAATCGACACCGGAGACGATGGCACCGGCGGCGATGCTCGGGCCGGAGATGGTGATGTCGCCGCCACCAAGGATTTGGCCGCTGACATCAACGCCGCCCGCAGCCGCGCCGGAAAGGGTGATAGTCTTGTGGCCGGTGATCGCATCGGCGGTCACGGTCCCCGCGTCGACATCGATCGTGCCGGCGGCCTCCATGGTCGAAACGGCGGCTGCACCATTGACCGCAACCGTCAGGTCGCCGCTCTGGCCAAGCACGATATCGCCGCTGGCAGCATTGGTGGCGTCGAAGTCGATGCCGGCGATAAGGGTCTGAGCGGACAGGCTCTGGCCGGTGATCGAGACGTTGCCGGCACCGAGGATCTGACCGCTGACGTCGATGGCGCCGCCGAGCGTGACATCACCATGGGCCGTGACGTAATCGGCGGTGACAGTGCTACCGCTCGCACTGAGATCGCCTGCCGATAGCAACGTGCCTGCATCAAGCACGCCTGTCGAGGCCAGCGTCAGGTCGCCGCCGCTGGCGAGCACAATGCCGCCACCAGAAGCAGTGGTCGCCGTGAAGTCGACGCCGGAAACGAGCGCGCCGGCGGTGATGTTGGAGCCGGATATGCCGATGTCACCGCCACCAAGAACTTGGCCAGTGACATTGGTCGCACCAGAAAGCGTGATGTCCTTATGACCGGTGATCGCGTCGGCGGCAATGGAAGCCGCAGTCATGTCGATCGTACCGGCGGCCTCGATGGTCGATGCCGCCGCAGCACCGTTGGTTGAGACCGATAGATCACCCGCCTGGCCAAGCACGACAGTGCCGCCGGCAGCATTGGTGGCGTCAAAGTCAATGCCGGCGACAAGGGTCTGCGCGGACAAGCTCTGGCCAGTGATCGATATGTTGCCGGCGCCAAGGATCTGGTCGGTAACGTCCACGCGACCGCTTGCGGTCGTCGTGCCGATTGCGCCACCGAGCATCATGTCGCCATGGGCGGAGATATCGTCGGCCGCAATGGTCGCGGCGCTGGCAGTAAGATCGCCTGACGACAACAGCGTTCCGGCGCTGAGCGCGCCGGACGCGGTCAATGTCAGATTGCCGGTTCCGGCTGCCGTGGTACCAAGGACAATCGTGCCGCCGGCCGCATTGGTGGCGGCGATATCGACGCCGGAGACGAGGGCGTCGGCGGCAATGCTGGAACCGGAGAGGTTGACATTGCCGGCCCCGAGGACCTGGCCGCTGATGTCAATACCACCGCTGCCGGCCGTCGTGCTGGTGGTGCCGGCAAGGGTGATGTCCTTATGGCCGGTGATATTGTCGGCAGTGATCGTCTGACCGACCACATCGATCGTGCCGGCCGACAGGATGGTGCCCGCCTTTATGGCGCCGGCGCTGTCGTTGATGGTCAGATCGCCGCTATTCGCCAACACGATATTGCCGCCGGCCGCCTGGGTCGCGGCAAAATCGACGCCGGAGGCGAGAAGATCGGCGCTGACGCCATTGGTGTTGCCATTGATGGTGATCGCACCGGCAGCAAGCAGTTGGCTGCTGACATCGACGCCGCCATCGATGCCGACATTGCCGTGGCTGGTGATATTGGTTGACTGCAGCAGTGCCGCCTGGGCCGTCAGATCACCGGCCGACAGCAGGGTATCGACGTCGGTCGTGCCGGCGCCGGCGGTCAGATCGAGCGTGCCGGAGGACCCGAGAGCGATAGTGCCGCCCGCTGCATCGGTGGCGGTAAAATCGACGCCCGAAGCAATTGTTGCCGCCTGAATGCCTTGGCCGTTGATGGCGACATCGCCCGAGGCGAGAAGCTGTCCGGAAATATTGGTGGCAGCATTGATGCCGACGGTACCATGCGCTGTGATATTCTGGGCTGTCAGCGACGTCGCATCGACCGTGATGTTGCCGGAGGAGAGCAGGCTTGCGGCATTGACCGCGCCACCGGTCGCCATCAGTTGCAGGTCGGCAGCACTCGCCAGCACGGTTTTGCCCGCCGCATCCGCCTGGGTGGCGGCAATGTCGAGGCCGGAGACGGTGGCGCCGCTCGAGATCGACCGGCCGGTGGCGGCAATTGTACCCTGAGCAAAGACTGTGCCGGCAACGGCTATATCGAGGCCGGCATTGAGGCCGATATTGTTATAACTCAGCAGTGAAGCGGCCGAGATCGAACCGGAGGTCGCGGTGATCGACAGTGCACCCGTGCTGTTGGCGGATCCCGTCAAACCGATATTGCCGGCAGAGGCCAAAAGCGTCGCCGTGCCACCGGCCGTGACATTGGCGGCGGCAATACCGCCGGCCGAGCTCATCACAAGATTGGCGGCGCTGTTGCTGTCACCCGAAACACTCAACAGGCCGCTGCCGCTCGACAGGGTAATATCGTCGTCGGCCGCGACCGACTGCAGGGTAATCCCCTGATCGGCCTGAATGGCGACCTTCGCCTTCGAGCTCACCTTGGCGGCCGTAATCTTCTGCTTCGAGGTGATGCTGACGCCCTGGCTGCCCGAGGCATTGCCGATCGAGATCTTGCCATCGGCCGACAGCGACAGTTCGCCGGCATTGGCGGCCATGTCGCCACTCATGTTAACGCCGGCACCCTTCTCGGTGACGACGATCTTGATGCGGTCGGCCTGCATGGCGCCAAGCGCCGTGCCATCGATCGCATATTCCGGCGTGCCGGAGGTGGCGGTCAGCGCTGTGGCCTCACCGGTCGCATAGTTGTATTGGCTCGCACCGCCCGTCAGACGGACGGTCTTGCCATAGATCGGCGCGTTGACGTGGATGTTGCGCGCAACGACGTCGAACAGGTCGACGGCACCGGGGCTGGCAGCGAAGTTACCCCCTGCTCCTTCGAAGATGACATCACCGCCATTGACGGTGAAACCCGTCAGGCTGCCGTCGCTGCCGATCGTGGGCACACCGGTCGTCAGCGTGGCATGCGGCGTGTTGATGAAGCCACAGCCGTTGCAGGTTATTCCGTTGGGGTTAGCCACTATGACGTCGGCGCGACCACCGAACACTTCTATTGGACCATTCAGCGCCGAGCGATTGGAACTGGTCACCTCGTTCAAAATGACCGAGGCCGGGTTCGAGCCATTGAGGTTGGGATTGCCCGGCGTGACGCCGCCAAGGTTCGAGGTGCCCTGCTCGCCCTTGAAGTTGTTGAGGATCGCGCCCTGGGTTCCGACATTGAAATTGTCGTATTTGTTGTGTGACAGGCCGGCGGCGTTCGGCGTGACGATATCGATGAGCGGTACGCCGTTCGGAGCAGCACCGACGCTTGGCTGGTTGGCGGCGGGCGCCGTCGTACTAGCTGAGACGGATTGGGCGTTGGCAATCGCCGGCTGCAAAAACAGAAGCGCGCTAAGGGTGACGGCCAGCGATTGCTGTCCGAGGCGCGCCAGCCGGTGAATGGCATTGCTTGCCGTCGACCGAAAAACAATCCGCTCATTGAACGATTTGCTGGAATCCTGCCCTGAATGTTTACGCACGATACGCTCTCGCCCTTTTGAGGCTAGGCCACCTCTGCGGATCTCGCAGGACAATGTCGCCTATTCTTGCCTCGCCCGGACCGCGTCATGCGGCACCCTATTGATGGTTTGTCTTGATGGACTTGGTGGCGGCCGTCAATTCACCACACGGATATGGAGAGCAAATTTTGGAGAGTTCGCGTGAATTTGGTAAAGCCAGTGTGAATTTTACACCAAAACCTATAGTCAAAGCGGAGAAGAATACGCGTTATGGATGATTTTTTCGCAGGTGTTTCAGGTCTTGCGGCACGGCGATGTAGACGCCCCGCCTATCGGCGGGGCAAACTGTGGCTTGTCTTACTTCTTCGTCAACAGCCACAGCTTAACTTGGCGAGTGAAAGCATTTGAAAGGCGTTGCGCCAGAATATCATCCGGTCCCGCTGCCTCTGCCGCATTGACGGCCATGGCGACGAATATTCCAAGCCCCTCACCCCGCATACCACTGTTACCGGCCGCGACGACGGGCTTTTCCGCAATGAGGCGTCCCGAATTCACATCTTCCAGCCTGACCGTCCCGGAAATTTGGCTGTCGCTGTGAATGAGAATACGTCCGGCCTTGGAAGCCAAGTCGACCACATGCAGAGTAACGACCAACCGGGCCCGCGTCGGGCCGCCGGGAAGGCCAATTAGTTCTTTTTCCATACTCGCTTTCAGCACTCTGAGCACCGTTGGCAGTTGCGGATCTGGTTTGCCTTCGGTGAACAGGCCCGTCATCTTGACATCAGGCGCCGTCTCGATGCGTATCTCACGCACCGAACTTTGTTGAAGCGCAGCGACAAGCCGGGGATCAGCGGTAACGCAGGAGGCAAGCATCGTCACGAGGAGGAAGGCGATTACGCAGGACACGCTCCGCATCAACCGCACGCTGAAATCGCTGATATCGGACATCAAACGCATGGACATCATTACACCACCTCAGCCGTCTCTCTTGGCCGGGGCTGTCTTCACGCCGCCGTCGAGCTTCTTGTAGACATCGCTCAACTGAGACTTCGGCGCCGGGCAGCGCTTGCCCAGGGCGATCTCGGTGAGTACGCGATTGCGATTGCGCAAGGCGTCGATCTCAATCTTTTCCGGGGATTTGGGATCCATGAAGAACAGCGCCGGCCAGAAGAGAAGAACGCCGGTGGCGCCCAGGATGACGTTTTTGCCTTGAGCCTGCGAGCGTTCCTTGACGGTCGCGAGGATCTGGCGTTCGTTGGCTTCGAATTCGCGCGAGATCCCGCCGCAATCCATGCCGCCGTCGCCGACATTGGTCGAGGCAATTGGATGCGCTTCGCGGCCGCCGCAGCTCGAAAGCGCGATGGCGCAACAGAGAAGCGCAGCCGCGGGTAGCGAAAAGGTCGTCTTGTTATCTTTCCGAATGAATAAAGCCATGATTTTCCTCTAAATTCTGGTTACCATTTTACGGAGGAGCTGACGAATAGAAGCCCCCCATCCTTTTTATCGACAGTGCCGGCCAGCACGTCGGAATAGCCGATGTCGAGATTGAGATTGCCGCCCGCGAGCTTCGCACCGACCGTCCAGCCGAGCATGTCGCCACCCTCGATCTGATGGCGCGTCTCAGAGGCGATCCGGCCGTAATCGAGCCCGACGTAGGGGCGGAACTCGCCGAACATTTTCGAAAGCGCCGCATTGTCGGCAAAGGGCTGGGCACGCCAGACTAGGTCGTTGCGCGTGAAAAAGCCGTTGTTGCCAAACAGCATGCTTTCGCGCGTGCCGCGGACGGTGGAATAGCTGCCGAGCGAGATCTGTTCGGCTCCAAACAGATTGTCCGGGGAATATTGTCCGGTCAGAACTGAATTGACCTCGAAATGCTGTTCGCCGAGCTGGAACGGCCGGGTCATGGTGATGGTGCCGGTGAACTTCGAAAACCGCGGATCGGCATTGCCGGCTCCGGCATCGCCCGGATCGACGGCATCGAAGAGGTTCAGGCCCTGGTTGTAGGAAAGATCGAAGACCCAGAGGCCCCCCAGCATGCGCCGCGAATGCGAGATGCCGAGATCACCGACAGTATACTTGCGGCTGCCGACCTCGATCTTGCTGCCGAGCAAGAAATTGTTGGTTTCCTTGTAGGTCAAGCCGCTGTTGAAGGTGGTGATCGAATCCTTGTCGCGGAAGATAACCCGGTCGGCACCGATGCCGAGCTGCTTAGAGTCGCCCGATGTCTGCAGCGTCCCGAAATTGCCAGGAACCGAGCTGTCATAGCCGTACAAGGCACCGTTTGCCGAGAGCGTCCAATAACCATAGGGGACGCTGACATTGCCAGTATAGCTATCGCTCCTGCCCTGGCCGTCGTCGTGCCAGGGATAGTTCGGACCCGTGTGCTCGTAGCTGAAGCTCCACTGGTCATTCACCCCGAAGAGATTGTCGTAGCCGATGGAGGCCGAGCTCTTGGAATAGCCAGTCTGCGCCTGACCGAGATTGCTGTTGCCGACCCAAAGGTGCCAGGGATGGCTGGGCTTGTTCTCGATGTTGAGAATCGACGTTCCGTCCGTCTTTCCCGGTAGCATTGCCGTCTTGGCATTGTTGGAATTCAGCCGGTTGATCTGGTCGAGGCCCTGCTCAATGTCGCGCAGATTGACGATATGGTCCTTCAGGCCGGGAAAGGCGGTGGCAAGCATGCCGGAACCCATCACACCGGAAACAGGTG
Source organism: Martinezella paranaensis (assembly GCF_014200235.1). Taxonomy (NCBI): domain Bacteria; kingdom Pseudomonadati; phylum Pseudomonadota; class Alphaproteobacteria; order Hyphomicrobiales; family Rhizobiaceae; genus Martinezella; species Martinezella paranaensis. Next base: position 377,404 of record NZ_JACHBI010000006.1, on the reverse strand, counting down.
CCGGCTTACCGTTGATATAGATGTCGGACAGCGTTCCCTCGACAGCGACCAGACGCAATGTTTTCGTCTTGGCAATGTCTTGCGCCGGCACGTAGAGGCGCGAGGTCACGAAGCTCCTGTCGAGATAGAGCTGGGTCAGGTCCCGCAGCAGCGTGTTGATCTCCCCGACACCGACGCAGCGGTTGCGGTAGGGGGCGGTGACCCTGCCGACATCGGCGCCCCTTAATCGCGTGACGCCCTCCACCTGGACATCAGTAACCGCGAAACAGGGGCCGCCTTTTTTCGCTCCCGCTCCCTGCTGCTCGGCTGGCGCCTCTGACGGCTTCGGCGTGCTCTTGCGTAGCGCATCGAGACGCTGTTGTTCATTCTGCTGTGCGTGCCGACGCGCAAAATCGTCATTCGGCGATTGCTGCGCAGCCGCCATCGACGCCGCCAAAGCTGTCGTGAGCAACACAATGACACGCACGATGGAAAGGGACGCCGTGGAGGCAAGGCTGTGTCGGGCAGCCGTCGGTTGCCGGGCCGATGTCATGGGATCGTTCGCGTCGTGCCGTTAGTTCGAAGCGGGCTTCTGCAGCGCATCTAGTGCCGCGGCCAGTCCCTTCAAGGAGAATTTGATGTTGACCTTCTGGCCATTCATCATCTGCACGTGACCGACCCCGTCCGCCGCCTTTGAAAGTGCCGCAACCATTTTTGCATCCAGTTTCTGCTGCGACCAGCAACCGGCCTGGTTGCAATTGCGATAGGTAAGCTGGACGACGGGCTTATCGTTCACGTCGATGCTGAGCCCTGCCGGCAGATACATGTTGAGCGGCACAAGCGTCGTCAGCACGAGATCGCTCTGCGCCGTCTTGCTCTCCTTCTTCGACGGAGCCGGAGCGGGTGCCGGCGCCTTGGCGATCGCCAAGGTCAGGATGTTGACGTCCTGCTCTCCCTGCTTCACCGTCGCGATCTGGGCCACTTCACAACTTGTCGTCGCCGAACCGTCGGCGGCCTTGCCATCGACACAGCGGTAATACCAGCCGTCAAATTTCTGTACGCGGGCTTGCGATGCCGGCTGTTGCTGACCAGCAGGTGTTTGACCGGCAGGTGCCGTAGCGGAATTCTGTTGAGCACCCGCGTTGGCCGGCGCGGTCGCACCTGTCGCCGGCTGCTCTTGGGCCATGCCAGACGACGCATAAAGAGCGGATGACACCAGAATTGCGGATGCGAGATTCTTGGCGGAAAACACGTCATTCAAAACAACAAACGTCATGCGAAGCTTCCTAGAGGTCACAACTACTCGATTGAGCAAGAGGCACTTGCTCACCGAAAAATCATCAAAATCATGAAAGAGCACCTAGACAGTGCGGCCGATCATCGGCTTGACCTGTCCAATAGCAGACTTCATTCGACACACGGATAGTTAGAATTGTCGCAGCGTCGATTCGTGCTCGCTTTTGGTGAGCCGTGTGTATTTTTGCAACACAGACGCTTGTATTGGTTAACCAGCAGCATTCGAACGTGGCTACTTTTTCCTTACTCGCAAAAAATACACGTTATCATTGTCTTCCATATGGCTCTCGGCTAAGTTCGCGTCGTTCGAGCAATGGCCATCAGAGCCTGGGGGAGGACGGAAATAGTCGACGATCAGTTTCAAAGGACGGTGACGTCGGGCGGGTTGCCCGCCAAAGTCACCATTGTCCTTTCTCCCGAGAACCGCGCGGATGCGGAAGTGATTGCGGAGAAATTCCGTCTCGAAACAGCGGAACCAAGCGGTCTGGTAACGTTCGGCCAGGAGGCCATCAGCGGCTTCGGCTCACGGCTGGACGAAATTCTGTCCCAGATAACGAACGCCCAGTCTCCCGTCCTTTTCGAATTGTTTCGAACGGTACGCGACGGGATCAACGACGCCGACCTGAAAACTCTCGAAAACAGCATCCGCGAAAAGCTCAAGGGCAGCTTTCTCGATAGAATATTGATCGCCATTGGATTGGGGGATCCGGCCAATAGATTGAAGCGCGTCACCGACGAGGTGCGCGGCATTCTGCAGAGCAAGACCAAATCTCTGAGCGACCTCATCAAGCCTATGGAAGCCCGGGTCAATCAGGAGAGCTCAAAGCTGGTCACCGACGTGTCACGCATGAGCCAGCTCGCCAATGGTTATCGCGATTCGATCGTGTCCCTCGGCAAGTTCGTCGAGGCTGGGCGGCTGATAATCGCAGAGGCCGAAGGCGATCTGATGCGACTTAAGGAAGAGGCCGCCGCCGGGGATCCACTGCGTATCCAGACGGCGCGTGAATTCGCACAGAAGCTGGATATTTTCCAGAACCGGGTTTTGGTGCTTGAAACGACCTATGCCAAGGCGCCGGCCGATCTCGACTCTATCGGCATCGCCCGCGGTGCCGCGCTTGCGACGCTTGCGGAAACGGTTTCGTCTGCAAACGCCGAGTTCAACGACATCAAATCGATCCTTATTCGACTACATGTGTTGTTCCAGATGCAGTCGATTCAGCAGATGAACGAAATGCGCCGGGAGCTTCGCTCTTCGCTCCAGCGGTATGGACTGCAGGTGTTGGAGGACGTGTCCGTGAACGCGGCGAAGGCTTTGGGCGAGACGCGCCTGGCGGATGCGGACCTGGTGCTTGAAACAGCGCAGCGCCTGCGCTCGATCGCCGACAAGGTGCTCGCCGAAGGCGAGCAGAACAAGCAGCGCTACTCCGCCGCCCGCGTAAAGCTGGAGCAGGCCCGGCAGCTTGTCACCGACCGCCCGATTTAAGACATGGAGTGAAGAACGCATGGCGACATTCAAGCTTGCGAAGGGTCAGTCGTTTCAGATTCACAAGGAGATGGAACTCGTCCATTCCGGACTTGTGTGGGATCCGCCAGAAGGCTCCGGCCCGGCATTTGATCTCGACGTTCACTGCTTCGCGCTTATTCATCCGGGCGGCGACGCCAACCGTGCCCGGCTCTATAATGACGGTTCGCATGCGCTCTGCTACGCCTTCGTGCGCAGCCCCGGCAACCCCGAGGGCTCTCTCTTCAAGAATCCCGACGGCTCGTTCCAGACCGACGACGGCTCCATGTGGCACGAGCGCGACGACCGCACCGGTCGCGGTGGGCCTGTGCGGGCCGACGACGATGATGACAAGGAAGGCGGACACCACGGCGAAGGCTTCAGGGAGGAATTCAAGATCGTCCTCGCCAAGCTGCCGGCAGACGTCGCCGAACTGGCGGTCTGGGCGACCATTCATGACGCCGAACGCAAACGCCAGGATTTCGGGAAGGTGAAGAACGCCTACATCGAGGTCTGCGACGCCATGGACGACGAACTCTGCCGATATCAGCTCACGGCCGAATTCGCGGGAAAGACGACAATACAGGTCGCGTCCTTTCTTAAGCAATCAGACGGCTCGTGGAAGTTCCACGCCGTCGGTGCGGGGTCGAATGCCGGCCTGGGTGAAGTCATCAACGCCTATTTGGGATGAAGGAGCCGGATGCCGTGGGACCGGGGGACGACGACGGCGACCGGCATCGCAAAACGTCTCCCAAAATTCTCTTTGGGGAGCGCACGCCGACTGAGGAAGCAGGCCTCGAAAACTCGGGTGGAAAACCGCGCGTGCTCTTCGGCTCTCCTCATCAACCGGCGGCTAAGGGTACTTTCCCTCGCATCGTCGCGGGTGGTGAGATACGTCGGCGCATCGAATGCACCATTTCAGGATTGCGAGAGATCGAGCCGGACGCTGCGGAGGCAGTGCTTCGCAGCGCGATGCAGCTCATCGATGCGACGAACCTCGACGATCATCATTTCGACGATGTCGTACGGTTCGGCGCATCGCTTCAGGAAAGGCACGGGAGACTCGCCGACGAACAACTCGCCCTCGCGGACGACGATACGCTCGCGACGGTCAAACGTCTCAGCGGCGATCTTCTGCAGCATCTCGACCAGCTCGACCCGGCACTCGTATTTGCGCGACAACGCGGCGTTGGCGGCATTCTGCGTGCCATCATGCGAGAAGACCCCGAGAGGCTCCTTGCGCGCCGCTATGGAGAAATGACGGAGATCACCAAGGGACTTAAGGCCCGGCTGCCGGAGATTTCAAGGCTGGCCGGCACGATCAATGCGCTGAGAAACAAGTACACATCCTTGGAAAACGGCCTCGCAGCTCATGTTGTCGCAGCACGCTTTCTTATGCGGCACATAGCTAGGCATACCTATGAGGACAGTGTGACCGAGAAACATTACACATCCCAGGCCGATGCCCTTGAAGCACGAATTACCGCACTTTCGATGACGGCGGCGTCCGTTGCGGTCGGGCATCGAATGATCGAATCCATTCACACAATCGTTGCGGGGACCGAACGCTTTGCCTCCGACCTCGTCAATGAAGAACTGCCGGCTTGGAAAACCGCCTATTCAGCCGCGTTGATGGCGCGCGCATCAGATGCCCATGCCGCGGCCGACGGCCTCCCTCGCCTCAAGCAGCTCCACACCCGCTTACGAAACACACTCATAATGGAAGGATGACCCATGACGACATTCAAACTGCAAAAGCCCGAGGAGGAAGTCCGCCGGGTTGGCTTTGTGCTCCAGAAACAAGGCATCCACGAACGCATCCCGGCGCAGGTGGGACTGAACATCGACGTGTCAGGCTCCATGGCGGAGTTATTCTCATCCGGCATCGTGCAATCCGCGCTCGAGCGGGTGCTCCCGGTTGCCTTGTACTTCGACGATGACGGCCGTATCGACACATGGGTCTTTTCCGACACCGATAGAATCGCATCTATTACTCCGGCAACGGCTAACAATTATGCCGACTATGTCGAGCGCGAAATCACCGGCAACCCGCTGCTGAAACGCATCCTCTGGGGAGGCACGGACTATGCTCCGGTCATTCGCTCCAACCTGATGACCTACGGATTGCTCGAAGAGCATAACGCCGGCGGCCTTCTCGCAATGATCTTCGGCATGAAGCGCGACTCGCTTGGCGAGGAAACGCGCTCGGGCGTTCCAGCCATCAACTACTTCCTGACGGACGGGCAGAACTCGGACCACGAAGCCGCATGGCGTCTTCTTAGCGATGCCGAGCACGCGCAGTCGCAGATCTACTATGTCATGGTCGGGATCGGAGACGACGAGTTCAGCTTCCTCCGTGCGGCTGCAAAGGAATTTCCGAACGTGGGCTTTGTGAGCGCCAGGAACCTGGGCGCGTTTGTCGGCAGCGACGACGCCTACGAGAAGCTGCTGCCTGCCGAACTCTGCTCGTGGCTGAAGCACGAGCACGAGGGAGATGACGATCATCACTAAGGCGCTTCGCGAACGCTTCCGGACAGAAGCAGTGGCGCCCCGTGCCCTGCGTCGTCAGCTTCGCTTCCCCGCCGGTCAGATGAGAGATTCAGTCTCTAAGTTCGATCCAGACCGGGGCGTGGTCGCTTGCATGAGGCAAAGCGCGGATCGACTTATCGACACCTGCCCGTAATAGATCGTCCGCCAATGGAGGACTGAGCAGGAGATGGTCTATGCGCAAACCCGCATTGCGGGCAAAGGCGTTGCGGAAATACTTCCAAAATGTGTAGACGCGCTGATCCGGGAATAGATGACGCAATGCATCGGTCCATCCTTGAGAGACGAGATCACGGTAGGCGGCTCGCACTTCCGGCCGAAACAGTGCATCATCGCGCCAGCGCTCAGGCGCATAGACATCGAGGTCGGTCGGCATGACGTTGAAGTCGCCGACGAGCGCGACAGGTATTTCCAACGCGAGCAGCTCTTCGGCATAAGCGGTGAGGCGCTGGAACCAGCGCAGCTTGTAATCGAACTTTGGCCCGGGCGCCGGATTGCCGTTCGGAAGATAAAGACAGCCGACAAGTATGCCGTTGACCGCTGCCTCGATGTAGCGGCTGTGCGTATCATCCAAATCGCCCGGAAGTCCGCGTCGCGTCTCTATCGGATCGTGTCCCCTTGCCAAAACGGCAACGCCGTTCCAGCTTTTCTGGCCATGCCAGATGGCACCATATCCAGCCTTTTCGATTGCGCGCCAAGGAAACTTCTCGTCGGGCGCCTTCAGTTCCTGAAGGCAGACCACATCCGGAGAGGCCTGCGCCAACCACCGGAGGAGAATGTCGAGGCGACCGTTGATGCCGTTGACGTTGAAACTTGCGAGCTTCAACGACGTCAGCGCCTCGAATTGCGGGCGCCGCGATCGCCTTCGCCAGGCTTGGCTCCGCACTTGGCCCGATAGAGACAATCTGGTGGAAGCGTCGGACCGATATCGGCACTCTGCTCGAATTGAGCCTTTTCGTTTCGGCGAACGTAGCGATTGTCGGCGCCGATATCGATGAGTTCACGCTTGCTCATGAGATGCGTCCTTCCAGCTTGCTTCGTCTGCAGAACGCAGGCGCAGGAAAAAAGATGCAGGCGCCGGAAGGTCCGTGTTAAGAGCGTCGGCAGGTCACACACTCCCAGCTTCGCGACTACCCATTGCTATCCGGCTAGAGGCGATTCTTGAGCATTTCCGCCGTGACGTTTCGGCCGCGCCGGAAAACACCCAGGTCCGTCACTTGGTCGCCTTCGACGATGAACGCGATAGACGCGCTGCGGCGGTAACCGGCAATCCCGCCACCGGCCCGTCGCGGACGGTCCCGGGCTCTGGAAGCGTCCTGAACCCGTCGATAAGTTCATAAATGCCACCGACATAGTTGCCGGCGATAATCGGCCCAGCCTCGGCGGTGATATCGTCAAAAATCTTGTCAAGCTCGGCCTCGGCCAGCTCGTGTAGTCGGACACGGTAATCCATCCGCTACTTGGCTTTTGCCAGCGCGTCCCGGTGCTTGTTTTCGAAGCGGGCTCGGGCATCCTCGAACGAAACCGCCTTGGACGGATGGCGCTGCAGCTCTGCGTACCGGCCCGGGATCTCGTCGTGGACCCAGCGCTCAAGACCATCTTCGAACTCTTCGAGCATGCGCAAGCCGGCATGGATGGCTTCATTGCGGTCATGGTAACGACCGGATTCGAGCTGACGCTGAATGAACTGCTCGTCAGGCTCAGGTAGGTCTTGGCGGTTGCGCATCATGATCTCCTTGGCCTAATTATGGGGTGGCTGTAGACTTTCCGCAATGGCTTTGTCCGTGTTGCAAGGTCACAAGCGGTGAGAGCAATTCGGGCTTTCCGAGCAATACCGTTCATCCTAGATGATCGGGAACTCACGCATTTTTCGAGTAACGGTGTGGGCAAAATGCAGGTCATATCCGGCGCAACACCCATACGGCCAAAAGGTCGGGGATGTTAAGCCAAGTGACACCCTTGGTCTCACCTCATCATTCTTGCCTGCGACAGATGCTCCCCTATGTTGACGAGAATGGATGTACAGGAGAACAAAGTCTCGGCGAGTTCTATGGACGCGCCCACACAGATGCCACTCCAGGCGCCAAACCCTGTTATCATGGCCGAGGTAGAACTCTTTCTGAGAGGGCGAACCCGCGATATCAGGCTAAAAGGTGAGCTTTATCGCCTCTTTCAAGAACGCTCCTGGTTTCGAACGGCTAAGATCATTCGTTCCTGGATGATCTGGGTCGCGCTGATAGATGTGCTGACATTGGGCCTCAACGCCATCCTGCTTCCAAAGGCGATCGTGCTGTCGATGCTTGCGCCGGCCTGCATCCTCCCTCCGGCCGCTCTGGCCACTGCCTTCATCTGGAAAATCCCGCGCGCTTTTGAGCTCCAAAGGATCGTCTTGATTGTCGGTATGTTCTTTATCCTCCTCTCCGTAGCGCTCGTGGGCGTGAATGCGGGAGGTGAGTTCTACGAACGGCATTTGACCATCATGCTGTTCGTGGCCATTACCGCGATCATCATTTTTGCCATACCGCTGGTGTGGACGACGATGATCGCAGTCATGGCGCTTGGTCTCTATTTGTTTTTCCAGATGTACAACCCGAATGTCGAATTGGGAAGCTCGGAGGCCGCAACGCTGTTCTTCGCCAGCGGCATCGTCGCAACGGTGGTTGCCCGGCGCACCATGACGATTTTAGCCCAGAAGACCTTCCTTCTTGAACTGCGCGACAAGAGCCGAGTGGCGGAATTGGCGGATGCGAATGCTCGGCTCGAACTTCTTGCGAGAACGGATCCCCTGACCGGCATCGCCAACCGAAGGTGGATGATGGAAATGCTCAATCGTCTCTGGAGTGGGGATAGCCAACCTACAGAGGGGATTGCCATGCTGATGTGCGACATCGATCATTTCAAGCTGCTGAACGACAGTCTCGGCCATGGCGAGGGAGACCGTTGCCTTGTAAAAGTTGCCGGCATTATTCAAAGCAGCATGAGAGGAAATCGCGACCGTGTGTCACGCTATGGCGGCGAAGAGTTTCTGATTGTGCTTCCCGGTGTGAACGAGGAAGAGGCAATCGCTGTCGCCGAAAGAATTCGAGAAGGTGTAGAAACTGCCTCCCTTCCGAATCCTGCATCTGGAATGTCGTCGTGCGTCACCGTCAGCATCGGGGTCGTTTACATACCGCACATCAATACCGCCTCGCCGGAGCAGCTTCAGAACCGGGCTGACAAGGCCCTCTACATTGCCAAGCAGTCTGGCCGAAACCGTGTGGTGCTTTACAAGGCAAGCTCGCCGAACGCATAAGCTTTCGTTGCTTGCATCAACAGTCCGCGGCCAGACGGCTGGTGACGGCAGCCGCGTCGATCCGAGAGACGGTGCCAAACACGTCAGTTCAAAGGTTTGATGGGCGCCGCAGCGAACGAGTCGATGCCTTCGAGTTCTACCGTCTGGAGGAATTGTTCAAACGCCTCCACGTCCGTGTCGAACACATCCATCCACACCGTGATATCGAGCCCTTCATCGATCACCTGAAGATTCCATCCACGGCTCTCACCGAACGGTCGAAAAATTTCGACGATCACACTTGTTGCCTCGGTAATATACGGCCGAGACAAGGGAGAATATTCAAAGTGCGGATTGCAATCACTATCCGCACTGGCCATCGCGTCCGCCATCCATTTTCTCCCGACTAATGCCACGCCCGTAAATAGAGCAACTTGCGGAGCTGGCTTTGCTTGGTCACACCGATCTGAAACCAATGGACAAGCTCTCGCGCCGCCTCCTGGGCTTCCGCGCCCGCTTTCTCGCAACACCGATCCTCGCAGTAATCTCTCAGAAGAGCCTGCATCATCATAACGTCTTCCGGATAAAGCGGCGGCATCCAGCCGCCAGATGCCTGGAACATCCCGTCCTCCTATCAGAGGTCAAACTCCTTCATCAGACAGTAGGCAAAAAATCCGGCGCGCCAATTAACTTTGACATAGGGACCGCGATTTTCGCAAGGAGGACGCTTACTGCGACCGAACGAGCTGTTTCGAAATCGCGTTCCGTCAAAGGCAAAACGCAGACTAACGCTTGCACCGGAAAAATTCTGTTCCTGCACGCCACACCCCGCACCTGTGAGGCCAGGGAACCGTGAGCCGTCAGCCGAGTTTTGTTCTCATCGCAAGGAATACAGCAATGCATCTCACGGACACCAAGGAGAGAAAATCATGCCTGACAACTCGAAGACATCTCCCGCAGTGGTATCCATGAGGCGGGAACAGGCTGCACAGCGGCGAAAGGCCAATAAGGGTGAGCTCGATGTGGGCCTCGAAAATACCTTCCCGGCATCGGACCCAGTGTCCGTGACCCGCAGCGACATTCCTTCAGGACGCGCGGATGCGGAGGAGGCCCAACGGGTGAAACGTCAGGCTAGTCCCTCGGCCAACACGGGCGCTCGGCTGATCAGCGATCGTGTCGCCTTTGAGCGAGGTCGAGGTGACGATGGGCAACGTGATGTAGAGGCTGCGGGGTTTTCGGACTCTCCATCGACGGCGAGAAGCATGCTTGCTGATTTTCGGGAGCGCGTGAGGGAACGGCCCCTTCTGGCTGTCGGCGCCGCGGCAATGGCGGCGTATATTTATGCGCTGATATCTCATCGGGAATGAACGAAAGGCGGGGATAGGTGTCGGTCCCCACGTACCTCTGAACAGGCACTTTCTGATTCCATTGAGATCGACCTACATCGCTCACACGAACAGCGATCGCTTCATGGCTAAGGACACAATTTAGAGTGCGAGCGATGTCGTCGATGTCACTGGGACGCTCGGTGAGTCCCATGACCCGTGTCTGGAGAATGAAGTGTCGCGGAGAAACAAAGGCGGCAAAAACAGCGATCGCGGTGAAGACGTCAGCCTGACGTTCAGCCGTCCTTTCTCTCCGGGTCCAGGCGATCAGGCCGCACATCGCTTTGAGGGCGTCCGACACCACCAGAAGCTCCGCCGCCACCATCGTTTTCATCGTTGTCGCGAGCAAAATCGACTGCCCTGGGCAAACGCAGACGGATACCGTTGCGGTCCCCTTCCTCCGGCCTCAAGAAGGCGTTGGTCTTTTTGAGAACATCCATCGTCTGATCAAGGTTCGACCAATGGAAGCTGTGGACGTACCTCTGGCCGAAGTCCAAAGTCCTAATGAGAGTGTCCGGGTCACCGTGGGTGGACATCAGGCTCAGCCCTTCCAGGCAATTCGAGCGATATATCGTTGGGATGATAATGCGTGACTCGTTCGCGACAGCAAGCTCGGCGTTCATCATAATTCGTGCCGATCTTCCGTTGCCGTCCGAAAATGGATGAACCACGGCTATCATGAACATCATAAAGACGGCTCGATCAAACGGAGTATCGAGACGACTGTAAATTTCGAAGCCTTTTTCCAAGGTGCCGATGACTTCGTCGGGTCTGACGAATGTCGTCACCCCTGCCCGGTTCGACTTGGACTTGAACTCTCCCGGCATGGTCTCCGACCTGCCGCCCAACATAAGCGCATGCCTCTGTTTTAGGAGACCGAGCAGTTCTTCGAATTTTTTTGGCGTCTTAGCCATCTCCTCACGGCTAGAAACGATGTCGAAAGTCCCACGAATATCATGGGCATCCGCAGGTCGGTCATTGTGGATGCGCCCTCCAAAAATGATATCCTCCGCTTCTCCAATCTCAAACTCTGTTCCTTCATTGAAGTTGGAGAAATAGGCTTCGAAGAAGGCGGCGTGAAGCGTAACCGGTGTCCCGCTCCCACGTTGTCCTCGCCGCGCTGATCTGTGATCCGCTTTCCATGGGTGAGCAAAGGGAGTTTCTCCATGGAGAGTACACTGGAGTTTCTCACGACCAGGAAGTCTGGACGTGAGCCGCATCGGCATTGGCCAGACGAGGTGAAGGCGCAGATCGTTTCGGAGAGCCTTCGGCCGGGAGCGCTGGTGAATGAAGTTGCAGAACGCCACGGCCTAAAGCCAAACCACCTCTCGACTTGGCGAACGATGGCACGGCAGGGCAAGCTGGTTCTGCCAGCACCTCAGGATGCGGTGGAGTTCGCGGCGACCAGCGCCGCCAGCCCGTCGTGACCTTTGCGGAAGTCGACGGGCTTGGTCGCCGCCATTGTCAACAGCCACAAGCAGAGTCAGATCGACGACCTGCTACCGTGGAGCACCCGATCTACGTCTCGGACCGACGGCCAAATGCGGTGAGCAAAACCGCACCGATCAAGCCCGATGTCAGTGAACCCAGCAGAATACCGATTTTCACGTGATCCTGCACGTTCGGATCGTTGAATGCCAGCAATCCGATAAACAGAGACATGGTGAAGCCGATACCGCACAAGAGAGCTACCCCGACCATCTGTCCCCAGCTCGCTTTTGCAGGAAGCTCGGCGAGTTTAAGGTTTACAAGGATTGCCACGGTGCCGAGAACACCGACCAGTTTCCCGAATAGCAGCCCTGCGGCGACACCCATGGTCAGGGGCTCGGTAAAGACCGACATGGAGACCCCAGCAAACGAGACGCCCGCATTCGCAAACCCAAAGATCGGCACGATGGCAAACGCAACGGGCTTGTGCAGATAGTGCTCCAATTTATGGAGAGGAGATTCTGCGTGCGTGGCTTCCGGAGTGCCCGGCGTGAGTTTCAAAGGGATCGTCAGCGCTAATACGACACCCGCCAGCGTAGCATGGACACCGGATGAGAACACCAAAACCCAGAGCACCGCACCCAGCACCAAGTAGGGCCACAGTGCTTTCACGCCCATCCGGTTAAAGATGATTAGGTTGCCGACGACAATAGCCGCACCGGAAAGTGCCAGCAGGTTGAGGTCGGCGGTATAGAACAGTGCAATTACGATGACTGCCCCGAGATCATCAATGATTGCCAACGCGGCTAGAAAGATTTTCAGCGATGCCGGGACACGTTTCCCGAACAGCGACAGCACGCCGAGCGCAAAAGCGATGTCGGTCGCCGTCGGAATGGCCCATCCCCTGAGCGCGGACGCATCGTTCCAGTTGAAGTAGATGTAGAACAGCGCCGGAAACACCATCCCTCCGGCGGCGGCGGCTCCTGGAAGGATACGTCTGCTCCAGGTCGATAGCTGGCCGTCTAGCATCTCTCGCTTTATTTCCAGTCCCACCAGCAAGAAGAAGACCGCCATCAGTGCGTCATTGATCCAGTGCTGGATGCTGAGCGGCCCGATATAGACATGCAGGATATCGAAATACGCGTCCGCCATCGGCGAATTTGCTGTCGCGATTGCCAGTGCGGCAACAAACATCAGGATGATACCGCCTGATGCCTCGTTATCGAGAAAGTGGCGGAGAGTGGATTGAATGCGGCCCTTGGACATCGTCGAAGACATGGGTTCGCGCTCCTTGTGAGAGGTTGATCGTAGTCTCCGTGGATTTCGGGGGAACCCGCAGCACCGCAGCACGCGCTGTGGGAAATATCTAGCGACTATCCGTCCTGATTTCTACAAAATTCGACCCGCATGGGCCAGATATGGGCCATCAAGTAATCAAGCGTGATCCTTGCAAAATACCCGCGCCGCATTTGCATGTTGATAGGGGTGCGAATTCAATGTGCCAGCGGCACACCGCTTACCGTGAAGCAATCCTTGATCCTGTTCCCTCGTGAGGCGAGGTGCGGCCGGTGCTCGACCACGCAATACGTCGTGCAGCGTGTTGAATAGGTTAACACGCTTGCTGTCATAAGGCGTTCCGAGTTTGTGAGAAATTGCCAATGGCGACGTAAGCTCGACATCTTTTGTGCCGAGCAATGTTCCGATCATTCCGTCTAGTTCAGTTGCATTGGATTCTAAGTTCAGCGCTTTGCCGACTGCCTTGATCCGGTCCCGTAGAACACCCAAACCGTCAAGACCCGTTTCCCTGTCGTTACGCAGGCGTTGAAGAAGAAACCCTTCCACTTCCTGACGTGATACCGTTCGAGCCACGCCATTTCTCGCTCGTGACTGCACCATATTCTCGACGAGCATTCGAGCCTGCGACGAGATGTAAAGCCCAGACCTCATCGGTTGATCATCTTCCGGCAAAGGCTGACCCTTGCGCACCTTCAACGAAACTCCGGGTAATTCGATCTCTCGGTTTGTTGGGCCAACCAAAAAAACAGAACTGTCGGCCGCGGGCTTTCGCTCGAAAGCTGTCCTGTCAACGATCACTGAGTTCGGCACCGAAACAGCTACGATGTCCCAAAGCTTTCGTTTCACAAGCTGCTCAGGGTCGTCGCGCATGTTAGTCGTGTACAAGCGGCCGCCGAGCCCACGGAGCTGTTTTGCTTCCACACCCCTCGCAATTGTTTTGGAAGTCGCCGTTGTGGAGAGAACGAATTCAGCAAACACAGGCAATTTATCACCTTAAAACGCTTCAAGAACCGATTTTTGGCAATTTTTGCGACTTAACAACGTGACACCGACAGTACGTGTCAATTTTTACCACTTAAGAGCATTAATCCGTCAAGTTTTGCTGTTTAATGGCCGAATTCATCCGTCTCAACGAGCGTTCAATGTCCGTTTTCGCGAGTTTAGTCGAAAAAATTCACCGTCGCCTTGGCGTCTTCTCAATCAACGACACCAACGCCTCTTCCAACCGGGCAATTGACCGATCCTCGTCGACAACGAACAAGTCGATCGTGTCCAACTTCGCAGCGTCGCGCTTCCCCTCAAAATTCAGCATGCGTTTCCCAGGATCATAGGTAACGAGAAACGCGATATTGGCGGCATTCTAGCGGTAGATTGTATTGACCGAACGGAACTCCTTCTTCGGACGTCGTGATAAGATGGGATCGAAGCCGTTTTGTCGAGCATCCGGCTGCGCCGTCACCGTTGCGTCGTTTCAGATGCCCCTCCTCAATCAATCGGACAAGGGTCTCGCGCGTTACGTTCAGCTCGACCCGACCTGAGCATTTTCCTCCGGACGCTTGAGCACGCGGCGGCCTGCGGGACGATTTGATTGGCTCGCAGAGGATCACGAGAGCTTCAAAGCCCACTTTTGACGGCGAGCCAGGTGCGACCTTAAGCTCAGATGCTGCTCATGTCCGGATATTGAAGGCACAATCAATAAGTACATACTTACTGATTGAAAACTCCGCCGAGACCACCGCGACGTTTCAATCGAACTGCTACCGTGACTTTTCATCGGGCCAACCAATGATCAGTGGTATCGCCATGCTTGCGACCCTTCCGAGCGGCAATCGCTTGAACAGTCGGACACAGATAAAAGTCGTTGCCATCGCGCCCGCCAGTTTTGCCCATGGATAGCGGCCGAGCTGGGCGTGCGCGCTCGCGTCTGCCCAATCGAGGTTCGATTTGACGACGGTTGTTGTCTGCTGCGCAACGGCACCTAATCGAACTCGCAGATTTTCGATCTCATCTCTGAGGTTGGCGATCTCACTTTTGAGATGGTCAAGGCGCTGTCGTTCGGCGCCCATGTCGTCAATGGAGCTTTGAACGCCTTCTTCCGCCGGTGCATCAGCCTCGAGCGCGGCGAGATGAGCCTGCAACTCGGCATGGGTGCGAAAGCCATCCGGCCGGTTAGAAGTGTTCATGGCTGCCTCCCTGATGGGGAAACAAGTCGCAGTTGTCGTTTCCGGAAGCGGTGCGCTCGCGCGTGAACATCCCATCTCTCCTACGGTCGCTGGATCACAGGAGAACGCGTCAGGAGTCAAAAGGATGCATAACGCGCATTTGCATGGCCTCTATGCGAGCCCTTTGAAGTAGGCGCGGTTTCCCGCGCAAGGATCAGGCGGGATAACGTCGATCATGCCGCCCACGGGGCCTATCGCGGGAACATAGCTCCTCGTCATTCATTTATTAGTGCGGTCTCCAAGGCCGCAGCTCAGGTGTTCACGCGGGTCACCGGAGCTTGAGCCCGCCTTGCTTATCGCGCGGCGGGCTCAGACATTTCACAGGCTATATCGCCCAGGCACTAAGACGCCATCGCATAGTGGCGATGCGCAGATTGCGCCGCATGCCGCGTTCTGAACCGTTGTACCAGATCGGCGAGGTTCTCGGTTTCCTGGGTCAAGCTCTGGGCGGCTGCCGTGGTTTCTTCCACCATGGCGGCATTTTGCTGGGTCACCTTGTCCATTTGGTCGCCGGCAGCCGAGACTTCTCGCAGGCTTGCTGCCTGTTCACGAGCCGCAACGGCGATCTGGGCAACAGTCGAACTCATGGCGATGACCTGCTCGACAATTTGTTCGAGCGAAATGCCGGATTCGCCGACAAGCTGCACACCGGTCGTAACTTGGGCGGAGGAGGTGGAGATCAGCTCCTTGATTTCCCTGGCGGCACTCGCAGAGCGCTGTGCGAGTTCACGCACCTCCTGGGCGACGACGGCAAAGCCCTTGCCTGCCTCTCCCGCGCGCGCCGCTTCCACGCCGGCGTTGAGGGCGAGCAGGTTGGTCTGGAAGGCGATTTCGTCGATAACGCCGATGATGTTGCCGATCTTGGACGAAGAATTTTGAATCTCCGTCATCGCGGCAATCGCGCGGGAGACAATCGCGCCGCCATTCTCCGCAGTGGCGCGTGCGGTCGCCACGGCGCTCTGAGCATGACTTGCTCCTTCCGCCGTGCCGTTGACACCCCGCGTGACGTCGCCGAGCGCTGCGACCGTTTCCTCGAGCGAAGTGGCTTGCTGTTCGGTACGACGGGCAAGATCGTGGGATGCGGAGGAGATTTCCGTGAGGCCCGATCTGATCGTGCCGACGGCACGGATGACGGAGCCCATGGCCTCTTCCAGGCTGGAAACCGCGCTGTTGAAATGATCCCGAATGCGGATGTAGCGGCCGTCAACCTCACCGACACGCACGGTAAGGTCACCCTTTGCGAGCGCATCGAGACCACGGGAAATCTGCTGGAAGGCGTGTTCCATGATCTGGGCATCGGAAAGTCGCTCTGCTTCCTGGCGCAAGCGCTCTTCCTCGGCGGCAAGGCGAGCGCGCTCGGCATTGGCCTCTGCGATGATCTTGGCGTGTCCCGTCTCCTGGAAGACCTTCAGCGAACGTGCCATGGCGCCGAGCTCGTGATGATGTTCGGTGCCGTCGACCGCCATCGTGTCGTCACCGCGGGCAAGGCGCTCCATTGTCCATGCCATTCTTCGGACAGCAGAGGAAATCAACTGACCAATG
Source organism: Martinezella paranaensis (assembly GCF_014200235.1). Classification (NCBI taxonomy): domain Bacteria; kingdom Pseudomonadati; phylum Pseudomonadota; class Alphaproteobacteria; order Hyphomicrobiales; family Rhizobiaceae; genus Martinezella; species Martinezella paranaensis. The sequence continues at coordinate 360,937 of NZ_JACHBI010000006.1, read as the reverse complement.
AAATAGGCAAGCACGAGACCGATCACGATCAGAAGTCCGCTGATCACCAGCGTCGAGCGGGTCGCAGACGCAACCGTCGTATCGACAGAACCGTCGAGAGCCTTCTGTGCATCCATGACAGTCGCCTGCAGATCTTGGAAGCCAGTGGCGATTTTCGGGGCCAGAACGTTGAGTTCGCTGTCGCGGATCTTGTTGGCCGCCAGCGACACGTCCCTCACGTCGCCAAGGCGGCCTGTGTAGTTCTGCATGAGCCGACCGGCACCGAGAATACGTTTGTGCTGCAATTCATCCTTTGCAGCTTTGGCGGCCGCGTCGTTCAAGGCCATGGCATCGTTCAGCGCCGCCTGTGCGGTATCGTAGGATGCCAGATCACCGGAGTGGATAAAACGCTCAGAGAAATAGAGGCTACGGTTCAAGGCTTCGAGTGTTGCCCCGGTCATATGCAGCAGCGTCACATCGTTCTGCCTCCATGCACTGCGCATCACGTCATTGAGCGCAATGCTGGTCCAAGGACCGAACTCTGTGACCTTGGCGATCAGAGCCTCGCGCCGGGCGTGGAGGGTTACGACCTGCTCGAAAGCCTTGCCATAGGCGTCAACATCCTGACGGATGGTCGCCATGCCCGTCTCCAGAGAACTGTTGCCGGCAAAGCGTTGGTCCTCGGCGGCAAATGCCTGAACCCCTGCACGGAAACGGTCGACGATTTCCTGTGTCGGGTTGGATCTGAAAGCTTCCACCGACATCTGGATTTCGTGGAGCTGGTTGCTGTGATCCGAAATAGCAAGGCTCTGGCCCGCGGTACCGCGATAAGAGGAGAAGATGGACGAAAGTCCGCCCATACCGGAAATCGCGTTGACCGACAGCAAGCTCATGAGCAGGATCAGCGGCAGGAAACCGGCCGTAATCTGTGCGCGGATGCCGAGTTTATTCCAAAAGCGCAACATCATAATCCTCTTTTGCTCACTGGCTCTTCGGCAGGTATTGGGCGATATTCTGGGGCGTGACGAGTTCGAACGGCACGTTGTTGACGCGCGGCACTTGCTGGCCATTGATGAGCTTGATTGCCGCATCGACTGCCGTCGCGCCCTGTCCGACCGCGCTCTGAAGAATGGTCACATCGAGATCGCCGGCCTCCATTGCCGCGAGCGCGTCGTCGGTTGCATCGACGCCGGCGACAACGACGTCTTTCATCGACATGCCATTGCGCTTCATGGCCCGGATTGCACCCAGCGCCATCTCGTCGTTATTGGCGATAACCGCGTCGAACTTCACCCCGGCCGTTAGCCATTCCTGCATCTGCTGATCGGCATAATCCCGCGACCAATAGGCGGCTTGTCGCTCGACGACCTGCAGGCCTTTGCATTCGGGCGTGGCAATGACGTCGTCGATATCCTGAGTGCGGGCGCGGGCGGCTTGGTGGAAGGGTTCGCCCATCAGCACCACGACACGTCCCTTACCCTGCAAGAGAGAGCAGACCTGCTTGGTTTCCAAGGTTCCCGATTCCGCTTCGTCGGACGCGACAACAACCTGGTTTTCCGGCAAGTCGGAGAGGTTGGAGGGAACGTTATTGATGTAGACCAGCGGAATATGGGCATCCGCCGCAAGCTTGGTCATCTGCGGTCCGAGGTCGCCGTCGGAGACTGCAATGATGATGGCGTCGACCTTGTCGGCGATCATCTGTTGGAGCTGTTTCTTCTGAAGCTCGGTGTCGCCCTTGGCATTTTGCTGGACCAGCTTCAGCCCGGAAATCGTTTTTCCATGCGAAAGGACGCCGTTCAGCACCATCGCCCGGAATTTATCCAGATCGGACATTAATACACCGATCGTTTGTGCGCTCGCAGTGGAGGCGCACATCGCCATCACGAAAGCAGCAAGTAAGGTTTTTCTCATTATTGACCCCAGGCGTTCACCGAACTGAGGACTTATAATGAGATTTTAGTTAAATTTTACTTTATGATAACCAATGCCCTTAAGCATATCTTTACGCACATGCGTGGCTTCTTGAATATATCTCCATGTAAGAGATTTCTTTATTTCGTTATCGCTAAATAATATCTCTTTACAAAAAAGACAGCATATAACTCGCCCACTTGAATGCCTTCAGCGTGGGAAAACCCTGCCATCGAACAGCTTTCGGGCAGTACGGATCGTGCCCGCTCCCTTTATCTCTTCCTGGCTGTCCAGATCCAGGAACACTTCCATGCTTCCCGTCGGATGCTCGATTTCGTAGCGGCCGTCTGAAGGCGCGTTTACCAGCTTTCCTGCCGGGCTATTCTTCAGGCGCGTGGCTGTTGCGACCGTCACCGCTGCGAGAACGCCGATGGACGCATGGACGCGGTGTGGAATGAAGCTGCGCGTGGAGATCGCTCCACCGTTTGCAGGCGAAGAAATAAGGATGATCTTCGGAACGGATGCGGTCGTGACCTCGCCGAGTTGCATCATCGGTCCGCTCTTGATGCGGATGGCCTCGATCCGCGTTTTGACCGCGGCATTCGCCTCGAGTTCCTCGCGAATTTCCTTGCCGGTCAGGCCGAAGTCCGACGCCCGCATGATCACGCAGGGCATGCCGTTGTCGATAAGGGTCGCCTCGACGCCATCGATGATATCGACCTCGTTATCAGTCGGCAGCAGTGCGCCGCACATTGTCCCGGCAATGTTCGTGAATAGCAGCGGAACGGCGGCATTCGTGCCCGGCACGCCGGCGATCGAGGCCTCACCCGTATAGTTCACCCGCCCGTTCGGCGTCTCGACCTTGGCGACCGCGACCTCGCCCGAGTTGAGCATATGGATGCGAACTTCGGTGAGGTCTCCAGTCGGCTTCACCAGACCGCGCTCTATGGCGGCGGGGCCGACACCGGCCAGAATGTTGCCGCATCCCTGCGCATCGCTCACCAATGCCTGGTCAACGAAGACCTGCAGGAACAGGTAGTCCACGTCCGCGTCTTGGCGTGTGGAGGCAGAAAGCACGGCGACCTTTGACGTCAGCGGGTCCGCCCCGCCGATACCGTCTATCTGGCGCGGATCGGGCGAACCCATGATCCTCAGCAGCAGATCATCGCGTTCCACCTTATCGCTCGGCAAATGCTCGGTCAGGAAATAGGCGCCCTTCGACGTGCCGCCTCGCATCCACAGACAGGGGATGCCCTCCTCATACATATTTGAGCCCCTTTGCCGCCAACGCCTCGCGCATGCCGTAGATATCGAGGCCCAATTCCCCGGATGCCAAACGTCTGCGTTTGGCTTCTTCGTTGGCAAGCCGCTTCTCCGCCGCGGCCAGCACATCGGCCGCTTCGGCCCGCTTGACGACGCAGACGCCGTCGTCATCGGCAACGATGATATCTCCGGCCTCGATATGGGCGCCGGCGCAGACGACAGGGACATTCACCGAGCCGAGGGTTTCCTTGACGGTGCCCTGTGCGGAGACCGCCTTTGACCAGACGGGAAAACCCATCTGCGTCAGGTCCCGCACATCACGAACGCCGGCGTCGATGACGAGGCCGCAGCAGCCGCGCGCCATGGCCGATGTCGCGAGCAGGTCGCCGAAATAACCGTTGTCGCAAGGCGATGTCGGCGCAAGAACGAGAATGTCCCCTTTCCGGAGCTGCTCGATTGCCACATGAACCATCCAGTTATCGCCGGGCGGTGCTGAAATCGTCACTGCCGATCCGGCGACCTGCGTGCCGGAATAGATCGGCCGCATATAGCTCGCCAGCATTCCCTTGCGGCCCTGCGCCTCGTGAACGGTTGCGACGCCCGCCTTGGCAAGCCTTTCGATCAGGTCAGGTTCAGCGCGCGAAATGTTCTGAACGACGACTCCCATCAATGGTCTCCCTGCTTCTTTACGGGCGGTGTCCCGTGCGTATGGAAGGTTTCGATTGTCTTCAGACCCCAGGCCTGGCCCTTTTTTCGTTCCGTCTCGGTCCAGACGATGGGGTGCCAGTCGGGTGCGAGGATCAGCCGTGCACCCGAATTGGCAAGCTCGACACGATTGCCGGCAGGCTCCCAGACATAGAGGAAGAAAGTCCCCTGAATTGCGTGCTTATGCGGCCCTGTCTCGATGTGGATGCCGTTTTCGAGGAAAATGTCGGCCGCACGCAGGATTTCCTCCCGCGTGTCGGTCGCATAAGTTACATGGTGAAGGCGCCCATCGCCGCCGCCGTGTTCTTCTGTGCAGGCAAGGTCATAGGTCTTGTTGTTGACCGTGAACCAGCATCCGCCGAGGCGGCCATTGTCGAGCTGGATCATTTCGGTCACGCGCGATCCGAGACAGGTATGCATGAACCTGCGGAACTCGGATACGTCGGCTGCGAGCAGGTTCAGGTGATCGAGCCGGCGCGGATGGCAGCCCCGCGCATGATAGCGCTGGGCGAGATTCTTGAGCTTCGGCCTCTCTTCCGGCGGCGGATCGTAGCGAACCGTCTCCCAATAAATTTCGAAGATATGGCCGAAAGGATCCCGGAATCGGAACGCCTTGCCATGGCCCATATCGCCGTCGACCCAGCCGAGCACATCGTAACCGCTCGCCTCGATCGCCTTGACGCGCCGCTCAAGCGCTTCGGGCGAAGAAACCCTGTAGGCCACGTGGCCGATGCCGGTCGTCTCATGGCGCGTCAATTTCAGGGTATGGAACTCGTAGTCGTCCCAGCCTCGCAAATAAGCGGAGCTTTCGTCCTCGCCCGCCAAGGTCAATCCATAGACATTGACGAAGAAATCGAGGCTCTCGTCATATTTGTCGGTGAACATCTCGACATGAGCGAGGTGAGCGATATCGAAACATGGTTCCATTTTAAGCTCCTCCCGAGAGCGTCATCAAAGCTCGTCGACCGTACGCGGGAAAATCGACTGAAAGCCTTCCGCATATTGGGCCGCACGGCCGCCGGATTGGCCGCCGGAATTGCGTTGGAAGTGGTTGGCGCGGTTTTGGGCGACGCGGGTATAAAACTCCCAGAGATGCTCCTGCCCTTCCATGCATTCGATGGCGGCCCGCTTCTTATCCCATACGGAGGTGATGTCGAGGAACACGTCCGGTTTCCAGCCCATCTGCTCCGTCTGATGCGGCTCGAACAGGTAAAGCTGTGGCGCACCGAGGACGTTTTCGCCGGGATTGTGGCCCCAGGCCTGTGCGATCATGCGGGTTTCGAGCGCGACCTGCGTGGCATACATATGGTCGGTATTATAGGGATCGTATTGCGAGTGGCTCAGCATGAAGGAGGGCTGCACCTTGCGGATCACCTCGACGAGGCGATACTTGTCGTCATCTGTCATGCGTAGCGGATAGTCGCCGAGATCGAAGCAGATCAGGTCATGGACGCCGAGCGCCTGGGCAGCCTTTTCAGATTCGGCACGCCGCGCAGCCTTTACGCGGTCGAGCGTCATGTCCTTCTGTTTCCATAGCTTGGCGGACTCGCCTCGCTCGCCGAAGGACAAGCAGACGACGGTCACGTCATAACCTTTGTCGGCATGCAGCGCGATCGCACCCCCGCAGCGCCAGACGAAATCTGCGGCGTGGGCGCTGATCACCAACGCGGTTTTCTTGTCGGACATGGAAGCCTCCTGTTTTTCCAAACCGTATGTCGCTCCGAACGGCCGGCTTGCCAATTTTCTTTCGACGCCTTGCCCATAAGTTTTGGCTATAATGAGTGGCGACGCGACCGGTCTCGGTCTAAAGCGAGCATAGCTTGATTGAATGGTCTGGGGATCGCGGACGATGAACCACTTAAAGATTGGCATGATCGGATTCGGCGAAGCAGCACGCGCATTTGCATCGGGCTGGACACGACCTGACGGCGCCGTCTTTTTCGCCTATGACATCAAGATCGCCGACCCGCGCAGTGCCAGCCAAATCGTCGCAGCATGCGATGAATTCGATGTCCGGTATGCCGATGAGGCCCGGCAAGCCCTCTCCGGCGCTGGGCTCATCTTCAGCGTCGTCACGGCCGATCAGGCTTTGCCAGCAGCAAGGAACGCCGCTAGCTGGCTGGAAGCCGGTGCGCTCTATTTCGACTGCAATTCCTGCTCTCCATCCGCCAAAATTATCGCAGCCGAGGCGATCGAAGCGGCAGGCGGCCGTTATGTCGACATCGCCGTCATGTCGCCCGTGCATCCGGCACGCCATCTCACGCCTCTTTTGGTTTCCGGTCCCCATGCCGAAGCCGCCATCGAGACGCTTGAACATCTCGGGATGAAGCCGAAATCCGCAGGCGAGAAAGTGGGGCAAGCATCATCGATCAAGATGCTGCGTTCCGTCATCATCAAGGGCATGGAGGCCCTGACGGCGGAATCGATGCTCGCCGCTCGCCGCGTCGGGGTGGAGAATGCCGTCATCGCCTCTCTGCAGGCCTCCGACCCGGGGATAGATTGGGCCAAGCGCTCGTCCTACAACCTCGAACGGATGATGGTGCATGGCGCGCGTCGGGCGGCCGAGATGCGGGAGGTCGCTGCCACTGTCCGCGATCTCGGACTTCCGGACAGAATGTCGGCAGCCATCGCCGACTGGCAGGACGAGATTGCCGCGCTCTCCGTGCCGGCGGATATCGATGATCTGGGAAGCCGCGCCGACAGCATCCTCGAACGGATGGATAAGGAAAGGGACAAGGGAGCCACGGCGATCCGATGAGGCAAAATCTGCGGCACCTACGCGTTTTTCTGGCCGTCGTGGAAACGGGCTCCGTCACGCGCGCCGCCGAGATTTGCCACGTATCCCAGCCGGCGGTCACGCAGGCCATATCAAAGATCGAAAAGACGCTCGGATATGCCTTGTTCTCGCGTTCGCCGCATGGCCTCTTCGTCAACGATGAGGGTAAGCTCCTGGTTCTGCGCGTGAGGCGCGCCTTCTCCTATCTTGATCCGGCGCTGGCGGAGCTTGCGCCCCGGCTCAAGGTCACCGCCACTTCGGCGCAACTGGAAGCCCTGGTCGCCGTCAGGGAGCTGGAGAATTTCACGCTTGCGGCGCGGCGGCTCGGGGTGGCGCAGCCGACCGTCCATCGCGCCGTCAGCCAACTTGAAAAGGAGGCCGCGCGTCCCTTATTCGAGAGAACGTCCTACGGGACGGTTGCGACGCGCCTGGCCCAGAACCTGGCGCATGCGACCCGCCTCGCCCTCGCCGAACTACATCAGGCAGAGGCGGACCTTGCCGAAGCCCGCGCGCAGGAGGCTGGACTGATCATCGTGGGCGGCATGCCTCTGTCGCGCTCGTTCATCCTGCCGTCGGCCATCGCCCGGTTTCGCAAGAAGCGGCCGAAGCTGCCGATCAAGGTTGTCGAGGGTGTCTATGCCGAACTGCTCGGCGGCATGAGGCGCGGAGAGATCGATTTCCTGATCGGAGCGATGCGCAATCCGCTTCCCATCGACGACGTCGAGCAGGAAACGCTGTTCAATGACATCGTCGTGATCGTCGCCGGCAAGCACCATCCGCTCGTCGGGAAATCCCCGATATGCATAGATGATCTGGCCTCCTATCCCTGGGTGGTCGCAACGACCGGCACTCCAATCAGAACCCACTTCGACGCCTTATTCCAAGGGCAATCTCAGGGACCGAAAAGCGTGGTCGAATCCAGCTCGCTGATCCTGATGCGCGAACTGCTCGACCAGAGCGACCATCTCGGTTTCGTTTCGGGCGGCCAGGCGGCGGCGGAAATCGAGCGCGGCCTAATGACGTCCCTGCCATTCGATCTAGGCCATACCGAACGGCCGATCGGCATCACGAAACGCAAGGGGTGGCTGCCGACAGCCGCTCAAGCAGATTTTCTCGACGATATCCGCGCGGAAGCAAAAGCCACCCAAAGTCGCCGTCTATAGCCTTCCCTTAAGACTTCCTCCTCGAACGGATGCGAACACAGCATGTGCGCCGTGTGATGCCGGCGCCGCATGACCACGGCCTCTCGGAAGGCCAGACCATCCCTTTGGTCCTCAAGCTGCAGCACAATATTGCGAGCCGCTTGCGAGGCAGGCGCCCTATAGCCGCTCCTTATGCCGCGCACCTCTGATTGGATTGGAGGTTGTGGTGCAAGACGCGTACTGCTTGGCCCGTCAACGAAGCGCAGGGGTGGAGGAGGTTGGCGGCGAGCGTCGATCAAGTGCTTTCGCAAAGCTATTTTCCTCGAGCGGACCGACGCATGGGGAATCCGGAACGCTCAGCATCAAGCCTCCTGCGGACACGCGCAACAATCATGTCGGAGGAGCACATGACACAGCCAACCGTCCTGGAGATCAGGTCTTACATCAACAGCCGCCCGATGTCGCGAATGCAATGGACACTGACTGTCCTGTGCTTCCTCATCGTCTTCTGCGACGGCATGGACGTCGCCATTATGGGCTTTCTCGCTCCCGCTATCACGGGTGACTGGGGTATATCCAAGCCTGCCTTCGGTCTGGTAATGGCCGCGGCGCCGGTTGGCCTAGCCATCGGCGCGATCTTTGCAGGCTCGTCTTCCGATTGGTTCGGTCGGCGCCGGGTCCTGCTCGGCTCAGTCTTCGCCTTCGGTGTCTTAAGCCTGCTTACCGCGCTTGCTCAAAGCCCCATGGAGATGGCCGTGCTGCGTTTCCTGACGGGCCTCGGCCTCGGCGCGGCGATGCCCAACACGACAACGCTTTTGTCTGAATATGTGCCCGAGCAGAAGCGCTCCGTTCTTCTGGCGATCATGTTCACCGGCTTCAACTTCGGCTCGGCGATCATCGGCTTTGTCGCCGCATATCTGCTTCCGAAGTTCGGCTGGCATTCGGTGCTGGTGTTCGGCGGCATCGTGCCGCTCGCGCTTTCCGTGATCTTGTTTTTCGCGCTGCCGGAATCGGCCCGTTTCATGGTCGTCCGCGGGGCTCCGACCGATCGCATCCGACATCAGCTCGCCGGCGTGACTGGTCAGGATCTGAGAGCCGTATCCGAATTTACGCTGGAAGACGAACCGGTGACCGCGTCACAGCCGGTTGCGCTCCTCTTCACACCCACGTTCATCATACGCACGCTGTCGCTCTGGATGTGCTACTTCATGGGTCTGCTGGTCATCTATCTGACGACAAGCTGGCTGCCGACCATGATCAAGGATGCCGGAATGCCGATCGAAACCGCAGCCAATGTGACCGCCATGTTCCAGCTCGGCGGCACGATCGGCGCGGTTGTCGTGGGCTTTGCGATGCACCGCGTGGGATCGAAGAGCGCGATCTCGCTGTCCTATCTGCTCGGCGCGATAGCTCTGATCGCGCTCGCATTCACCGGCCTGACCTCCGCAGCCCTCGCGCTGATCGTCGGCATCGTCGGCTTCTTCATGAGCGGCGGCCAAACCGGTCTCAACGCCTACGCCCCCGGCCGCTATCCCACCTTTGCCCGCGCGACCGGCGTGAGCTGGATGCTGGGCGTCGGCCGGCTGGGCAGCATTCTGGGTTCCTCGATCGGCGGTGTATTGCTCGGCTTTGGCTGGGACTTCCGTGGCATCTTCTGCGCGCTTGCCGTTCCGGCGGCAATCGGGGCCGCCGCCATTCTCATGAACGAACTCCATGCCGCCCCGCGGACACAGGAAGCCACTCGATGAAACGCTTGCCGGCCCGACCAACGCAGCCTTAATTTTCGGGCCGGCGAACAGCCATATTATTCAAAAGATGATGTCAGACACGGCAGGGAACAGTGGGAAGGGCGCATGGCGAGTTCCCTGCCGCGTTTTATAGAAGGCTGCGTTGACACCGGAAGCGTTCCGTAAACAGTCTTCTGATGGCCGCTCTGGGAAACGGCGCGTTGGCGAGCCAAGGGAGTCGCTCACCGCGCATCGAACATTTGATCGCGTCCTTTGTTCCCGAGAACCGGACCTGACGGCAAATTTAGCCTTTGACTACGCGGCCGTTGCCTGGTCGCCGGCGGCCGCGATGCAATCCCGGCCTTTCGTCTTGGCATCATAAAGTGCCTGGTCGGCAGCCTCCACCAATTCGACTGCACTTGCGAATGTCGATCCATCGAACATGTTCGCCACTCCAATGCTGGTCGTCACGATCGATTTGCTACTTGCCCTGTGGGGTATTGCAAGTTGATGCAGTGCGGAGCGCAGAAGCTCGGCGAGGGCTAAGGCGCCGTCTCTATCCGTTCCAGGCAGAACGATCGCAAATTCTTCGCCTCCGAAACGAGCCGCGAGGTCGGACGTTCGCATGACCACGGAACGGAGCACGTCGCCGATAGCCTTGAGGCATTTATCTCCCTCAAGATGACCGTAGGTGTCGTTGTAGCTCTTGAAATGATCGATATCGATCAGCAGCAGACTAAGAGGAGAACCGTTGCGCCGTGCTCGGGTAAACTCCGTCAAGATCACTTCGTCGAATACCCGTCGATTTGCGATGCCGGTCAGCGCGTCGGTGTAGGCAAGCCCTGTCATCTTCTGAGCAAGCTGCTTCAATTGCTCCTCGGAATGCTTCATCGAGGTGATGTCCGAGACGACGACCAGCGCGGATCCATCGGACGCCAAGCGGGTGCGCAGGCTGAGCCAACGCCCGTCAAACAGAGGAATTTCCGTGTCTCGCGTGAGGAAAAGCTGCGCGGCGGAAGCCTGTATCCACTCCTCGCTGACATCCGGGCTGACATCGATCCTTTCCGCATTGCGCACCACGGCCCGGACAATATCCGAGATGTGGGCACCCGGTTGCCTGGCATATCCGGAGCGAGGAAATGCAGTACGGTACTGATCGTTGCAGAACACCAGCTTGCCGTCCGGACTGAACATGGCAAGCCCATCCGACATTTCGGCCATCGCCTGCGAAAGCACATTCTTGCTGTCGACGGCTTCCTGCGTCAGGCGCTTTTTGTCGGTGATATCACGCGTCACGCCGGCAAGCCCGATCAGATGGCCGTGGCGATCTCGCAAAGGGACCTTTGATGTCAGGAACCAGCGCTCTCGGCCACCCTCGATCACGTAGGGCTCCTCGAAATCCACCATCGGATCTCCCGTCGACATGATCTCCTGCTCGCGATCAAAAAAAGCTTGAGCCCTTTCGCGAGGATAGAGATCGAAATCGGTCAGACCGACCATCTCCGACGATTTCGTACGGCCATGATTTCGGGCGATGTTCAGGTTGGCGACCACGAAACGGCTCTTGTGGTCTTTGACATAATAAAGGTCGGGCGCTTGAGTGAGTGCGGCTCGCAGAATGTCTCGCTCGACCGTGAAGGCGTGGAAATAGGTTATCACCGAGGCCGCGACCAGGGTTGCAACAAACCCTATAATGGTGAAGCTGAGGAGTGTGATCGGGAAGTCTTCACCGCCATAGGCAAGGCCCATCGCCAGGGTGACCACGGGCACAGTGGATGCTGTGGCCACAATTCTTTTTAGGTTCATCGGCTGCCGGCGGAGCAGAAAATGCACCGACGACGCGAGGAGCGACACAACGATGATCGAGATCAGGCCCGTTTGAACTCCTGCTCCCCCCATTGCAGTTCTGTAGATGACCGTAAGCGAGCCCGTGACCAGGATAGCCAACGGACCGCCATAGACTGCCGATACGGCGAGCAAGGTCGAGCGTAGATCGAGATAGTAACCGCTATCGATCTCGATGGAGAGCACCATGGAAGTGATCGCTCCCAGCCCCATCATCAAACCAAAGGCGATTTTGGCTTGAACCTCGGAGAGCCGATAGAGTCGGTAGTGGAGGTGCATCCACACTGAAATGAGGAGTGAGACGGCAGCAACATTGCCGATCAAAACTTGCCAAGCCACGATCACTTATCCAAAATTTTAAAAGACGTTAGCCTGGATTCTTTGATGAAGTCTGAATCTCGGCAGCAGTACCAGCTCTTCTAACCCTCTCGTGAAGACACTGGTAATGCGGCTCTTCTGAGGAATCTTCGCCACCACTGTCAGGAGCGCGACATAGGCGACGAATCGCAGACGTTTCTCAAGCGCTCACTTCCGTCCGGGCCAAAGCCAGGACAAACAAAAAGAAGACAATTTTTGTAATGAATTTTTGCTAAGGAGGTCATAGCAAACTTCGTTCGCAACAATCTTGCGCGAAGAAACACTCGGAAACGTAGAGACGTATGCCGTTTATATGAGCCGACTAGCCTTGCGTCAGTGAATTGAAGCAGATTCAAGGGCACTGATCATGAGGCATTTGGGTATTGTCGCAACTTTAATCTCAACGGCCATAAGCGGCATGAACGTTCCGGCTCTTGCCGAACAGCCGCCAATCCCGGCCGTCGAACAGGCCCCCGCCGGCGCTGAGAGGACGGAATCTCTGCCCGTAGGGATGGGGATGAAGCCAGGGCAATGCCCCGGTTTTGGTCGCGATCCCCGGTTTGGCAGCCATGGGATGGCGTTCGGGAACGGCTTGCCCCTCCCCCCGCCGCCACACGGGATGCCTGGCGATTTTCCTCCTCATCCGGATCCCACATTGGAACTCGCAAGCAGACTGTCGGCCATGGAAACTATGATCGGCATCCATGTCGCCCAGCTTGATGCCTGGAGGGACTATACCGCCGCACTGACGGACTTTCTCGATGTTCCGCACCCTATGCCGCAAGGGCCTTTTTCAGCGCCGGAAACGAAACCGTCAGGTTCCGATGCCGCTGCAGGGAAACCGTCCGGATTGTTCGGCGAAGAGATCGCCGATCACGTATTGAACCAGGCCGTCAAAGCTCGCGTGCTGAAAGACAAGGCGGCTGCGCTTCGCACCGTTCTGACGGCTTATCAGCTTCAGAAGCTTAAGGATGCCGAACGGTCGCTCGATCCAGGCCCTCCTCACGGGTTCCATTAAAAACCAAGGCTTTCCGCCTTTATGGATAATCCATTTTACCTCCTTCTCCATCCGACGAGGACCGGCCCCCCGGACGCGTTTCGTGCGATCCTTGTCGGTTGGATGGAGTGGCCCGTAAAACGGCCGAAAGGTCCGGGGCGCCCCGCCCGGCATCCCCGGACCAACCTCTTCACGGATATCTTCGCGCTTATGTCTGCGCCGCAGCGAAAACGGGTGCGGATGATCAGAAAACCAGAGATACCCACTTTGCAAATATGTTCGCATACCCACAAACGGCTTCCGAGCATTGCCGCTTCTATCGTGCTTTCCGCGACATTGACCAGTTGCGTGGTCGGGCCAGATTACCGTAAGCCAGATCTTACAATGCCGCCGCATTGGGGCAACAAGTCCTCGAGCCAACCCGCCAAGCCTGCGGAACTGTCGCAGTGGTGGAAACAGCTCAAGGACCCGACGCTCAATTTGTTGATCGAGGAGGCGGTCGCGGGGAACCTCGATGTCGCTTCGGCCAAGGCGAAGATCCGCGAAGCGCGTGCCAGCTACCGTGAACAGAAGGGTGCGCTCCTACCCTCTCTTGAGGGAACGGCATCGGCTACACGGACCAGGACGGCGGCCTCCGACACAAGTTCCGAGGCGACCGTCTATTCGCAATACCAGGCGGGCTTCGATGCAAGCTGGGAGCTCGACCTTTTCGGCGGCAATAAGCGCGCCGCAGAGGCCGCGAAATATGGTGTCGACGCTGCCGAGGAAGAGCTGCGCGATACGATGTTAACCCTCGTCGGCGACGTCGCTTCCTACTATGTTCAGGCCCGCGAATATCAGACGCTGCGCGATCTTGCGCGGCGCACCGCCGTCTCGCAGCGCACGACCGCGGCTTTGACACAGGCCGAATACAAGGCCGGAAGCGCCACCGGCGTCGATACCGCCAAGGCCGACGCGCTGGCAAGCAGCACGGAAGCTGACATCCCGACCTATGAAATCTCCTATGCCACGGCGGTCCATCGATTGAGCGTGTTGCTCGGCAAGCCGCCGGCAGCGCTGGAGGAACGGTTGAAAACGGGCGGCCCGATCCCAAATCCGAGGATCGCGGTTTCGACCGGCATTCCCGCCGATATCCTGAACTCCCGGCCCGATGTCCGCCTCGCCGAGCGGCAGCTCGCTCAATACACAGCGAAGATCGGCCAGGCGGAAGCCAATCGCTATCCATCGATCTCGCTCACGGGCGATATCGCATCGTCCGCGACCAGCATTTCGGATCTCGGCAAGAAATCGACCATCGGCTGGTCGTTTGGGCCGTCGCTCACCGTGCCGATCTTTCAGGGCGGCCAGCTCAAGGCGGCGGTCGACGTCGCCAAGGCGCAAGGCGACCAATATTACGTCGCCTACCAATCTGCGGTTCTCTCTGCCATGGAAGACGTCGAAAATGCAGTGGTATCGCTGACGCAGGAACGGCTAAAACACGGCAAGCTCAGCTCTTCGGCCATCTCCTATCGCCGGGCAACGGACCTATCCCGCACGCTCAATCAAGCCGGTGTAACCGATTTCCTTGATGTGCTCGATGCCGAGCGGTCACTTTACAGTGCGGAAGAAGCACTGATAGAGAGCCAGGCATCGATCGCAACCGATTATGTCGCCCTCAACAAGGCCCTCGGTGGAGGTTGGGAGGGCGAGGTCGACACCTCCGAACCCGCCGTGGTCGACACCGACAGTGGTCCGCACCTGACCGCAGCCAGATAATTCCATGCTGAACTTTCCAGACCCGATGAGGGCACGAACCGAACTGAAACAGGCTGATGGAACCGTGCTGCGTGTGCGGCCGCTGGGCACGTCGAAAAACAAGCGGTTTAGGCGTCCGGTACTAGCCTTGGCAGCGTTAACCCTGCGAGCCTGCACCGGTGCCTTGCTGCTTCGCGGCGGTCTCTTTGCCCAGGAAAGCCCATCCGCCATCACCGCCATGGTAACACGGGGCGATGTCGAAGAAGCCGTGCTTGCCTCGGGCACGTTCAAACCGAGCAAGCTCGTCGCCGTCGGCGCACAGGTCTCGGGGCGTATCACCGCGCTGAATGTCAAGCTCGGCGATGAGATCAAGAAGGATACGCTGATTGCCGAGATCGACTCCACAACACAAAACAACGATCTGAGGACAGCCCAGGCCTCGCTTGCCAATGTCAAAGCGCAGCGTGAGGGAAGCGAAGCCGATCTTGCCAATGCGCAAGTGACGCTGACGCGGCAGCAGACCGTTTTTAGCAATCAAGCCGGCTCCAAGGCCGATCTCGATAGTGCCGAGGCCAGCGTCGAGAAGATCACCGCCCAGATCGCTGCGATCGACGCACAGATCATGGCTGCGGAGGTTGCGGTGGAGACGGCACAGGCCAATCTATCCTATACGCGCATCACCGCGCCGATGGACGGGACCGTGCTTGCCATCGTCAATCAGCAAGGCCAAACCGTCAATGCGGCCCAGTCGGCTCCTACGATCGTCATTCTCGGCGAGCTCGACACGATGATCGTCCGCACCGAGATATCGGAGGCCGACATCGTCAAGGTCAAGGTGAGCCAGCCGGTCTATTTCACCATCCTCGGCGATCCCTCCACCCGCTATGACGCCGTGCTGCAATCGATCGAGCCGGCGCCGGAATCGATCACCAGCGACAGCAGCGTCACGTCTTCCGGCACGACCTCATCCAGCAGCAGCACGACCTCTTCTTCATCGTCTTCGGCGATCTACTACAACGGCATCTTCGCCGTGCCGAACCAGAATAACCGCTTCCGCACCTATATGTCGGCCGAGGTCCATATCGTGCTCGGCGCGGCCAAACATGCGCTGATCATTCCGTCCTCGGCACTTGGCGCGAAGGATACTGACGGCTCCTATAGTGTGCAGGTGGTCGACCCGGACGGCAAACAGGCTTCCAGAAACATCACCATCGGCCTCAACAACAATGTCACCGCCGAGGTGCAATCGGGCCTTTCGGAAGGCGAACGCGTCGTTATCGGCGAAGCGAGCACGACCACCACCAAAAGCAGCATGGGCGGCGGACCGCCACCGCCTATGGGGTTCTGAGCGATGGCCGCTCCACTCATAGAGCTGAAGGGCGTCGGCCGGGAATACCAGTCCGGCGACAACATCATTGCGGTGCTGAAGGACATCGATCTATCGATTGCCGAGGGAGAGATGGTCGCCATTGTCGGCCCCTCCGGTTCCGGCAAATCGACGCTGATGAACATCATAGGCCTGCTCGATCGCCCCACCGCCGGCACCTATGAGATCGGCGGCTCGGAGACGCATCGGCTCGACAGCGATGCGCTTTCAAGGCTGCGGCGAGAGCATTTCGGCTTTATTTTCCAGCGTTATCATCTGCTCTCCGAACTGACCGCGCTTGGCAATGTCGAGGTTCCGGCAATCTATGCGGATCAGCCCAACCAGGCACGGCATGCCCGCGCCGCAGCACTTCTCCACCGTCTTGGCATGGGTGACAGGACCGGACACAAGCCGGGTCAGCTTTCCGGTGGCCAGCAGCAGCGTGTCTCCATCGCCCGTGCCTTGATGAACAATGGCAATGTCATCCTCGCTGACGAGCCGACCGGCGCGCTTGATCAGCAAAGCGGTGAGGAAGTGCTCGGCATTCTCTCCGAGCTGCATGCCGAAGGCCATACCATCGTGATCGTCACCCATGACATGAAGGTCGCCGCCCGCGCGCAACGCGTCATCGAGATATCGGACGGCCGCATCGTCGCCGACGGGCGCACAACCGGTGAAAAAAATCGGGATTCTCACAATCACCGCTCCGCGCCCAAGATGGATTCCCGCGGCGGTTGGCGTGAGCTGGGCAACCGGCTGCGCGAGGCCTTCTTCATGGCGGTCCTTGCCCTGAAAGCACATCGGCTGCGCGCCTTCCTCACGATGCTCGGCATTATCATCGGCATCGCCTCGGTCGTCAGCGTCGTTGCGCTCGGGGAAGGATCGCAGCGCAAGGTGCTGGCCAATATCAATAGTCTCGGCACCAACACGCTGGAGATTTTTCCTGGCAAGAGCTTCGGAGATACCCGTTCGGGACGCATAAAGACCTTGGTGGTTGCCGATGCCGATGCCTTGGCCAAACTGACCTATATCGGTGCCGTCACGCCGACCGTTTCGACCAGCAGCACAGTCCGGTTCGGCGCGACGGAGGCCAACGCGCTGATCAACGGCGTTGGCGATGCCTATTTCTCGGTGAAGGGTTCGAAGCTTGTCGCCGGCCGGCTGTTCGACGCCGACGGCGTGCGACGGATGGTGCAGGATGCGGTGATCGATCAGAATACGGCGACAACCCTGTTTACGGATAAGGGCCTCAATCCCACCGGGCAGGTGATGTTCGTCGGCAAAGTGCCCATCCGTGTCATCGGCGTCATCGCCTCTCAGCAGGGTGGTTTCGGAGCCAGCGACAATCTCTCGATCTATCTTCCCTATACCAGCGTGCAGGCACGGTTCCTTGGCGACATGTCGCTGCGCAGCATCACCGTACGCGTCAATGACGATACCGAAAGTTCGACTGCTGAAGCCGCAGTGACACAATTCCTGGAACGCCGTCACGGCACCAAGGATTTCTTTACCCTCAACACGGATGACATCCGGCAAACGATCACAAGCACGACGCGGACGATGACCTTGCTCGTCTCGGCAATTGCCGTCATCTCGCTGCTTGTTGGCGGCATCGGCGTCATGAACATCATGCTCGTCTCGGTGTCCGAACGCATCGCCGAGATCGGCGTTCGCATGGCCGTCGGCGCCCGTCGTCAGGATATATTGCAGCAATTCCTGATCGAGGCCGTGCTGGTCTGCCTCCTGGGCGGTGCGGTTGGAGTGACCCTTGCGCTCAGCTTCGGCCTTGCCTTCAATGGCTTGGCGTCAAACTTCGCCATGGTCTATTCGGGAAGCACCATCGCGCTCGCATTTACCTGTTCCTGCGCGATAGGCCTCACCTTCGGCTACCTGCCGGCGCGCAACGCCTCGAGACTCGATCCCGTGGCAGCCCTTTCAAGAGATTGATTGCGGGCTGATCAGAAGTCCGATCCCACAAGACAAGCCATCTGTTTTTTTGAGAAAAGAAGAACCGGCTCCGCCATTCATGTTGGGGGCGTCTGACGGAGCCGGCACGCGGGTGACCAGAGCAGAGCGCTCAGGACCGCATGCGAATTTACAGCAACTATCTCCGGAATTATTTCTGAACATTGCCGAAAAGGGGCGTTTTCGGGAAATTTCTTGTCCGGACATTTCCAATATAGCCGAACATCCCTGTATTTATCCAGTACAACTTTCGATATATTTATCTATACCCTGGCGTTTATTTATATCTCTTATGATTTTCGTGAGTACAACATTCGAGATTGGCAAAATTACATTCGACATCACTAATTTTACTATTTACCTTCACTTAACGCAGGTCGCACCATGATCCGTCTTACAAATCACGAAGCAACAATCAGGACGTAAAATGATCAGCGCAATTTCCGCATCTTCAACAGGATCCCTGATCAGCTCCACATCCACAAGCTCTTCAACCTCTGATGACGCCGCCAAGATCCAGGCACAGATCGCAGCCAAGAAGGCAGAGCTCGCCAATACCAAAGATCCAGACGAGGCTGAAACGCTGCAAAAGGAACTTGCCGCGCTGGAGGCAAAACTGACTAAGCTGGAAAAATCCGCCAATGGCCAATCCACTTCAAACAGTCAATCCAGCGCATCCGGTCAATCCGCCAAGTCCGACGCAACCGGTCAATCGACCAAGTCCAACGCGGCATCTGTCTCGCAGGTCGGGCAATCCACCTCCTCGAAGAGCAAGCAGCAATCATCGCTTTCGGGCGAAAGTGATCGCATCGGGTCAACGAATTTCGATGGGGATACCGCGTTCGGGGAACGGACGGCCTATGTTTGACAATCGGCGCCCACACTGAAACCGTCGGCCGATGTTGAATAAAGACAGCTCTTAACCGGCGAGTCTATCGCCGCGGCTCTTGAAAGACACTACTTGCTCCAGCCCCCTGGGATACCGATTGCGCACGGTGATCTCTCCCTCGAACCTGGAAACGATTTCCTTGGCGATGGCCATTCCAAGCCCGGCTCCGGGGAAAGATCGCTGCCGCGCGATATCGATCCGAAAGAAAGGTTCGAAGACCTGGCTCAAGCGGTCTTCGGGAATGCCTGGCCCCGTGTCGACAATTGTGACCACAACCTTATCGCCGGGATGCGTGACGCTCACGATTGCCGATTGGCCATGCGTGGCAGCGTTGATCAAGAGGTTGCGCAGAGCCCTGGTAATCGCCAAACGCCCCGCAGAAATTGTCGCAGGCTGCAGCTCGCCGGTTCTGATATCCATGTCCATCGACGTCAGCTCCGTCACGATGTCTGCGACGATGGTATCGAGCCTTATGCACTGCAGGCTGTCCCTGGAGATTTCTTCCCGCACCAATCCGATGGCGCTGTCGGCGATCGTATCGAGTTCTTCGAGATCGGCGAGCCATTTCTGCCGATCTTCATCATCCTTGATGAATTCAGCCCGCAATCGCATGCGCGTCATGGGTGTTCTAAGATCATGTCCGGCGGCCGCAACCAGCCGCATCCGGCTCTCCGTTGCAGCCTTCACCCTTGCCGATAGTTCGTTGAGCGCCCGTGCCGTGACGCGAATTTCACCCGGACCGGTTTCCGGAACATGCGGGAGCGTCCCATCCGGACCAATCTCAGTCGAGGCCCGTTCAAGCAGGCGAAGCGGCTTCATGATCTTTGACGCGGCAAATATGGAAACCAGCACGCTTCCCGTAATGATGAGGCCGAGCCATCCCGCAAGAATCTTCCATCCTCCTGGAGGCGGGCCGAGTTCCGAGATCTGCATCACCATCCAATTGTCATCCGGAAGCCTGACCGAAGCAGTCGTGGCGCCTCTCGGGTGGCGGGATACGATGGCTTCCCGCACGTCGCCGGTTCGCTGCAGACTTTCCCTTAGAAAATCGGAAAGCCCATCATCGCGGGGCCCGCTCGCGGGGACAGGAGCTATAACCACGCCGGCAGAGATCGCCGCAGCCCTGTCTGTCTCGGCAAATTTCGCGAGTATGGATAGCTGGCGGGCCATCGGCTCCATGGTAATTTCCGGCCGCGGCCCTCGCATCACAAGGCTCGCCACAAAAGACGACGTGATAACCACCAGAACAATGGCCGTCAGCAAGAGAAGCGCCAGGCGGGCGCCCAGGGATTTCATGGATCGGCCTTGACAGCCGTTACCGGGACAACGAGCTGATATCCGCCGTTACGGATCGTCCTGAACACCGGCTCTTCGGCCGTTTCCCCGAGCTTGCGACGCAATCGGCTCATCAGCACGTCGATCGAGCGATCGGCCGGATCGCGATCACGCCCCTGCGTCAAGTCGAGCAGTTGGTCTCGGGACAGCAGCCGACCGGCTCGCTCGATAAAGGCTTTGAGTAGATCGAATTCGGCTCCGGTCAGCGAAATAACCTCACCATTGTCCCGCGTCACGCGACGAAGCTGCGGATCGAGCGTCATCTCGGCAAAATGAAAACGGCGCTGCTCCGGCTCGGAAGACGTATCCTCATTGATCCGGCGCAGGACCGCCCGAATGCGCGCTGCCAGCTCGCGCGGGTTGAACGGCTTGCCGAGATAGTCGTCTGCACCGATCTCAAGCCCCAGGATCCGATCGATGTCTTCCTTGAGAGCGGTCAGGAGAATGATGGGGACACGGGGACGGCGGTTCCGCAGATCGCGGCAAAGATCAAGGCCCGATCCATCGGGCAGCATGACGTCCAAAACGAGGAGATCCGGAGTGCGCCGATTGAGCGCGTCATTGCAGCCGCGAAGGTCGCTTGCCGTCGAGACGCGAAAACCCTGCTCCTCGAGATAGCGGCTCAGAAGCGTGCGGATTTCGTGGTCGTCATCGACAATCAAGATGTCGGACGCGGCGGTTACAGTCATAGCCATTATTCCAGTTCTTCAGACTTTTATACCAACTCCTCTCCAAAAGAAGGTTTTTCGCAGGCGAAACCAGCGAAAACTCACGCCGGAAACATTGGTTTACAAAAATGTTGGCGCCGGAAATGTTGAGCAAAAGACGGGGCCGTGAACCCATAAATCTGCCGGGCGGACGGTTTGCCAGAGCCCGCTATGCGCCGATAGCAGCCAAATTCTGCAGCGCAGCTGAATGACGCGAAGGGCCAGGAGCTGAAGTCGAGGCCTCACGTTTGTAATGCTCGCGCATCAGATTGCGAATATCTTTCCGACGGCCAAGGGTGCCACGGTGCTGTCACCATAGGCGTTCGCGAGGGCATTCACCGCCCGCCAACCCGTGCAATGGCCCGGCGCGATCAAGGTAAGACCGAACGTTCCGATGTCGCGCACGGATTCGGCAATGATCTTCTCGTTGCCGCCCGCCAAGTGGAAGCCGCCAGCAACAGCATAGAGCGGGATCGCCGGGAAACTGGATTGCGCATGTTTGAGAACGTTGATGATACCTGCGTGCGAGCAGGCCGTGAACACGACAATGCCTTTGCCGCCCACGTGAACGGCCAGAAAGCGCTCGTCCATGATGAGTGGATCATCTTCCCAAGATTTTCCGTCCTCGCTCCGCCGCTTGTGGCCTGGGAACCCCTTCTCGTAGCTCGTCATGCGGGGAATCTCGCCGCTGACTAGAAACATATCGTCGAGCAGGACTTGCGCCTCTGTCGTGACGACCGGGACGGCTCCCTTCGCAACGAGATCGTCCGGCGAGGGGATCTCGCGGATGGGAAGTAATCCGCCGCCCGTGAGCGGCAAGGCGCGCTGGCGAAACATGCCGGGGTGCAAATAGCACGGAATCGCGCGGCCACCGTTTGCTTTGGTGATGAGGTCAAACGCAATTGGCAGCCCGCCGGCGTGGTCCCAGTGCCCGTGCGAGAGCACCACAGCATTGATGCTGGCGAAGTCGATGCCCAGCCGGGTTCCATTGTATTCGACCGCGAACTCCACTGGACCGGCATCGAACAGAACAACGCGGCTCGCCTCGCCGCGAAACGCTTTGACGACGACTGCCAAGCCGTGATTCGCACAACATTGGCAGCGGCCGGACAATTGTCGCATGCCCGCCCGCATAAGTGCTGTCCACTCAAGTGTGACATTCGACGGGGCCGTGGACAAGCTATCGGTCAGATTGTCGATCAGGATCTGAAATTCCAACCGATCCACGGGCTGCAAAGTGGGCATGGGCGGTTTCCCTCGTTCGGCCGCACGACACCCTCTTCCGAGCCATGCGTCCTCAGGCCGAGGATAGAGTCTACCACATTAGCGAGCGGAAACGGTGCTCCACATGGGAACAAGCTTCCAATGTCGGAGTCGGGTCACTCGCGACCGGGTCGCGCCAAGTCCGGCCAAGTCAACCAATTACAGCCAACCTGCCGGCATCGATCGTCGCTTGCTATCGATCCTGATCATCGCTCACTATGCGCAGGAATTCTTAGCCGACCTGACCGCCAAGATCGCATGGATCGCCGAGGTGGACTTCACCGGATCTCCCCGCGATCATATTTCGGAGGGCCTGCGCGGCCTGCTCTACCGGAACCACTGCATCTATTATCGCTGCTGGCGCGAGCAAGGCGGCGGTCGCTCGTGATCTGAAAATTTCCAGGATGACCATCAGGACGCGTCTTCAGAAACTATTTGATTGTGCGTTCACTGTCCGTTTTTCGAGTTGGCCAAAATCAGCTGCGGGTCGACTGGGCCTATTCATTTCGGGTTCAGAGGGCGCATGCACAAATACAAGCGTCCTCTGAGACACCCCCTAACTTTCGGAGCCAATACATGAAAATCACCTATGCTCTCGCTCTCGCCGGCATGATGGCGTTCTCCGGTTCGGCTTTCGCAGCGTCTTCGACCGCCGCAACCACCGACACCACCGTCAAGCCGGCTGCAACCGCAACGACGAAGCCGGCGGCCACTGCGACCACGGTGGCAAAACCGGCTGCCGGCGACGCGCAGAAGCAGACCATTTCCAAAAAATGTTCGGCTGATGCCGACGCCAAGGGTCTGCACGGCAAGGATCGCAAGAAGTTCCGCGAGGAGTGCAAGGCTGCTGCATTGAAGAAGAACTGACTTTCCTAGCCGGCGCACAATCGCATCCACCGCGCAACCTTCCGGATCGATAAACGCTCTGAGAAACGCCAATCGCTCATTGCCGAAAGCGAACCGGAAGGGTCAAACACGGTCTCAACGGAAATATCCGACTCTTACGTCCGCCAACTGCCGTGATAGCAGGATCTAACTGAAGCTTTGAACCGGGAGAAGACGTCAGATGGGGCTTGGAAAGCTTATTGAAGAAGTCGCTGGTGCCGTCGCCGCGGAAGACGCGCTGAACGCCATCGATCCGAACGCCGGTTTCCTCGCCAAAACAGCAGCCGCCATCGCAGGATTTGAAGGTGTGAACAAGCTGAGCGACCTGATCAATGAAAAGGAAAGGGCCCAGCCTGCCGACGACGGCGGAGACCAGAACGGCTAAGTTGCGAGTATCTGGATCTGGGTGTGCTGCGATGCACAAAGGGGTCGGAGGGCAGTCTCCGGCCCCGAAAAATGACTATGTTTGCAAGCGGCATACAGCTATGCCCTTGACGCTCGACCTGGCCAATTTCACAACCTCGAGCCGGCCGGGCCTACTTCGTTGAGCAGCAGGGCGTCCGCTGATGGGCTATGATCCAAGCTCCAAGCTCCAAGCTCCAAGCTCAGAGGGGATTTTGGAAAGATCACTCTCAAGGACGACCTCAGCGTCAGCTACAGGATTGACGGCAAAATGGCCCATCGGGATCATTGAAAGGCCGCTGACCAAAATGGAAATTTGCAACAGCCCAATGGCTTGCCGGTCCATCTCGCGCTTACACCTGGTGAGGCGCACGACAATCGGTTGTGTTCGGTTCTCCTCAGTGCCTTGCTTCCACAAACGATGTTACTCGCGGATCGCGGATACGACGTGGATTGGATCAGCGAGCTTGCCCGCCAGCAAGGAGCATGGGCGAACATTCCGCCGAAACGAAATCGCAAAGACGCGACCTGCTTCAGCCCGTATCTGTATCGCGCGCAACTTGATCGAACGGTTCTTCAACAAGATCAAGCAATGTCGGCGCGTTGCAACCCGATATGACAAACTCGCAGCCAACCATCTGGCGTTCGTCAAGCTCGCGTCAATCCGAATTTGGCCGCGTGCTAATGAGTCCGCGCTCGAGTCCGGTTGGCAACGGCCTCAAGCGCGATTTCGATCGTTTGACAAAGGACCACTGTTGCCGGATCGTGAGTGCGAGACGCCTGGAACAGCAGACGTCTCTTGAGCCGGCCGCGGGAACACAGTCGGGAGTTCGAAGTTAAACATAATCTGCACGAAACTGGGAGGATAACGTGAGCGATCATGTCTATAAGAAAGTGGAACTTATCGGCAGTTCCAAGACCTCGGTGACCGACGCGATTGAAACGGCGATTTCCCGAGCCTCGAAGACCATGAGAAATCTCGACTGGTTCGAGGTGGAGCAAATCCGAGGGCACATCAAGGATGGCGCGGTCGCGCATTACCAGGTGGTGATGAAGGTCGGATTTCGCATTGACGATTGACGCGTAACGCTTCGCTCTTCCTGCGCACGCATTAGTTCCCGAGGGCCCGTAGTCGTCCCCGGAGGCGCGCGCTTGTGGATTTCAAGTACCACGATTGTCCCTACCGCAACTGTCCCCCGACAATAGCTGCCGCCGTCGGGCATGACGCGACGTGCTCAAAATAGGATGTGGCTGCCATAGCTATCGACCGCCGTTGACAAGCACGATAGAAACGCGCCGAACGGCAAAAAAGGTATTTTTGGAAATGTCCTCACCCAGATCGGTTTATCGTTTCAACTCCGCCATCGTTCGGGAGCCATCGCGCTCTGTTGTTGACGGCCTGCGTGCCGGGGAGCATGCCAGCCCGACCTATGAGGGCGTGAAGGCGGAGCATGATGACTACATCGCCGCCATGCGCGACGCGGGGGTCAAGGTGACCGTCTTGCCGGCGCTGGAGACCTTTCCCGATTCCATCTTCGTCGAGGACCCGGCGCTGGTGTTCACGGAAGGCGCGATCCTGCTTCGTCCGGGCGCTGTAAGCCGCCTCGGCGAGCCCGAGGCAATCGCACCCACCTTGCGTCACATGTTCGACACCGTCCTTGATCTCCCGGGCAACGGATACGTCGACGGCGGCGATGTGTTGACGACGCCGAAGGGTGTCATGATCGGCCTTTCGGCGCGAACCGACAAGGCGGGTGCGGAAGCTCTCGCCGTCTGTATCGACAAGCTCGGCCGCAAAGCGGAGCTGGTTGCCACGCCGGAAGGCGTGCTGCATTTCAAGACCGACTGCTCGTTGCTGGACGAGGAAACCGTGCTCTCGACCGCCCGCCTTGCGCGCTCCGGCGTTTTCAAGGATTTCAGGCAGATCATCATTCCGGAAGGCGAAGAGGCGGCTGCGAACGCACTGCGCGTCAACGACGTTCTCATGGTCCCTGCCGATCATCCGCGTACGCTCGAAATGCTCGACAAGCTTGACTACCGGATTGTGCCGATGAAGACCGCCGAAATCGGCAAGATCGATGCAGGTCTCTCCTGCCTGTCGCTGCGCTGGTATCGTGAGGCCGAATAGTCTCGATGGGAGTTCGAGCGCTCCCATGATCGCCTTGATCTCCCGTACCCGCTAGGCTTATCGGGTTCACTCATCGACGGACTTTGACGAAATTTCGATCAAAGCCTTCTGAACCGCGCCCACCAGGGATGTCATTGAATAGGGTTTCTGGAGCCAAGCAAGCGGGCACGCGGGATCCGCGCGCTGGATGATCTCGTGGTCGGCGTGGGCCGTCGCGAAAATACAGCGAATGCCGTGATCTCTAAAGAGCTCCAGCGCGGCATCCACGCCATCGCGTTTGCCCGCAAGCCTGATGTCCATGATTACCAGCGCCGGTCGAGACGAAACGGCCAGGTGGATCGCCTCCTCAGCGGAGGCGGCGATCCCGGCCAGCGAATATCCGGCAGCGATGAGCGTAGCTTCAACGTCCATGGCGATAAAAAAATCATCCTCGACAATCAGAATGGTCTCATTGCTCAAGTCAGCCCTGCCCTCTCCGCCATTCGCGAAAACGCGACACTGCAGCGCGTCGTCGAGCCTGAGCTTACGGTGAAGGTGGCGCCGAGTTGTCGGGCAAGGCCTTCCACCAACCGAAGGCCCGATGATCTTTGACGCACGGAATTCAGTTCAAAACCCGGTCCGTCATCCTCGACGGAGAGAACGTCGCCGCCCTCCTCCTGGAGCAGTGAGACCCGGACGTTGAACTCATCCTCTCCGGTGCCGCCATGCTTGAA
Organism: Martinezella paranaensis; assembly: GCF_014200235.1. Classification (NCBI taxonomy): domain Bacteria; kingdom Pseudomonadati; phylum Pseudomonadota; class Alphaproteobacteria; order Hyphomicrobiales; family Rhizobiaceae; genus Martinezella; species Martinezella paranaensis. The sequence continues at coordinate 334,848 of NZ_JACHBI010000006.1, read as the reverse complement.
GGCATTGGTGACCAGTTCGTTGATAATCAGCGCAAGTGGCATTGCGGCGTCATTGGGAAGCTCGCCGGCATCGGCTTTGCGGGTGATTTTTGCATAGGATGGAAGGGTCTGCTCCACCGCAGCACAGACGGCATCGAGAAACTGCGGCAGGCTGAATTTTGTCGCGTCGATCGTGTCATACAAGACGCGTTGCGCAGCAGCCATCGCGCTAATCCGGCCGGTTGCATCCTCGAGGATCTGGCGCGCCTCCTCGCTCTTGCTACGCCTTGCGGCGCTTGAAAGCAAAGACTGCAGCATCTGCATGTTGTTCTTGACCCGATGGTTGAGTTCGTTGAGCAGCATTCGCTGTTGCGTCTCGGCTTGCTTGCGCTCGCTGATATCCACCAACATGTTGATGCCGCCGACAATGTTGCCATCCGCGTCGCATATCGGTGTTGGATGGGGAATGAACGGAATACGCGTGCCATCGGGCCGTTCCGCCACGACTTCCACACCGCGCACTGTCCTCTTCTCCTTCAGCGCCATCGCCATCGGACATTTGTCGCGCGGCAGTGGCGTTCCATCCGGCCAATAGAGCTTCGGGCTTACACACCACCTGTCGCTGCCGAGCACCGGAACTCGGCCGGCGAAGTCCACCGCCGCCTGATTGAAATATGTGATCTTGCCGCGAGCGTCAGTCGTGTAGATCGCTGCCGGAATGGCTGCCAGAAGGTTCTGAAGCTGTTGTTCGCTCGTGCGAATCCTGGTCTCGGCTTCCTTACGCTCAGTAATGTCGCGGGCGATCTTAGAAGCTCCGACAATCCGCCCCTTGGCATCACGGACGGGTGAAATGGTCAGCGAAATATCCACTAGGCTACCGTCCTTGCGCCGTCTTACGGTTTCGAGGTGGTCGATCATCTCGCCGGTGCGGATGCACCTTAGAATTTCCGTCTCCTCATCCATCCGGTCCGGCGGAATTATGATGGCGATCGATTTGCCGATCACCTCTTTGGCGGCATAGCCGAAAAGTCGTTCGGCACTGCGATTCCAGGTCGTGATTATGCCATCGAGACTCTTGCTCACGATCGCGTCATGCGAAGATTCGACGATCGAAACCAAATGTTGGGCTGCCTTCTGCGCCCGCATGCGCTCGATGCCGAACCCAAGCTGATGCGCGAGCGCCAAGGCGACGTCGGTCTCTCCATCCGTAAAAACGTGCGGCTGATCAAAATATGCCATGAACTTGCCGAGCAGCCTTCCGCTATCCAGCACGGGAATGAAGGCCATGGCTCCTATCCCCTCATCGAGTATGGTTTGCTTCAGCGATTCGGGAAGAGCGGCCTGCCCGATGTCCGCGATGTAGATGGGCTGAGGATTTTCCTCATTCGCTTTCCAAGGCGAATGGCCCTCGACGGCCGCGCGATAGGCGTCGGACAGCTCTCTCCAAGCCACGAATTGCAAAATAGAGGCGCTGTCATACAAAAGGATCGATGAGCGCTGGCAACGCAGCGCCTCTTGAATGGCATCTAGAGCCAGTTCGTAGACATCACCCAGCGATCGGGCATGTTGCAACCTGTCCGTAAGGCGATAAAGCGCAGCCTGCTCCTCGATACGGGCATCGAGTTCTTCCTGCACCTGTTTGCGCTCGGTTATGTCGTGCTGGACGCGTACGGCATAGAGAAAGCGACCGTCTGGGTCGCGGACGCTCGATGACGTGACCGAGGTCCAGAAAAAGCTGCCGTCCTTTCGGGAAACCCGTTTCTCGATGGAGTATCGATCGATTAGGCCGGCAATCTGACGCTGGAACTGTTCACGATCGTACTCAACATCCTCGGAAAACATCTCATCAAAGATCGAATGGCCGACGAGCTGGTCGGCGGGCATATCCATCAGTTCACAAAGCCGCAGATTGACGCGCAACAATCTTCCGTCAGCATCGATCTCTGCGATGCCGCTGCCGGCATGCTCATACGTGGTGGCAAGCCTGCGCTCCTGCTCGTGCAGCCGGGCCTCGGCGTCGGCCCGATCGGTGACGTCGATCGTAAAGCAGCGCGTGCCGATCGTTCCCCGATCGCGTGCGCGGCCATTCGACGTTATCAAGACATGACGAACCGAACCGTCCTTTGCCCGTAGTCTCGCAGGATAGCGGCTGATCGGCTGATGAGCGCGCAGGCGATCGAGAATGTCAGAGATGACCGACTGGTCGAGATGATAGTCATTGATGTTATGGCCAACATACTCACTTGCGGCATAGCCGAGCATTGCGAGTTCAGCCTGGTTGGCCTGCAATATAGTTCCGTTGTCCGCTACGACATGCAGGCTGACGGCGCCATTCTCGAAAAATTCGGAGAGATCTTCCTTGGCGTTATGAAGAGCTGTGGTTTCGTGAAAGCAGTTGATGGCCCCGATCAACTTTCCTGTTTCGTCTTCCACCGGATCGATGTGAACCATGGCCCAGATCGAGGAGCCGTCCGGCCGTTCGACCCTGGCTTCGGCCCCATGCACCGGAGTGCGGGTGAGCAACACCGTTGCCATCGGTGTTTCATCCCGGCGAATTCGCCGGCCGTCAGTGTAGAGGCGGTATGAGCCGCAATATTTCTCGCTGTCATCACCGATGAGAGGCGAACGGCCCCATAAAGTCGCGGCAAGGGAATTGAACCAAAGGATACGACCGTCGGCATCGCAAGCATAGATTGCCACGGGCAGCCTTTCGACGAAGTCTTGGCTGACCTGCAACGACGTTGCATTCCCGACGAAGGATAGGAAATTTGCCGAGGTTGGCGCTGATTTCGGTTCGATGCTCATCGCCATTCCCCGCATAGGCAGAATAAAGACGATAATGCCGGTAGCGTTGAAAGGTTCCATTTGGCCGGACGGTCGTCGCAGAAGCAAAATCTTCAACACGGCAATGGAGTTAGGACCACATCAGGAGGACAGCCTCCGACCATCTTTTGATCGTCGAAGCATTTGATCGAGATAATCGTCCGCTGCTCAGCCTCATACCCCGGAAGACGTGATTTGATTCTCCCTGCCCATGCGCATGTCGCGGGCACGACGCAGGGCTTCGGCAACCTGTTTATCGCTGAACGGCTTTGGAATAATCGCGAAGGCGCCGCCGAATCCCTGCCGGATCGCCTCGGGTATTCCGGTCACGAAAATAACCGTCGTATGAAAACGGTCGATAAGCCGGCGAGCAAGCTGAGGGCCGCTTTTTCCCTCCGAAAGGCCGACATCGACCAAAGCGATCTCGGCACGCCTGGCGTAGGCAAGCGCCTGCTCGACGCCAGATGCTGGGCCAAGGACCGAGAACCCTGCATCAGCGGCTATTTTCTTGAGTTGCAACGCGACGAGTCCCTCGTCTTCGACAATCAACACGTTCATAGTGGATTCTCCTCCTCCATAATTTATCTAGGCGTTGCTCGCCTTTTTCCATTTGTGGAAGCACTCATCGGTCAGGGCGGTTCCGCTGCGCCGGTTCACGCCAAACGGTGCCGTTGCGGATGTTACCGCCGGCTGAGGTAAATCTCTGTGCTTGTATTTTTCAGATGGCAGAGACGCCGAATTGCCGGTCGACCGGGCGCACTTCAGGCATAATGCCACCTTTGTATCGTCACGGGGAGGGCTATATTTGCACAGTGTCCAAAGGTGGCTTCCATCAGGCGAAGGCGAGCGACTTTGCTTCAGGCCTGTTGCCGTCCTTGCGGCAGCGGACAGGTAAGACCGCATCCGCCGATATCCGGAAGGCAGTAGCGCAGACAACAGACTTTGCGACGTTTGAATTGAAGCCCGCTCTCGTCCGTCATACTGCGAAGGGTGCCGCACAAGGGGTTCTTCTCACCGTCGGGAAAGACAGGATCGGAAAACAACGGCGCCCCTTCCTCCGCCAATGCGGGAGCGCTTTGACGGCCCGTTTCATCGACGATCCAGTCGAGATAACCAGCCGCATTTCCCCAAAGCAGCTTGGCGCTCAGGTGCGCATGATCGGAAATCGCGTCGGTCAAGGGGGCTATGTGCTGCCGCACGAGGGGCGTCATCGCTGCGTGGATATCGAGCTCGCGCACCTGTCCGAGATCAGGCAAAAGAAACGACACCGGCGTTGCCGTTTCCCGGTCGAGACATAGCGAGATTTCGTTGAGCGAGACGGGCAGAACGCGCCGCAGCTCGAGCCAAGCGAGCGCGGTGTTGATGGTCAAGGTACTGAAATAATAAAGGGTCCACAGGGAGACGATGGCGCGACGATCGGCCGGCAAGAACGCCGCCCCGTAGCGGTCGATGATGCTATTGAAGCGATCCGCTTCGCAAAGCGCGGAGCACGCGATGACATCGCAGCCCGCCGGCGCGTCCAGCAAGAATTTTCCGCGGCAGAAGCCGTATTTCTCCCCGCCGCGGCGAACCAACAGCGCTCCGAGATCGCGTTCGCCGTCCGCATTCTCTGGCGCGGACGGCATCGGTTGTTTTGGCGCAGCTTGGGTCAATCGCTCACCCAATATCTCACCACGTATACTTCAGCGTTCCAACGACCTTGCGTCGATCGCCGTAATATTCGGTGCCGTAATAGCTGCTTGCGACATACTTGCGGTCGAAGAGATTTGTCGCATTGACTGCAAGCTTGACGTTCTTCGTCACGTTGTAGCTGACCGCCGCATCGAACACGGTATATCCGCCGACTGAAACCGTGTTGGCATCGTCGCCATAGGTCTGCCCGATGTAACGCACCCCGCCGCCGAGTGTCAGATCGCCACGCTGTCCCTCTCCCGGGATCGTGTAGTCGAGCCAAGCCGAGGCGAGATGCCTCGGGACGCGCTGCGGCCTGTTGCCGAGATTTCCGCCCATTCCATCCTCGCGGATCTCGGCATCCCAGTAGGAATAAGCAAGCGTCAGGTTGATGTGATCGTTGAGTGCCGCTTTGCCCTCCAATTCGAGACCGCGCACGCCCACTTTGCCGATCTGCTGCTGAATGAGCGGCGTCACATAGGTCGGCACGTTTGTCTGCGTCAGATCGAATAGGGCAGCGCTGAACAATCCATCGAAATTGTCGGGTTGATACTTCAGACCGACTTCGTATTGCTCGCCCTTCTGAGGCTTGAGCGAACCGCTCAAGGCATAGCCATTGGCGGAGGGGGTCACGAGCGGCTGGAAGCTTTCCGAATAATTCACATAGGCGGCAAGGTTGGAATTGATCTTGTAGGTCAGTCCGACGCGCTTGGTGAAGGCGGATTCGGTATTGTCGTCCCTGGTGCCGAGATCGACATAATCAGCGGTCGTATGGACATGGTCCCAGCGGCCGCCCAGTGTCGCGATCCAACGATCGTCGAAGGTCAGTTGCTCCTGTGCATAGAGCCCGACGGACTGCTGCTTGACGCGCCAGTTTACGAAGGGGTTGAGATTGATGCAGGAGAGACCGCAATAGACGGGATTGTAGATGTCGATCGGCCCGGCTGTGCCATACTGGATGTTTTCGCGAGTATTGTCGTTGGCGTAGTCGATGCCCACAAGCGTCTTGCTGTCGAAGTCCTTCCACCCCGTATCGTATTGAAGCTGGTTGTCGATCGCATAGCGGTTCGACAGGCCATCCACCGAGAAAGCCTGACGGTCGGCTGTTGGATCGAAAGAGGCTCCGTAAACCTCGGCATAATCGAGGCTGAGATGCGTATAGCGGGCGTTCGAGCGGAAGGTCAGGCCGTCGCTGATTTCATGCTCGAACTGATAGCCGATATCACTTTCACGGGTGTTGAAGCGATTGAAATCAGGCTCGCCCAGGAATGTATTGATATTCAGATTGGCACCGGCCGGAAACCCGCGGGCACCTGTACCATTCCGCTTATAGTAGTCGGTGAGAATGGTGAGCGACGTTCCTTCCTCGGGCTTGATGGTCAGAGCCGGCGCGATATAGAGACGATCGTCCTTGGAATATTCCCAGCCGAGGTCTCCGTCCTTGGCGAGCGCCGTAAACCGATAGCTCCACACACCGTCAGCATCGAGCGGCCCGCCGAAGTCGGTACCGACCTCTTTGGTGCCATCGCCGAAGGATGTGTAGACCTCGCCCTGCTTTTCCTCCGGCGGCCGCTTCGTGATCGCATTGATGAGACCACCTGGAGCATTCAGACCAAAAAGCGTCGACGTCGATCCCTTCAGCACTTCCACCCGCTGCAGCCCGTAGGGCTCGAGGCGGCTTGCCGTGTACCAGGCCGGAACGCGGGCCGCGAGACCATCGCGATAGGTGCCGAGCGTCGTCTGATCGAAGCCGCGAATACGAAAATAGTCGTAACGATCGTCATTGCCGAACTCGTCGGAGAAGACACCGGCGGTGTAGGCGACTGCCTGCTGCAGATTGTCGACGTGACGCTCTTCGAGTTCCTTTTCCGTCACGACCGAAACGGCGGCAGGGATATCGATGATGGGGGTATCCGTCTTGGTGCCGGTGGTTGTTTCCTTGGCGACGATGGTCGCATCAGGGCCGATTGCCCGGTCGGACTTGCCGACCACGACGATCTTCGGAAGTTCGGTCGCGGAATCCTGCGCCCAAGCCGCCGGCGCCAAGGCCAGGGACACAGCCGTCAAAGCACTGCTGGCGATCAGAGGCCTCGTCACACAATGCCGGTCCGCGCAATTTAAGGACGCGCGAAATCCTGCCTGCCGCATGATCACCATGCAAAGCCACTCCTGTCTGTCATTTTTTGGTCACGCGGCGGAGCAGCGGTCCCCGGCGATCCGCCTGCGTTGGGCGCAAAATATAAACATAACCAAAAGAGTCAACTTAAAAAATCCAATGTCCATACACGGCTGAAAGAGCCCGCGAGATGGGATAAGCTGATGACCGACGTGGATTTTCGCGCTCGTCAGGCATGAGACGGTAGAGCTCTCGCTGGCGGCTTGAGCGAGGATTGCAGAGACAGAAAATAATACTTGATAACATTAGTCATCTTTAGTACCGACAGGCACCTTGCCGCGAGGGACGACACGTGGAAAATCGTAACGACATAGCTGGCGCAACTGCCTCGACCGAGGCGTTCGCGACGCATCATATTCGGCTTTCGATCGACGGAACCGACATCCTGAGCGATATCGATCTTTCGTTTCCGAAAGGCGAGTTCGTCGCGCTAGTCGGTCATAATGGTTCGGGAAAATCGAGCCTGCTGAAAATCATCGGCCGACAGCTCCTGCCGACAGCGGGTTCGGCCCGCTATGCCGGGCGGGATGTCAGCTCATTTCCGGAACGCGCCTTTGCGCGCTCGGTTGCCTATCTGCCGCAGGATGTGAGCACCAGCACCGACATGACCGTTCGGGAGCTGGTGCGCTGCGGGCGCTATCCTTGGCACGGCCCGCTCGGGCGCTTCACCAGGACAGATGGGGAAAAGGTAGAGGAAGCGCTTGCCCTGACGCATCTGGAACCACTGGCGGACCGCATCGTAGCGACGCTTTCCGGCGGTGAAAGGCAGCGGGCATGGCTTGCCATGCTCGTCGCGCAGGATACCGAATGCCTGCTGCTGGATGAGCCGACCGCGGCCCTCGATATTGCGCATCAGATCGAGGTCCTGTCTCTGATACGCAGGCTATCCCATGAAAAAGCCCTGAGTGTGGTCATCGTCCTCCATGATATCAACATGGCTGCCCGCTTCTGCGACCGCATCTGCGCGCTGAAACGTGGTCGCATCGTCGCCAATGGACGGCCGGATGAGATCCTGACGCGTGAGCGACTGCAGGAGATCTACGGTATCGACATGGATGTCATCGCCGCGCCGAAGACCGGCTATCCGCTCGCCTATGCCTGCTAATCCCGTTCCTTTTTCCGCACTGTCACGCCGGGCCCTGTTGCGAACGATCGCCGCCGCGGTGGTGGCGGGCAATGCTCCGGCTTTTGCACAATCCGCACCGCGGATCGTCAGCCTCGACTACGGTCTCGCATCGACGCTTCTCTCGCTCGGCATCGTTCCGGTGGCGGTATCCGATCTGGCCGATTGGGATAAATGGGTGGTCGAGCCGGCAATGCCGCAGTCCGTCGTCAACCTTGGCAGCTCATGGGAGGTCAATTTCGAACTCCTTGTTGCCCTCAAGCCGGATATCATTCTGACGACACCCTATCTCGACGAACTGCTGCCGAAGCTAAAGCAGGTTGCGAAGGTCGTCCGCCTCGAGATTTACGCGCCCGGTATCGGCCCCATATTGCCGGCGGCCATCGCGGCCACACGAAAACTGGCGGCGGCGATCGACCGCGAGGCGGAGGCGGAAGGTTTTCTCCAGCGAGCGGACGCCTTCTTCGCCGAATGCCGCACCCGTCTTGCCGCAAAATCCCCTCCCTCCGTGGCGCTCATCAACTTCATGGACGCGCGCCACGCCAGGATCTATGCGAGCCCAGGCCTCTATCATAACGTTCTGGAGCGCATCGGCGTGCGAAACGCCTGGACCGAGGAATCGAACTACTGGGGCTTCCAAACGATCGCCCTCGAGGATCTCTCCCGTGTCGCCGATCCCGATGCGCGCCTGATCGCCTTCGAGCCTGTACCAGCGGATGTCCTGCCCAAAATCATGCAAAGCCCGCTTTGGCAAAGTCTCCCCTTCGCCCGGCCGGGGCATCTTTCAATTCTTCCCCCTGCTTTGATGTTCGGCATGGTCAACGAGGCGCTGCGGTTCGGCCGCCTTCTGACCGACCTTTTGGATCCCAAGGAATGAACAGGATTTTTAGAAGGTTCACCTTCGGACCCGCAGTCGTCGCGCTGGTGCTCCTCAGTGCCGGCTGCCTCCTGTCGTGGTTCCTCGTCGCCCCCTTGTTCGAAGCCATGAGCCAGACGGGCTATGACGTGCCGAGAATGGTGCTTTTCTATTCGGCGCTCCCTCGCCTCGCGACGGCCCTGCTCGCCGGGGCCGCGCTTTCGCTGGCCGGTGCGCTCCTTCAGCAGGTTCTGCGCAATCCCCTTGCCGATCCGACGACGCTCGGAATTTCCGCTGGTGCCAATCTGGCGCTGGTCGTCACGACCTTGTTTTTCCCGGGCTTGCTGGGGCTGGGCCGGGATATGGTCGCACTCGCAGGAAGCGCAGTGGTCGCCTGCATCGTCATGAGCCTCGGGGCACGGCGCGGCTTTTCACCCTTTTCGCTGGTTTTGTCGGGCCTGGTCATCAGCCTGTGGTGCGGCGCCCTGTCGGCAATCCTCACCCTTCTCAATGAGCGCTACCTCGTCAGCCTCTTCATCTGGGGCGCGGGATCGCTTGCGCAGCAGAGCTGGGTCATTCCACTGTCGCTCCTCTGGAAGACGGCGGCCATCGCGATCATCTGCGCGCTCGTCATGCGGCCGCTTTCCCTCCTCGATCTCGGTGAAGGCACAGCATCGGCGCTCGGAGTTCGCCTTACCCGGCTGCGCTTCATCGTCGTCGGCGGCGCGGTAGCGCTTGCCGCTGTTGTGACCAGCGCGGTCGGGGTTATCGGCTTCATCGGTCTGGTTGCGCCGACAATCGCCCGGCTTTCCGGGGCGCGGCGGCCGCAGCAATTGCTGTTGTGGTCGCCCGTGATCGGCGCTGGGCTGTTGCTGATCGCGGATACTGCCATTCAATTGGTTGCGGGCAAATTGGGGGAATTCCTGCCCACGGGCGCGGTGACGGCGATCTTCGGTTCGCCCTTGCTTCTGCTGCTGCTTCCCAGGTTGAAAGTCCGGCATCGAGCGCTGCAGATGAAAGAGAGAGTTCGCTCGTGGAAGGCGGCGGGAACGAACGTGCTGGTCGTCGCGCTCGTCGTTTTGCTTCTCGCGCTCGCCGTCGGTGTGTTCGTCGGACGCGGTATCGATGGAAGCTGGGGCTTTCCGCACGGGGCGCTCTTCGGCGAAATCATTCCAATGCGGCTGCCCAAGGTTTTTGCCGCATTATCCTCCGGCGCGATGCTCGCCGTCGCAGGCGTCATCCTGCAGAGGATCACCGGCAATGAGATGGCGAGCCCAGAGTTGCTCGGTGTCAGCGCGGGCGCGACCTCCGGCGTGGCAATCGCCGTCTTCGTCATCGTTCCCGGGCCTTTCGGGCAAATGGCCTTCGCGGCCATAGGCGCGCTTCTTGTGCTCGCCATGATCCTGCTCAGTTCCATGCGCACGGGACTGGCGCCGGAGCGTGTCCTGCTTGCCGGCATCTCCTTGAGTGCCCTGGTCGATGCCATTGTCGGTGTCCTCAGTTCCACCGGCGATCCGCGCGCCGTCCTGCTGATGCGCTGGATGAGCGGCTCGACCTACGGCGTCGATGCCCGGACCGCCGTAGCCGTTACTATTGCCGCCGCGATTCTGACCGCCGCCGCTTTCCTCGCCCGGCGATGGCTGGACATCCTGCCGCTCGGTCCATCGCAGGCTGCCGCCATCGGCATTCCGGTGCGCAAGTCCCGTTTCGCGCTCTTCGGACTTGCCGGCCTGATGAGCGCTGCGGCCACATTGAGCGTCGGTCCGCTGACATTCATCGGTCTGATGGGGCCTCATCTGGCAAGGGAAGCCGGGCTCGTCCGTGCGCTGCCGCAAATGGCGGGAGCGGCCGCCATCGGGGGCGCGTTGATGGTGTTTGCAGACTTCATCGGCCGGACCATCGTCTGGCCATATCAGATACCGGCCGGCCTCGTCTCGGCGATCGTCGGCGCACCCTTCCTCATGATGATGCTGCGAAGAAAGGGCTGACCAATCCGGGCGACGATGCCGTTGGCGGACGGATCGTTCGGCGCCTTTTTCAGGCCTTAAACACTTCATAACGCGGCCGGGGATTGCCGGCGAAACGATGGGCACCGGTGTGGCTGAGCTTGCTACCGGTATCGAGCCAAATCTCTCCGCCAAGCGCTCGCCAGCGGTGACAGAAGGCAAAGTCCTCGCTGAGATAGATGCCGGTCTCTTCCTCGATAAGACACTCGAAGAGCGCATATTGCGTGGCTGGCGTGCGTTTGGTGCCGGGATAGGCGTGGATCGCGTCGTAGCGCAGGTTGGGATAGGCGGCGATCATCTTTTCGATGACGGCGCGCTTGATGAGAAGCATGCCGGTGCCCGCATAGATCGCAGTGACGAAATCGCCGTCCCGTTCAGTACCCGGACCGGTCAGCGGCGTGCCCACATAGTGTAATGCCGCTTCCGCCAGAGTTTCAGCGCTCCGTGAGGGTACCTTTGCGGCGTTGCCCCAATCATAATCCTTGATGGGATACATGGCGGCGGCGACATCCTTGTCGGCATTCAGCAGCCGCATCACCTGCTCCGGTTCGAAGCTGATATCCGCATCGATGAACAGCATATGGGTCGCCGCGGTATCATTGAGAAAATGCGAGACGAGCGTATTGCGGCTGCGGGTGATCAGCGCATCGTTGCCGAGCAACGCCAGCGTCAATTGCACACCGAACTGCCCACCGACCTGCATCAGGGAAATGATGGATTGCATGTAGTCCTTGGCGACCATGCCGCCAAAACAAGGGGTGGCTATGAAGACAAGCCGATTTTCCATCATTCGCCAGATATCCCTTTTCCGCTACGGGCGCCCCGCCGGAATCTAGGGAGATTCGTTGTTTCTGTGTGTGCCGAATTATTGAATTTTGTTTCTGGCGAGCCCGGCTTGGCACATTGATGTGACGCATGCCTCTCATCGGCCGCGACGCGTCCGGCAACGGAGCGGGAAACGAATGTGCCTGGGGAACTTTACAAGGTTCGCGCAAGCTTTCCTGTGCAAGGTCAGGCCGTTGGGGAGTACCAGATCGAGAATGCGGACCGCCGATAACGCCATGATGGCGGCAACTGTCATGGCCTATCTTTTCATCCGTCTTCCGGTTGCGCATCGGCGCAAGCGAGGATCCGGACCAAGCTTGGCCTCCAGTTTTCGGTAAATCTATCCGTCTGCATTGATCTCGAAAGATGCACTGCCGCGTTCATCGCGGCATAGCAAGCGTAGAGTCATGTAAGCGTAAAAACCGGAGTCCGTGCCAACGCTCGCATCTGGAGGCCCCCTTGACGAGCATTTCATCCGTTTTATCCAATAATTATTATCAATATCAAAGATCAGGCTCGACCTCGTCCTCATCCGAGGAATCCGTATCGTCCATTCTCGGCAGCAGTTCGTCCAGCAAAAGCTCGTCTTCGTCGTCCTCTTCGTCTTCTTCGACGGATGATCAGTCCTTGATATCGACGGCCGAGCAGCTCGTTTCGCAGCTCATGAACATCATGCTCAATCTGCAGGCCAACGCTTCGGGCGACGATTCCAGCTCGGATTCGGATGACAGCTCCAGCAGCGCATCGTCTACTCAACAGTCTGGCGGTCAGGGCGGCAGCCAGAGCAACATGATCGCTGCGATGGATACGAATGGTGACGGCAGCATCACCGAAGCGGAATTCGTCGCCGCGCGTCCCTCCGATGTGAGCGAGGATCAGGCGACTGCGCTGTTTAAAAGCTTCGATACGAGCAATAGCGGATCGTTGACGACGGACCAGTTGGCAAGTGCGATGCAGTCCAATGGACAGCCGCCGGCACCGCCTTCTGGGGAAACGCCGGACGACAGCCAGATCTCCAGCATGTTCACTGCAATGGATACGGATGGTGACGGCAGCGTCAGCGAAGCCGAATTCGTCGCCGCGCGTCCGTCCGACGTGAGCGAGGACCAAGCGACCAATATGTTCGATAGCCTCGATACGTCAGGTTCGGGTTCCCTGACGGAGAGCCAGTTCGAGACCGCGATGAAGGCTGGACCGCCGCCGGCTCCGGATTTCAGCTCGCTGTTCAGCTCGAACTACCAGGATGATACGACGACGAGCGACCTGCTTACCGTCTGATTGGAAATGACGGCAGCAGTTTAAACTCGGTAGTTTCTATCTGTCGGCAAACTTGAGCCAGAAAGGTCATCACCTTCGCGCTCAAGTTTGCCGGCCGTTCTTTTATGGACACTTGTCTGCCATTTAACCGGCAGCTCGACGTCCATCATCTTCGCCCACGACAATTTGGGCGAAGCGGCGATTAGGAAATATTCTAGTCAGTTCTCTCAGAACTTGTAGCTTGCACCGATGGTAATCTTTTGCTGATCGGCCGAGACTTTTCCGATTCCGTCGCCAAAGTCCTTATTCCCGAAATCGGAGTAGCGATATTCGCCACGGATAAGGATATTTTTGGTGAGCGCGTGCTCGATGCCGCCGCCTGCCGTCCAGCCGATCAGGATATCGTCTTTTTTGCCGACTGCGGGAACGTCGACCTTGCCGCCTGCTGCCGCAAGACCCGCCGTCGCAAAGATCAGATTTTGATCCAGCGCGTAGCCGACGCGAGCGCGGCCGGAGGCGTCCCACTTGAGATTTGCTTCGTTGCCTTTTTCGAAGTTGTAGTTGAAGTCGTTCTCAATGCCGTAAACGATACTTCCGGTTTGAAAATTATAGCCGGCATGAACGCCAGCCGATCCGCTGTTGAGGTTTTGGTCCAGGCCCAAATAGGTCGCTTTGTTCCAGGTGTATCCGCCCTGGGCACCAAGATAGAAGCCAGACCAGTCAAAGGCTGAATAGTTCTGTTGCTCCGGTTGCGGTGCAGACTGCGAAATTAAGTCTGCAGCCATAGCCGGCGCGGCCAGCGAGAGAACGAAGGCGCCGAAAGCGAATATTCTGAAATGCATGGAGATGCCCCATCGTGTTTTGCAAGGGAGAGGGCGAGACAAAACACTCGACCCGCTCGTGACGATGCACCATGCGCCAGGCCCAGATTGCGGAGTGTCTTTTGATGTTAAGTTATGTTGCGAAGACGTTTGCGAATGCTGTCCCACGGCGGAACCTGGCCGCGATTTTCCTGCGCGCCTCTCTCGTTTAGCGCCGAGACTCCGCCGGCTCCGCAACATATCTCAACATTTCCAAACACAGCGCCACGAATTCCTTTGCTATCTTTATGACTTCCAGTCATCGGAGTTGTTGGCGTGACCTACCCGCATGCAAACGTAATCATTGCTGAAACCACGGAGGTTCGAGGGGCTCACTCGAACCACGGAAAGGCACTTGAAATGGCGCTCTACGAGCAATCCAATATCCTCATCGTCGAAGACGACGCCGATATCGCGGCCATGCTGGTTGAGCTTCTGACAAACAATGGCATCACTGCCCAATCCGTCGCCAATGGCGCCGAGTTGGACCGGCTGCTCCGTTTTCATAAGTTCGACCTGATCGTTCTCGACGGCATGCTGCCCGGCGAAGATGGTTTCAGCATTTGCATGCGCCTGAGGGCCACGCGCTCCATCCCCATTTTGATGTTGACTGCACGGCGGGAGGATATTGATCGCGTCCTGGGGCTCGAGCTGGGTGCCGACGATTACGTCACCAAGCCATTCAACTCCCGTGAACTGCTCGCCCGCATCAAAAGCATTCTGCGACGGGCATCATATTCCCGGCGTGAGGAAGAGGTATCCGGGCCACTGACTTTTGCGGGATGGCGCATTGATCCCAACAGCCGGCAGCTCTTCGACGCCGAAGGTGATGAAGTGTCGATGACGACTGCCGAGTTCGATCTTCTCTGGGCCTTCTGCACCAATCCGAACAAGGTGCTCACCCGCGACCAGCTTCTCTCCATGACGCATGCCGGATCGGCTGGACCGGTCGAACGCAGCATCGACGTCCATATCAGCCGGATAAGGCAGAAGATCGAACCGAACCTCAAGGACCCGGCCTTCATCAAGACGGTCCGGCTGGGGGGCTACCTGTTCGCGGCGACAGTGGAGAAATTGCCGTGAAAAGCCTCCGCAAGGCCTCCATCCGCACACAGATCCTCGTGCTGCCGTTCTTGCTGATCGTTCTCGTGTCCGTGGTCGCTGCGACCACCGAGCCGTTTATCTACGGCCGTCACGACAAGGGCCTGGCGATCGGTTTGCTGGCGGGACGGATCGAGCGCGTGGCCGACCAGTTCCGAGATGCGCGCTCTCCTGAAGAGGAGGCGGCAGCCCTAAGTTTGGCCGCGAGATTGCAAATCTCGGTGGAGACACTGCCGGCAAGCCAGATCTCTCCGCGTGACGAGGCGGAGGCGTCATCGGCCGACATTCTTCAGAGAACGCGACGCGCTCTGGAAGACGACTTCTTCGACGGCCTGCGCCATCTTTTTGATAAGGAAGCGACATCCGTTCCCCTCATCGTGAAGGTCGACAAGGAACGAGCTCTTGTTTTCCATATGCCCGTATTTTCCCGGTCCTTGTGGTTCTTCCCCGCGGTCGCCAGCGGAATTCTGAAGATTGTCATTCCGCTGATCGTGCTCGCCTATGTCAGCAGTTGGCTGATCACCAGGCCGATGGGCCGCTTTGCCGCGGCGGCGGTGCGCGCCAGTACCGACGACAGTCTGGAAAAGCCATTCGTGGCGGAAGGCAGCTCCGAGATCCGAAGCCTCGCCGCATCGCTCAACACGATGCGCAGCCGCATATTGCAAATGGCGGAAAGTCGGACGCGAATGCTGAGTTCGATCAGCCACGATCTCAGGACACCTTTGACGCGATTGCGCATGCGCGTGGAGCGCTGCGAGCAGCCGGAGCTTCAGGGCAAGATGCTCCACGATCTGACAGTGCTCGATGGCATGATCAATGAGAGTCTGGCGTTTCTCACAAATGCGGGCCACAACGTGCCGTCTCGGAAAGTGGACCTTTCGAGCCTGCTGCAAACGATTGCGACGGATTTCTCGGAAACCGGCATCGATGTCCGGTTTTCCGGGCCTCGACGGCTAAAGTATCTGTGCAAATCCGAGGCGATTACGAGAGCGATATCCAATCTGGTTGAAAACGCTTCCCGCTACGCGACCCAGATCGATATCGAATTGCAGGATGCTGGCGACGAAGGGATACTCATTAGGGTGAGCGACAATGGTCCGGGCTTGACGGATGAGCTCAAGACCCGGGTGCTGGAACCCTTTTTCAAAGCGGATGAGGCTCGCACGACGGGAGTGGGAGGCGGCTTTGGCCTCGGCCTCCCGACAGCGGAGGGCATCATTAGAAAAGGTCATGGCGGAAAACTGACCTTGCTGGATCGGACGCCGAATGGTCTTGTGGTGGAGATCATCCTTCCGCCCGTGCGTGACGGCGGCGATGGCCGCCTTTCGGATATTTCCGGCGGCACAACTTCGACCATCTGACGGGGCAACCCGAAGAAACCATCCCCATGGAGCGGGAGGTCCGCGCCATGCAGAGTGCAGATTTACGCTATACCGCCCAAACAAACATATTTCAGCTCTGTATATTCTTCGATGCCATGGCGTGAACCTTCGCGGCCCAAACCGGACATTTTCACACCACCGAATGGAGCCTCGGCAGTGGAAATCAGGCCGGTGTTGACGCCAACCATTCCGTATTCCAATGCTTCCGCGACCCGGAATACGCGCGACAAGTCGCGGGCGTAGAAATAGGAAGCGAGACCGAACTCGGTGTCATTTGCCTGTTCGATGACGTCACTTTCGTCGCGGAAGCGGAAGAGCGGCGCGACTGGCCCAAAGGTCTCCTCGCGGGCAAGCTGCATGCTGTCGTCGACGTTGCGAAGGACGGTCGGCTCAAAGAAATTGCCGCCAAGAGAATGACGGTTACCGCCCGAGATGACCTCGGCGCCATTGGCCACCGCATCGCGAATATGCGTCTCGACCTTGAGGACGGCGTTCTGATCGATCAGTGGGCCAAGGACAACACCTTGATCCAGCCCGTTGCCGACTTGCAATTTTTCAACCGCATCGGCGAGCTTGGCCGCAAACGCTTCGTAGACACCCTCCTGGACATACAGGCGGTTGGCGCAAACGCAGGTTTGTCCGTTATTGCGAAACTTGGCGATGATCGCTCCGTCGACCGCAGCGTCGATATCCGCGTCGTCAAACACGATGAATGGGGCATTGCCGCCAAGCTCGAGACCGAGCCTCTTAATCGTCGGCGCGCATTGCCGATAAAGCAGTTCGCCCGTGCGCGTCGAACCGGTGAAGGTCAAAACCCTGATGGCCGGGCTTGCAGTCAACGCGCCGCCGATCGCCGCGGCATCTCCGGTCACGATATTGAGAAGGCTTGGCGGCAAGCCCGCGCGCTCCGCAAGGACGGCAAGCGCGATTGCGGAAAAAGGCGTCTGCGGCGCCGGCTTGAGAACGACCGCGCAGCCGGCGGCAAGGGCTGGGCCGACCTTGCGGGTCACCATGGCATTCGGAAAGTTCCAAGGCGTGATGGCTGCGACAACGCCTGCAGGCTGGCGGAGGACAAGAATCCTCTTGTCCTGCTGATGGCCTGGTATGGTCTCGCCGTTGATGCGTCTCGCCTCTTCGGCGAACCATTCGATGAAGCTCGCACCATAGGCAATTTCCCCCTTGGCCTCGGCCAAAGGCTTTCCCTGCTCCAGCGTCAGGATCATCCCCAGATCATCGATATTTTCGATCATCAGGCGGTGCCACGCCTTCAATATGGTAGCCCGCTCCCCCGCGGTCTTCTTTGCCCAGAGCTTTTGGGCAATGACTGCAGCGCGGATTGCGGCTTCGGTTTCCGCAGCCCCCAGATCCGGAACTACGCCCAATGCGTCGCCCGTGGCCGGATTGCGGATCGTCGTCGCCTGATGATCATCCTTCGCTTCGATCCAATTGCCCGCGACCGGACACGCCTGACGAAATAGTGAAACATCATTCAGCTTCATGGGACGACTTTCAGCAAAATACGTGAGCAGCATCCGGATCGAAATCCAGATGCACTTGTTCGCCGCGGCTGAGCCCGGTGATGGCCTCATGCCCGAAGGGAAGACGCACGGCCAATGCCTCGCCGGCGGTGGTCTCGGTGGCAACGTGAACGTTGTTGCCGAGGAAAGTTATATCGCTGACAGTTGCCGCGAGGCTGCCCTTCTGCACCTGATTTCGCGACAGTCGAATGCGTTCGGGCCTCAGCATCAAAGCTCCCCTTTTTCCGGAGATGGCCTTGCCATGCACCGGGATCCTGAAGACTGCGTCGCCGCCCAGCGAGATCGTCGCGTGTCCATCCGTCGATGACAGCAGATCGCAGGAGATAAAATCGCTGTCGCCGATGAATTCGGCAACAAAGCGCGTGCGTGGATTGGCATAAAGTTCCGGCCCTGTTCCGATCTGGTCGATGACGCCCTTGGAGAAGACCGCAATGCGATCAGAAAGACGCAGCGCTTCCTCCTGATCGTGCGTGACGTAGAGGATCGTCACCTCGGTCTGCTGATGGATCCGGCGGATCTCGTGCTGAATTTCCTCGCGAAGCTTCTTGTCGAGCGCAGAAAGCGGCTCGTCCATCAAGAGCACCGGCGGATCGTAAGCGAGTGCCCTGGCGAGTGCCACGCGCTGCTGCTGGCCGCCCGACATTTGCGCCGGCTTGCGATCCTCGAAGCCCTCGAGCCTAACGAGCCGCAGCATTTCCTTCACCTTGCTGTCGACTTCCGCCTTGGACTTGCGCCGTACCTTGAGCGGAAAAGCGATGTTTTCGCCAACCGTCAAATGCGGAAACAAGGTGTACCGCTGGAAGACCATGCCGATGTTGCGCTTATGCGACGGGGTCGAAAGCAGCGTTTCTCCGTTGAGGAGTATGTCGCCCTTCGTCGGGTTTTCGAAGCCGGCCAAGATGTAGAGCGTCGTGCTCTTGCCCGAACCGGACGGTCCGAGAAAGGTCAGGAACTCGCCACGCTGGACCTCGAGATTGACATCTTGCACTGCGACGACAGGACCGTATTCCTTGCGGATGCCTCTGATCTGTAGGAAAGATTCGTTCATGATTTCAGTACCTTGCGTGCGATCGCGACAAGCGCCATCAAAGTGATCGTCAAGAGGATGAGAAGGGACGATGCCGCAGCGATGACCGGCGTCAGATCTTGCCTGAGGGTGGACCATACCTTCACCGGCAACGTCTGCAGCGTGGGGCTCGCCATGAAGATCGCCACCACCACTTCGTCCCAGGATGTCAGGAACGAGAAGACGGCGGCCGAAAACAGTCCATGGCTGATGGCTGGCAGGGTCACCCTGATCTTCGCTTCAAGAGGCGACGCGCCGCAAAGCACCGCTGCATCCTCAATGGATTTGTCGAAGCCTTCGAGCGCATTCGAAATGGAAAGGATGGAGAAGGGCAATGCCAAAACGAGATGCGAAATGACAAAGCCGATCATGGTTCCGCCGAGGCCCATCCTCAGGAAGAAGGCATAGAGAGCAACGGCGAGGACGACGACTGGCAGGATCATCGGCGTCAGGAAAAGCGCCTTCAACGCGTCACGGAACATGAAGGTTCCGCGCACCAGACCGAATGAGGTTACCAGCCCAAGCAACACGGAAAGAACCGTGACGATCGAGGCGATCTTGAAGCTCGTCCAGGCGGATGCCAGCCATTGCGGATCGGCGAAGAGCTGGCTGTACCATTGCAGCGTCCAGCCCGGAGGCGGAAAGATCAGCCATTGCGAAGATCCGAAGGAAAGCGCGGCGATGAAGAGGATCGGCAGCAGCAGGAAAGCAGCCGTCAGGACGGTCACCCCCACAAGCACATATTTCCACCAGCCGAGACGATCGAAATTGAGCAGCATGTCAGCGTCCTCCCGTGTTCTGCACGCCGAACAGCCGTAGCTGGACCGCATAGAGCGAAAGCGTGACGACGAGGAGAACCAGGGCTGCGGCCCCGCCCATTCCCCAATTGACCAGCGACTGCACGAACTGGGCGATGAGTTCGGCCAACATCATGTTCGCCGTTCCACCGAGAAGCGACGGGGTAACGTAGTAGCCAAGCGACATGACGAAGACCATCAACGCACCGGCAACCATGCCTCTCGCCGCCAGAGGCAGAAGAACGCGGATAAGGCTTTGCCAGCGGTTCGCTCCGCAAAGTGCGGCCGCCTGCAGAATGGCCGGGTCAATCTTCTTGATAACGCCGTAGAGCGGCAGGATGATGAATGGCAGCATGATATAGGTCATGCCGATCGTCACACCGGTCAGATTGTTGACGAGCGGCAGAGGCTGGTTGATCAGCCCCATTCCCATCAGCATCTTGTTGATCAGTCCGGTGCGCTGAAGCAGGACCATCCAGGCGTAGGTTCGGGCCAGCAGATTGGTCCACATCGACAGCAGCAAGACCGCGAAAATCAAAGAAGCCAGTCTTGTGGGCATGATTGCCAGCGTCCAGGCGACCGGAAAGCCGATCAGCAGCGAAATCGCGGTGACCAGGCCGGAGACAATGAAGGTGTTGGCGAATATCTTCAGATAAGTCGCCGAACCTATCAATTCGGCATAGTTGCCGAAGCCGGCCACCGGTTCCAACACGCTTCGTAACAGGAGCGCGACGACCGGGACAATGAAGAATATCCCGACGAAAAGCAGCGCCGGCATGATTTCGCCGAAGCCCGTAGGCCTTGCGGCCTTGGATGTAGTCGCAGTTTCACTGGCGACGTCAATATAGGTCGACATGGCAATCCTTTCCCGCCGTAGGATCAGACAACGGCGCCAGCTCCGAGGAAGATTTAGAACCTGCGCCACACCGCGAGCAGAACGACGCTCGCGGTGCTGCCTCGGAGTTTCTTCAGCTTATTTGGCCTGCCAAGCATACCACCGCTTGCCGATGGCATCGCGATTTTCGGCCCAATAAGCCATGCTGGCATTGACCTGGCTTGCGGTCTGCTGGTCCGGCAAGGTCTTGGCCGTTGCCGGGTCCATCAACTTGGCCGAGTCGATGTTGATCGGTGCGTAACCAGTCGTCTTCGCCAGATCAGCCTGGGGCTGTGCCGACGTCGCAAGGGCAATGAACTTCATCGCGGTTTCAGAGTTCGGTGCACCCTTCGGTACGACGAGCGAATCGGCCGCCGTGATGTTCTGCTCCCAGGAGGTTTCCGTCTTGACGCCGCTGGCGGCGAGCGCGGTCATGCGGCCATTCCACAGGCTGCCGAAGGGAGCCTCGGCGGATGCGAGAAGCTGCTGCGACTGAGCGCCGCTGGACCACCAGATGATATCGGATTTGATCGTATCCAGCTTCTTGAAAGCCCGATCGAGATCAAGCGGGTAGAGCTTGTCGGCGGGAACGCCGTCAGCCAGCAGAGCCGCTTCGATCACGCCCGGCGCCGACCACTTGTAGAAAGTGCGCTTGCCAGGAAATTTCGTCGTGTCGAAGAGATCGGCCCAAGTCTTCGGGCAGGCTTTCACGGCGTCGGCATTGCAGCCGATCACGAAGGAATAGTAGAAGCTGCCGACCGAATAGTCCGTGACGAAACGGGGATCGAGCTTGGACTTGTCGATGACAGAGAAATCAAGCTTTTCCAGCAGCCCGTCCTTGCCAGCCTGTGCGGCGTAGTCGCCTTCGACGTCGACGACGTCCCAACTGACTTGGCCCGCTTCGACCATGGCTTTCAGCTTGCCGTAATCGGTGGGTCCGTCCTGTGCGATGACGATGCCGGTCTTATCCGTGAACGGATTGGCCCAGGCGACCTTCTGCGCGTCCTGCGTCGTTCCTCCCCAGCTCGTGAAGACGAGCGTATCGGCCTTTGCAATCCCGGACACAGCCATTATTGCGGCGAAAGCCGCCAGTGCAATTGTTCTTTTCATGTTCCCTTGTCCTTGTATTGTTGTCTTACAGGCATGCTTTATGCGGCTGGCGCACTCTTCCCGAGAGGAGAGAAATTCGCCGGCTTCATAATCTTGTTCTCGGCCAGTTCGATCAGGTCGCGTATCTTTGGCAGGAAAGCCTGCCATTGCGGATCGGACGCCAAGCTCTGGCGCCTTTCCTCGCGATCATCGAGGCTCGCATAGGCCCAGATATGAACGATCTCGTTGATGGTCCCGATCTCCGAATAAAAGTAGCCGACCAGATTGCCGAGATGCGCTTTCTGAATGGCGATCCCTTCGTCCTCGACGACCTTCAGATATTGCGGGATCGCACCGTTCTTCAGCCGATAGGTCCGGATTTCATAGAACATCGGCATCACCTCATGACGAAAGGATCTGGGATCGGATCGTCCGACGTCCTAAGCCAGATCGTCTTCGTGCGGGTGTAATCGAGCGCCGCGGCCAAGCCACCTTCCCGGCCGTGGCCGGAAAGGCCGAAGCCGCCGAAGGGGGCGATCGGCGATACGGCACGATAGGTATTGACCCAGACGATACCGGCGCGGATGCCTTTCATCAGGCGGTGGGCGCGGGTGAGATTCTGGGTGAAGACACCGGACGCAAGGCCGTAGCGGGTATCATTGGCAAGCCCCAACGCTTCGGCTTCGGTGTCGAACGCGACGACGGACAACACAGGACCGAAGAACTCCTCGGCAAGCGAAGGCGATGCAACGCCATCGCAGTCAAGAATCGTCGGCGGGAAGTAGAAGCCCTCACCGTCCGGCGTCTGTCCACCCGTGACGATGCGGGCGCCGCTTTGAACGGATTTGTCGATGAGTGCGGCAACGTGATCCTGTTGGCGCTTCGTCGCAAGCGGACCGACCTCGGTCGCCATATCCAAGGGCGTACCGACACGGATGGCCTCGGCCTTGTCCTTCAAAAGGTTCAGGAACCTGTCCTTGATGCTCCGTTCCACGATCAACCGCGAACCGGCGACGCAGCTTTGTCCGGTCGCGGCGAAGATCCCCGCGACCTGGGCATTGGCGGCGCTTTCGAGGTCGGCGTCGGCAAAGACGATGAAGGGCGACTTGCCGCCAAGCTCCAGCGATGTCGAGGCAAGGTTTTCGGCCGAATTTCGAACGATGTGGCGCGCCGTTTCAGGCCCGCCGGTGAAGGCGACATGTGCGACCTTCGGATGCCGGCTAAGGGCTGCGCCGCACGATGCGCCGAAACCGGTGATGATGTTGACGACACCAGCGGGAAAGTCGGCCTCATGAATGAGGCGAGCGAATTCCAGAAGCGGCGCCGGTCCATCTTCGGACGCCTTGACGACCATCGTGCAGCCAGCGGCCAGCGCCGGACCGATCTTGACGGCGGAGAGGAACAACTGGCTGTTCCAGGGCACGACCATCGCCACGACGCCGATCGGCTCACGCCGCAGCCAGACGTCCATGTCCTGCTTGTCGATCGGGAGATAGGACCCTTCGATCTTGTCGGCGATACCGGCGTAATAACGATAGTAGTCGGCAACATAGGCGATCTGCGCTGACGTCTCGCGGATGATCTTGCCGGTGTCGCGCGTCTCCAGTTCGGCGAGCTTCTGGGCATTGGCGGCCACCAGATCGGCAAGCTTATACAGGAGCTTGCCGCGTTGCGTGGCGGTCATTTTCGACCAGGGGCCGTCATAGAGCGCCATTTCGGCCGCATTGACCGCGCGATCGACATCGCCTTCGCGCGCTTCCGGCATATCCGCCCAGTTCTTGCCGGTGGCGGGATCGATGCTCTGATATCGGGCTTCTCCGTCCAGAAATTCGCCATCGATGTAACACTGGAAACGCTGCATGGGGTTCACTCCGCAAATGCCGGCATGACCTCGGCGATAAAGCGCTCGAGTGACGCTTTCTTCCGCTCGAAGGACATGCCCGTATCGATCCAGAAGGAATATTCGTCGTAGCCCATGGCTTCATAGGCCTTGAGCCGGGCAATGACGGTCTCGGCATTGCCGACGACGTTGTTGCTGCGCATGACCGCATCCGAAAGCATCGCGTTCGCGCCGATCTCCTCTTCGGGTATCCGCTCGATCAAACCCTGCTTGACGGGCTTCTCGTTCTTGAACCAGGCGAAGAAGTAGTTGTAATAGACGCTCAGTTCGTGGGCCGCCTGCGTTATGTCCGCCTCTGTCGAGCCGACATAGGTATGGCGCAGCAGCATGATCTTGGGTCGGTCGATATCCGGATTCTTGGCGCAGGCATCGTTGAAGCGGCCCATCAGCGCCACGACTTCCTCATCGCCCTGCCAAAGCGGCGTCACCTGAACATTGCAGCCATTGGCGACGGCGAACTCATGCGAATTCGGATCGCGCGCAGCCACCCAGATCGGTGGGTTCGGCTGTTGCAGAGGCTTCGGCGCCGAAGTGGTCGACGGGAATTTATAATATTCCCCGTCATGGGCATAATCGCCTTCCCATATGCCTTTGACTGCCGGAATGAGCTCGCGCATCCGCTGGCCTGCACCCCAGGCGTCGAGACCCGGCAGCAGCCGCTCGTATTCGAAGGAGTAAGCGCCGCGCGCAATACCGATATCGAGCCTTCCATCACAGATGATATCGGTCATAGCCGCTTCGCCGGCGAGCTTGATCGGATGCCAGAAGGGCGCGATCACCGTCCCCGTGCCGAGCCTTGCCCGCGATGTGCGGCGCGCCAGATCGGCGATGGTCACGAAAGGATTGGGCGCAATGGTGAAATCCATGCCGTGATGCTCGCCCGTCCAAATGGCATGCATGCCACCCTTGTCGGCGATCTCGCAGAGAGCGACGAACTCCTCATAGAGGCTCTTGTGGCTCTGGCTGGCGTCGAGGCGCTCCATGTGAACGAAAAGAGAGAATTTCATGGCTGTGCCGCCTTTGTTGGAACCGAACGGACCGTGCCGACGGTCTCGTCGCCGAAATAAACGCCAAAATTGCCGAGCTGGCTCTCCACTGCGAAGCGCGCAACGATGTCGGCGGTCGAGCTTGTTTTGAAATGTGTCTTGGCCAACGAATCCGGCTTCAGGAAGCTGCCATTACGCGGCTCGCCCTCCGAGGCGAAGGCACGATAGACGATGTGCTGCTTTCCGTCGCTCTTGCCCTCGTAGACCGAGTAGAGGAAGCCGATCGTCACCGAAAGACCGGTGAGTTCCTCCAGATAGTCCCGAAGAATGTCAGCGGGGCTTCCGTCCTTGCCGTCACAGGTCGGCAGTGAAAAGACATCATCGCCGACAAGAAGAACCTCGCCGTGACGTTCCAGAACGGCTCCGAGTTCGATATTGCCTTCCGCTGCGGCCGAAACGGCCTTGCTGGCGAGGATCGGTGTGAAATAGCCGCCGCGGGCATAACCCAATCCGTTCAGCCCACTGTTTTCGAAGGCTTCGATGCGCCCCATCAGGATGACGTGGTCGCCGGCTTCGACCAGCTTTTCAGTCGCGCATTCGAACCACGCCGAGACATTCCCCAGGATGGGGCATCCGGCGGCGCCTACTTGCCAGTCCACCGCGGCGAACCGGTCTTCGACGGGCCGCGCAAAGGTGTTCGAAACATCCTTCTGGCCTTCCGACAGAACGTTGACGGCGAAATGCCTCGCACCCGTCATGGTCGCGTAGTTGCGGGAGGTCTTGGCCAGGCAGACAAGCAGAAGAGGCGGATCGAGCGACACCGACGTAAACGAATTTGCCGTAAAGCCGATCGGCTTTCCGTCGGCATCTTGGGCCGTCACGACCGTTACCCCTGTCGCAAATGCGCCGAAGGCATCGCGCAGCGCTCTTGGGTCCGCTTGCTGTAGCGTCATTTCACATCCTCCCCTTCGCAAAGCCATTCGGCGAGCAGCGCATTTACGATGTCGGGGGCCGTCAGATTGACCATGTGACGATGGCCCTCGACGATCCGCACCCAACCATTGGGCGCAAGAGCCGCCATTTGGGTCGCCATCAGCGGCGTTGAATTGGGATCATCCGATCCCGTCAGAAACAGCGCCGGGCCTGCCACATCCTTCCAGTGATCCGCATAGGTCTCGTCTCCTTCGGCAAATGCCGAATAAGCAACGGCATATCCCTGCGGATCGACGAGGTTCAGCCAGTTGCGCGTCAGATCGCGTGCAACGACGCTATCCGGATCGTCGCCGAACCATCGAAGCAACGGGCCTTCCTTGTCCACACCCGTCAGCGGAATGGCAGCAGCGCGCGCCAGCACCGCCGCTTTTGCCGCCGGGTCTCGCCGATAGACGCCATTGAGATACGCCACCCGCTTGATACGGCTGCCGAACGTTGCCGCCGCACCTCCGGATACCAGAGCACCCATCGAGTGGCCGGCGACATTTGCGGTCTCGACCGCCATTTCGTCCAGGAATTGCCCGAACCAGGCGACGAACTCCTCAAGGCGGCTTCCGACCGGCAGGCGGGCAGTTTCGCCATGCCCGGGCATGTCGACGGCGATCACACGATGGCTCGCAGACAGGGCGAGAATCTGCGGCGCCCAGGCTTCGAGCCGCATGCCGACACCGTGAATCAGGACAAGCGGCTCACCGTTGCCGGCTTCGTGATAGGCCGTTCCACCTGCAGTCTTGTTCCTTGCAAAGACCCAGTTGGTCTTTGCGGAAGCACCCGGCGTAGTTGATCCAACGGTCAGCATGTCAGCGCCCAGCTTTTTTCAAACGCCGGCAGGGTTGGCGACGTCTTGGCCCAGATCCTTGAGATCCTGGTAGCGATCGCCAATGCGATGATGGGGACGCCCACCGATGGATGCGCCAAGCGCCACGACAATTTCGTCGGCTGCGGGTGCGTCCGGGATCGCAGTCTGGATTGTCAGATAATGCGAGCGGCGCCCTTCATCGTTCTTGTCCATCAGCGGGATCATGATCGGCGCATTGGCAGGGCCGCGCGTGTTGCAGAAGGCGAGGTAGGATTTCGCGCCAACCGCATGGCGATAGTGATTGCCGAAGCGAAGCGTGTGGATCAGCGCCGAGGCATGCTCGAGCTCGCCGTCCAGGCCGACCACTGCGCATTTTCCATACGCTTCGACCGCATCGCCGGAGCCAACGGCTTCGATGAGCATCTTTGTCAGCAGCTCGCCGAGGATCGGAGCGACCGCGTGAATTTCGGGCTTCAGGTCTTCGACGAAGCCGCGTCCCGCCCAAGGATTCTTCACGACGGCGTAGGCGGTAAACAGCTTCAGCGGAACCTGCGCAGCCTTGCCACCCTCGATGAGCGTCGTCTCGATCTGCAGCCCGGTTTTGCGAATTTGAATGGTCATCGAACACCTCAGGTTTGACGTTGCGTATTATGGTATGCCATAATATGAAAGTGTCAAGCCTAATCCTTCTTACCGCGAAGATTCAAAAGTGAATCTCTAAAATATACCGTAAAATCAATGAATTGCCTGCAGCGTCACGGAGCTGCCAGAGGCGAACCTCTGTCAGATCACGAAGACTTCAACATCGATGCAAAGCACTTCGAACGGATATCGGCCAGCCAGATCTCTCCGAGCGCGGGCGTCAGACGCGGCGCCGGCAATGCCTGCTCAGGTATCCCTGGATGCGGGTGGGCGTTGGGAGGCACGGCAATGCATTTCATACGATGCTCCACCTTATTACTTAATATGGCATACCATCACATTGAGCAAAGTTAGGTGTCAAGCTTGCAATATTGCTTTGCCGCCTTTTGCGGAGTCGCGAGCGCGCCCGCGAGCAAACCCGCGTGCCGAAACAGATCGAAAGAGAAGGTCGAAAGATGTTTCCAGTTGCTCCGGCTGTAAGCAGGGAGCATTCACCGCTTTATTCGGCGGATTCCTTTGCGGATAGAACCGCTTCCGCAATGGCGCTGGCGGCGGCAACGTGGTCCATGGCAGCCTGATAGGCTCCCTCCCCGTCACCATTGCGGATCGCTTCAACGATCTTCGCCATTTGGCGCGGGCCTTCGATGTCGCGGTTCTTCGTCTTGATCGTCATCGACCGCAGATGGTTTATGCGCACTGTGAGGAGGTTCACGACGCCCCAGGCGACATGTCGGTCGACCATCGTGAACAGCGTTTGGTAGAAAGCAGATGTGTGCGCGAGCACTCCGGGCATGTCCTTGTTGCGGTAGCTATCTCGGATTCCCTGCAGTGATGTTTCCAGCGCCGCGACAATCTCGGGACTTCTGCGCTGTGCGCACAACCGCGCTGCCATGCCCTCAAGCACACCGCGGATTTCGTAGATCTGCTTAGCCTCGTCGAGATCGAGCTGGGCGACAATCGGGCCCTTGTTTGGCAGGTTGGCAACCAGCCCTTCCGATTCCAGATGCCGCAGAACTTCGCGCACGATCGTCCGGCTCACGCCGAGCTGAGCACACATGTCGCGCTCGACAAGCCTATCTCCCGGGCGAAAATATCCATTCACGATGGCTTCGCGAACCTTATCGAGCGCGAGTTCTCGCAACGTCTTTGCGGGACGCTCCACCCTGATCGCTGCGTCCTTTAGGGCACCGCTCATTCCTGCACCTCAACATTGGACGTGTTTCGCAAGCTCGACTTCCGTTCGACATCGACTTTAGTAGAATCGTATTATGGCGTACCACACACTATCGGCCATTGGCAATTGAGCCGTCACAAACATGTAACCATCGCCCGCGGTAACGCCGGCACCGCCGATAGATGGCGGACGCGTTGTTATATTCTGCCGGACCACGCCACCTCTATCGAGCCGCATCGGCCGGTCAAATTGCGCAGCGCGTAGCCGATTCGCGCAAGATTTAACCTCGAAGGCAGCGTCGTGCCGCAGCCGTTAATAATGGTTTACGATTTCGGGCCTTAAAATTGAAAGGCAGCGCATAGCGGACATGATGTCTCCTGCCGTCCCCCAAGGCAATGATCCGTCAATCCTAGTTTGCGTATCCCTTTATGTCCTCCGATTTGACGCCCCGCCACTTCCGTGTCCAAACATCTTCCGTGATCGCGATAACGGTGTGCTTTATCGCCGTTGCGTTGGTATTGACCGGCCTCGTGTTCCATGTGGTTGCGACGATGACGCAGTCGGCGAACGAAATCGACGATGCGCGGGCAGACCGCGCCGCCCATGCCGCGGTCGTTTCGTTCATGGCCAAGCTGGGCGCCACAATCAAGGACAATGCAGTCTGGGATGATGCCTATAAGGCCATCGGCACACCTGCCGCCGCTGATTGGGCTTATGATAACTGGGGCAAGACCAGCGCGGATTATTCCCTCTATGATGGTGCCGTCGTCACGGGCCCCGATGGCAAAGCAGTTTCCGCCTATTTGAAGGGCAAGCCGTTTCAGCCGCGCGACTATTTCGGAGAGGCCTTCGACCACCAGATTGAAGCTGCCGTAAACCCGCAGCCGGCACCCCTGCTCAATTTCTTCAAGACCAAGACGGGAATCCTGCTTGTGGCATCACAAGCAATCCAACCTTTCGACGCGAGCGGCGGGCTCCCGAAGCCTAGCGTTTTGACCTTTTTCAAGGAGTTGACGCCGGAAGTCGTCGATGCGCTCTCGGATGAGCATGAGCTCGACGGCCTGCGGCTCCAAGGGGCGCCTGAACCGGACGAGCTGAATACGCCGATCAAGGATATGAGCGGTGTGATCATCGGCTATCTCGTCTGGCCAAGCAAAGCCCCGGGAAATGCCATTTTTGATGGGGTCCGCCCGTATGTGGCGGCCGCAGCCAGCATCCTCGTCCTCTTCTTGGCGGCCGTCTTGCTTGCAGGTGCGTCCGAGGCCGGGCGTCTGCGCCGTTTGACGGAAGCGGCCAAATTCGAAGCAAGTCATGACAGTTTGAGCGGCCTGCTCAATAGACACGGCGTTCTTGAGCTGCTGGATCGATTGGATGGCACCAACTCCGCGGTATCGCTCTATATGATCGATCTCGACGGTTTCAAGGCCGTCAACGATGCGTGGGGACATGCGGTCGGAGACCAATTGATCCGAATCGTCGCAAAGGCACTGCGAGGCTGTCATCCCGAGATCCAGGCCTCGGCAAGACTAGGTGGTGACGAGTTCGCATTGGTGCAATTCGGCTCTGCTCCACATAGCGATATCGAGGAATCCATCCTCAAACTTTTTCTCAATCCCTTCAAGATTGGCGGACGAACGATCGAGGTGGGGACGAGCATTGGCGTAGCGCATCGCGTCGGCAATATCGCGCCCCTTGAGCTACTTCGCAGAGCCGATATGGCTCTTTACCGCGCCAAAGAAAATGGCAAGGGCCAGGCCGTTACCTATGATCTCGAGCTGGATCGCGAGCGCCAGCGTATCGCCGAACTGGAAAGCGAGCTGAGAAGTGCCATCAACAACGGTACGATCCAACCGGTTTTCCAGCCCCTGGTGTCGGCATCCACAGGTGCCATCATCGGTCTTGAAGCTCTGGCACGCTGGCGGAGCGAGAGTGGAAGTATCAGCCCGGAAGTTTTTATTCCGCTTGCCGAGAAGTCTGGTCTGATCGATGCATTGGGCGTTCATATGCTGCGGGCGTCGATCCATCATGCGAAGCACTGGCCGGACATGGCGCTTTCGGTCAACGTCTCGCCCGTCCAGCTCTGCAATCCGGACTTTGCCGCGCAAGTCATGGCAGTCCTCGAGGAATCCGCTTTCGATCCAACCCGCTTGATGCTGGAAATAACCGAAGGCGTCCTGATGACCAATCCGGACCAGGCACGCCGTTCGATCGATATGCTCAGGCGCATCGGCATCAAATTCGCGCTTGATGACTTTGGCTGCGGCTACGCAAGCATCGGCGCCTTGCGGCAGTTCGGGTTCGATCGCATGAAGATCGACCGGTCGCTGGTATTGGGCCTCGAAGAGAACGCCAACGGGATCGATATTCTGCGTGCCACGGTCGCTTTGGCAACGGCCCTTGAAATTCCGGTGACCGCCGAAGGGATCGAGAACCCCCGCCAGGCGGAAATACTGCGTGCCTCCGGCTGCGACCAGTTGCAAGGCTATCTGGTCGGCAAGCCGATGTCGTCCGGTGAGATTGGCGAGAAGCTCCGTCAACATAGCTCAGCGGCGTAAGTTACAGCCGTGGAGCTGATCGAGCAGGCCTATGCCGGCTGCTCTATCAGCCGCTGGGCGGTGAATTTGTCGGTGACCAAGGTATCAATCACACCTATGCACAGCGCGCCGGCGATTGCCGCGGTCTTCTTTTCGCCTCCCGCAAGCGCAATCACCCGCTCGACCTTGGCAAGCTCGTCGAGGGAAATACCGATCACCCTCTCGTCAAGCGGCGTTTTGACCGGCCTGCCTTTACCATCGAAGAAACGCAGGGAGATATCGCCGACCGCTCCTGCATCGGCGAGGTCCGCCAGTTCGCGCGACGAAAAGATATTGCCGGATCTGGCCAGAAGCTCTGACGGTTCGACCGCGCCGATACCGACGATTGCGACGCTGATCGCGCCGAAAAGCTCGATGGTTTCCCGCACGAACGGATCGGCCATCATGAGTAGCTTGGCTTCCCGCGAACTTGTCACACCCTGGACCGGAAGGAGTTTCGGTTCGGCACCGGTCAGGCGGGCCAGCCTTGTGGTTAGCTGCGTCGCATGGGTCTGAACGGAAGGATCGCCCATGCCGCCGAGAGTCTGGACGATATATTTTGCCTGGGCGCTTTTTTGCGGGTGGATATTCTCCACCATCTTGAAAATCGTCTGGCTCCAGCTTGAAACGCCGATAATTTCACCCTCGGAAAGGGTGACTTCGAGAAGGTGGGCGGCCGCTTCGCCAATCCGCGCCATGATGGCACCTTCACGGTCTTCGGAACATTCCACGACGATCGCTTCGGGAAGATTGAAGCGTTCCCGGAGCGCCGTTTCGAGTTCGGTATAGGTCCCGACGGGCGGGATCACCGTGGTCCGCACAATGTCTTCGGCTTCCGCACGCTTCAGCATTCGCGAGACGGTCGCCTGCGACAATCTCAGGTGCTGGGCAATATCGGCCTGCCTCTTGTGCTCGATGTGATACATCTGCGCTACACGAGAAATCAGGCGAAGCTCGTTGATCCGTCCCATGATTGTTCCGTCGGTGAATTTTTATTCACCAATAGCGGGCGCCGGTTCGAACGTCGAGCGTGCAATCGCATCATTCCACTTTTTAAGCCTTTCGGCGTTGTCATTAGCCTGCGGCTCGATGATTGCGCTCTGCCGAGGAAGGCGGCCGATAGCGTCAAGATCTGCCCACATGCCCAACGACAGGCCGGCAAGATAGGCTGCACCCAGAGCGGACGCCTCGGGAGCGGCGCATTGGATGACGGCATGCCCTAAGAGATCAGCGACACACTGCATGAGAAACCTGTTCTGACTGGGTCCTCCGTCCACATAAAGGGAGCCGATGCTGCCGCCATTCTGCTTCTGCATCGCACGGACAACATCATGCACCTGAAGCGCGATGGAGTCGGTGACGGCTCTCGCCAACTGCGCCCGCGTGGTGCTGAAGTTGATTTGCGAAAACAGCGCCCGGGCGTTCGAATTCCAATGGGGGGCGCCTAGACCGACAAAGGCGGGAACGAAACCGGGACCGCCTGGCTCGGCCGTCACAGCCAGATCGACAAGTGCGGTGACGTCGGGAAGACCGAGAATTTCCGTCATCCACGGCAGGCTTGCCGCTGAGACGAGGATGTTGCCCTCGAACGCGAAGGTCGGGGTTCCAGCGATGCGCCAAGCAACGGTCGTCGTGATCCCATGTTGTGGTGCGATAAAGTGCGGCAACGTCGTCATGACCGACGAGCCGGTGCCGAACGTCACTTTGCCGTCCCCAGCCTTATGGGCGCCATGCCCGAAGAGAGCGGCATGGCTATCGCCGATGGCGGCACAAATGGGCGCTCCATCGGGTACGCCCGGAAGACCCGCGGTCGTTCCGAATTGCCCTGCGCTGTCGAGAACTTCGGGTAGCAGGTTTTTGTCTACGCCGAACAATGCACAAAGCTCTTCGCTCCAACGCTGGGCTTTGAGATCGAAGAGCTGGCTGCGAGCGGCGTTCGATGCATCGGAGACGTGCTTCCGGCCACCCGTCAGGCAGTGAACAAGCCAGCTATCCACAGTGCCGATCCGCACAGTCCGCCCGGCCGGCGCGCGATCCAGCAACCATTTCATCTTCGAGCCGGGAAACATCGGATCGATCGGCAGACCGGTAGTCTCCTCAACCCGCTGCGCATGCCCGAGCCCGATCAATCTTTCGCAATCGGCGGCCGTGCGGCGGCACTGCCAGCTCACGACGGGGCTGAGCGCCTCGCCGGTATCGCCATCCCACATCGTGACCGATTCCCGCTGATTGGAAATCGCAACCGCTTCGATCACAACCTTTGCCGGCGCAGCTTCGATGCAAGCGCGAACCGCCTCGCATACCGATTGCCAGAGGCGATTTGGATCCTGCTCGACCCAGCCTGGTTGGGGATAGCTGATCCCGACGGGGGCGGCACCGCGAGAAATCAGCTCGCCCTTTTCCGAGACCAGAATGGCCTTGGAATTCGTCGTGCCCTGATCGATTGCCAGGATGGCTCGCATAAAATGTTTCCTCCAAGAATGGTCCGGGCAAGAATGAACCGGGGCATCTGGCACCATGCCCCGGCAAGCACGCCGCAAGCGTCAGGTCACTTCCTCTTGAGAAGCGTCGAAGCCGCCTGGGCAATGGCGTCCGGCGCCATTCCGAACTCATCCAGAAGGAATTCCGCCGAGCCCGTCGGAGCAAAGATACCAGGAACGCCCAGGCGCTTCATCGGAACAGGCGCGTGGTCGACGACCACTTCGGCGACCGCCGAGCCGAGGCCGCCATAAATCGAATGCTCCTCGGCCGTCACGATTGCACCGGTTTCTTTTGCGGCGGCAATGATAGCCTGCTCATCGATCGGCCGCACGGTTGCCATATTGAGAACACGCGCGTCGATCCCCTGGCTTGCGAGGATTTCTGCGGCCTTGACGATGCGATGCGTCAGCGTGCCGTTGGCAATCAGGGTCACATCCCCTCCCTCGCGCAACACGTTGGCTTTGCCAAGTTCGAACTTGTGATCGTTCGGCAGCAGGTCTGGAACGCCGACGCGCGATAGGCGCAGGAAGCAGGGTCCGGCATAGCTTGCCGCCCATTTCACGGCAGCGGCTGTTTCGATGCGATCGCATGGCGCGATGACCGGAAGGTTCGGCAGGACGCGCGTCCATGCAAAATCCTCGATGGAATGATGTGTCGGGCCGAGTTCGCCATAGGCCATGCCGGAGGAAATGCCGATCAGTTTGACGTTCGCATTCGAATAGGAAATGTCGGCCTTGATCTGCTCCAGTGCGCGGCCCGTCAGGAAGCATGCGGCTCCACAGACAAATGGGATCTGTCCGCCGTTTGCGAGCCCTGCTCCGACGCCGACCATGTTTTGCTCGGCAATGCCGACATTGACCAGTCGTTCCGGAAATTTGGATTTGAAGCCGCCGAGCTTGGATGAGCCGACGGAATCGTTACAGACCGCAATAATCGTCTGCTCGCCGGCGGCCAGCGCCTCCAAAGTTGCAGCAAAAGCGTCACGGCAGTCGTAGAGATTGGAGTTCGAGTTGGACGTGTCCATTAGAGCGCCTCCGACAGTTCTGCGACAGCCTGTTCGTATTGTTCCTTGTTCGGCACCTTGTGATGCCAATCCACCCGGTCCTGCATGAAGGAAATGCCATGCCCCTTGTTCGTGTGGGCGACGATACAGTGCGGACGCGTGCTGCGATGCTCCAGCGCGGGAACGATTTGCGCCATTTCATTGCCGTTGATTTCGCTGACTTCCCAGCCGAATGCTTCGAGCTTCGGCCTTAGCGGGGCGACATTATTGGTATCAGCGAGTGCCGCGCCCTGCTGGAAACGATTGTGATCGACGATCAGGGTCAGATTGTCCAGATTGAACTGCGATGCGGCCATGATGGCCTCCCAGTTCGATCCCTCCTGCATCTCGCCGTCCCCAGTCATGACATAGGTATGATAGCCGGCGCCGGTCAGCTTCCCGGCCTTCGCAACGCCGACGGCGACAGGCAGTCCGTGCCCCAAGGGACCGGTGTTGGTTTCGACGCCCGGCACCTTGTTGCAATTGGGATGGCCGTTGAGCCGTGAATGCGGCTGCAGAAATGTCGAAATCTCCTCCTCCGAAATGAACCCGCGCTTTGCCAGGGTGACGTATAGCGCGCAGGCGGTATGGCCTTTCGACAGAATGAACCGATCACGATCGGGCCGCTTCGGTTCGCTGGGATAGATCTTCAGAACGCGAAAATAGAGAGCCGTCAGGATGTCGATCGCCGACATCTCACCGCCAATATGTCCCGCACCTGCGTCATAGACCGCTTGCAGGTCGCGCAGGCGTATCTGGCGCGCGACGCGCTCAAGTTCCTTAACTTGCATGATGCTCCCTCGTTGCATAAATATTCACTCACAGATATTCTTGCACAAATGGCCATTCAGTCAAGCCCATTTATTGATTGCGCCTCATTGACCAGAAAGCTATGCGCCTTTTTGAGTGCTTGACAGGCCAAATATGAGTTGATAATGAATTTTCCAACATGAATGCATAAATATGCACGCTTGAAGGAAAATCACCTAAAGCAAGCATAGGGGTGGAGGAGCCATGTCAGCATTGGGCGTCGACGAACAAAGCCAGCAGCCGCGAACCTCAATTGCATGGCTCAGCGGGGCCACAGGCCCACTCATCGGCTTGCTGATACTCTGCGTTTTCCTGAGCGTTGCGACGGATCGGTTTCTTTCCGTGCGCAATGCCCTTAACATCCTCGATCAGATTACCGTGCTCGGCGTCATGTCCGTGGGTATGACCTTCGTCATTCTGATCGGCGGCATCGATCTTTCCGTCGGCTCGGTTCTTGCACTGTCGATGATGGTCATGGGCTGGGTCGCGAATGTTGCCGGCTTTCCGATGGCCGTCGCGATCCCGCTGGCGCTCCTGGCTTCTGCGCTCAGCGGCCTGATCGTCGGCGTGATGGTGACGAGTTTCCGGGTGCCCGCCTTCATTGCCACCCTTGCGATGATGTCGGTCGCCCGCGGCATTGCCAATATGATTACTGACGGCCAGCAGATCGTCGGCTTTCCCGACTGGTTCACGATGCTGGCGATTGACCGTCATTTCGGCGTCCTGACCGCGACGGTCTTCCTGATGCTGGCGATCGTCATCGTCTCCTGGCTCTTTCTCAAATACCGTTCCGAAGGACGCATGTTGTATGCGGTCGGCGGCAATCCCGAGGTCGCGCGCCTGGCCGGTATCAATGTGCCGGTGGTCACGATCGGCGTCTATGTCGTCTGCGCCATCCTGGCGGGCGTTGCCGGGATCGTCCTTGCTGCGCGCCTGGATGCCGTCCAGCCTTCAAGCGGCTTTGGCTATGAACTCGACACCATTGCGGCCGTCGTCATCGGCGGAACATCTCTGTCGGGCGGCGCCGGCGGCATCGGCGGAACACTGATCGGCGTGCTCATCATCGGCGTTTTGCGCAACGGCCTGAACCTGCTCAACGTCTCCCCATTCCTGCAGCAAGTGATCATCGGTGTCGTCATCGTTCTTGCGGTGGGCGCTGAAACACTGCGCCGGAGGAAGGCATAAGACAGGCCGCCAAGGCCGACAGCCAGAATTCCCCTTCCGTCACGCGGGCGGGGATTGTGAAAGCCCGAGGGCGGAGGACGTTTCCAAGGGCGGATTGAAACCAAAGGAGGAACTCATGAAACTTTCCCGTACTCTCTTGACCACGGCAGCCATACTCGCACTGTCGCTGGGCTCGGTTCAGGCCAAGGAAGTCAAGAAACTCGGCCTGGCGGTCGCCAATCTTCAGGCAAACTTCTTCAACCAGATCAAGCAGGCTGTCGAAGCGGAAGCCAAGACTCGCGGCATCGAAGTCATCACCGTTGACGCGAAGGGCGACGGCCCGACCCAGGTGAACCAGGTCCAAGATCTTCTCACGCAGAACATCGATGCACTGATCTACATTCCCGCCGGTGCGGCCGCCGCAACCATTCCGGTGAAGCTCGCCCATCAGTCGAACGTGCCGGTCATCAACGTCGACCGCAACGCCGACGGTGCACCCGGCGATACCTTCCTGGCGACTGATTCCGTTGCATCGGCAAACGCCGTCTGCAAATACATCATCGAGAAGGCCGGCGGTAAGGGCAACATGGTGATCATCCATGGCCAGAAGGGCACGACGCCGGAAGTCGATCGCACGAAGGGTTGCATGGACGCCGTCAAGGCAAATCCGGGCGTGAAGATCGTCTCGGAGCAGTGGTCGAACATCTGGAGCCAGGATGAAGGCTTCCAGATCATGCAGAACATGCTTCAGGCAAATCCGGACGTTTCGATCGTCTTCGCACAGGCCGACGCTCTCGCGCTCGGCGCTGCACAGGCCATCAAGGTCGCAAACCCCTCGCAGAAGATTGCTCTCGGCGGCTTCGATGGCGACACCGCGGCGCTCGAAGCGCTGAAAAACGGCGTCTTCGACGTGACCGCGACGCAGCAGACCCAGAAAATGGGCCGCGATGCCGTTGCCAATGCTGTAAAGATCGTCGCCGGCGAGAAAGCGCCCCCGGTCCAGCTTATGGATGCGACTCTGACCACAAAGGATAACGTGGCCGGCTTTATCGCCAACCATCCGTAAGCATAACCAAGGGAGCGGTGCGATGACTGATCCGGTGCTCACACTCAGGGGTATTTCCAAGCGCTACGGCCCTCTGGAAGTCCTGAAGAACGTCAGTCTCGATGTCTTCTCGGGCGAGGTCGTCGCCTTGCTCGGCGAAAACGGCGCGGGCAAATCGACCCTGTCGGGTATCATCGCCGGATCGCGCACGCCTTCCGAAGGTTCCATGACATGGCAGGGGCAACCTTACGCCCCTGCCAATCCGAGAGAGGCGATCGACAAAGGCGTGGTCCTGATCCACCAGGAGCTACAACTGCTTCCCGAGCTGACGATCGCCGAAAATGTCTTCATCGGCCGATGGCCGATGAAGAATGGCGTCGTCGACCGGGCACAAATGGTCAAACGCGCTCAAGAACAGCTCTCGCGCCTGAACCTGCATATTCCTGCAACGCGCAAGGTGGCGGGACTGTCGACCGCCAACCAGCAGCTTATTGAAATTGCCAAGGCCCTGGCGCTCGATGCGAAGCTGCTAATCCTCGACGAGCCAACGGCCGCACTCGGCGGTGCGGAAACCGAGGCGCTTTTCGAGCAGGTCAGGAAACTGCGCTCCGAAGGCGTCGGTATCGTTTACATCTCGCACCGGATGGAAGAGATCAAGCAGATCACCGATCGCATCGTCGTTCTTCGCGACGGCGAACGTGTTCAGGAATTTGCCGATAGCTCGACCCCTGTCCGCACCATCGTTGAAAGCATGGTCGGCCGTTCGCTCGATAGAATGTTCCCGACATTGCCGGTGCCGCAGGATCGTCCGGTGTTGCAGGTCGAAGCGCTGACCTCGGTGGACGATTCGTTCCGCGATATCAGTTTCGAGGTCAGGGCCGGAGAAATTCTGGGTATAGCCGGCCTGGTCGGTGCGGGGCGAACCGAACTGGTGCGCGCCATCTCCGGAGCTGATCCGATAAGGTCCGGTGCAGTGCGCCTCAACGGCGTGCCGCTGAAACTACGCAGCCCGGCCGACGCCGTGGCGAGAGGCATCGTTATGGTGCCGGAAGACCGTAAGCTGCAGGGATTGGTCGTCAGCCACCGCATCGCTGAAAACCTCGTTTATCCAAACCTCGATCGGTTCGGAGGCCGCTGGATTACGTCTGCCATGAAACGGGATTTCGCAAAGCGGGCTATCTCAACGTTCGGCATCAAGGGCCGTGGCGATCAACTTGCCTCTGACCTTTCGGGCGGCAACCAGCAAAAGATCGTCATCGCAAAATGGTTGATGCGCGATCCAAAAGTGGTCGTGCTCGATGAACCGACCCGAGGCATCGATGTCGGCGCCCGCGCCGGCATCTACGACATTATTGTCGGTCTTGCGAACAGGGGCGTGGCCGTCATCGTGGTCAGCTCCGATCTGGAAGAGGTCCTCGGCGTATCAAACCGCATCCTGGTGCTTGCGCAAGGAAGACAGGCCGGGATCCTGGAGCGCGACCAGGCAAACGACGTTTCCGTCATGGAATTGGCTACAATCTAAAATGACATCAAGAAAGGAAGAGCGATGCCTGACATCACTCTGAATGCTCCCAAGCTTTTCGATCTCTCCGGCCAAGTTGCCTTCGTGACCGGCGCCGGCAGCGGTATCGGCCAGCGCATCGCTATTGGCCTGGCTCAATGCGGCGCGGATGTTGCGTTGCTCGACCGCCGCAACGATGACGGCCTGTCGCAGACCGCCGAATTCGTCCGCAAGGCGGGACGCCGCTCGATCCAGATCGCCGCTGATGTGACCAACAAGGCAGCGCTTGCCGACGCGGTGGAAAGGGCGGATGTCGAACTTGGTCCCCTCTCCCTCGCACTTAACGCGGCAGGCATTGCGAACGCCAACCCAGCCGAGGAGATGGAAGAAGAGCAATATCAGACGCTGATGGACATCAACCTCAAGGGCGTCTTCCTGTCCTGCCAGGCCGAAGCACGCTCGATGCTCAAGAGGGGCAAGGGATCAATCGTCAATATCGCGTCCATGTCGGGCGTGATCGTCAATCGCGGTCTCAGCCAGTGCCACTACAACGCCTCCAAGGCCGGCGTCATCCACATGTCGAAGTCGCTGGCAATGGAATGGGTCGGCCGCGGCATTCGCGTCAACACAATCTCCCCGGGCTATACCGCGACACCGATGAACACCCGGCCGGAGATGGTCCACCAGACGAAGCTGTTTGAAGAGCAGACCCCGATGCAGCGCATGGCGACGGTCGATGAGATGGTTGGTCCGGCCGTATTTCTGCTTTCGGAGGCGGCAAGCTTTGTCACGGGTGTCGACTTGCTCGTCGACGGCGGCTTCTGCTGCTGGTGATGACGATGCCTCACAAGCTGATCGCCGGAAACTGGAAAATGAACGGGTTGCTCTCGGATTTGAACGAGATTGCCGCCATCGCGGTGGCAGCCGATGACGCTAAAGCCGAAGCAATCATATGCCCGCCTGCCACCCTTATCGATCGCGCTGCGTCGATAGCGAGAGGTTCAAAACTACGGATCGGCGGCCAGGATTGCCACGTTTCGTCAGCGGGCGCCCATACCGGCGACATTGCCGCGGACATGTTGGCCGATCTCGGAGCAGCCTCTGTGATCCTCGGCCATTCCGAGCGTCGGGCGGACCATGGCGAGACCAGTGCTCTCGTCGCCGCAAAAGCGGCGGCCGCCTATCGCGCCGGACTGACGGCCATCATCTGCGTTGGCGAAACGGAGGATGAGAGGGCCGACGGAAAGACGCTCACGGTGGTCGAAGGTCAGCTTTCGGCATCCGTTCCGGACGACGCCTGTGCTGCCAACACCGTCATCGCCTACGAGCCCGTATGGGCAATTGGAACCGGCCGCATTCCGACGGAGGCCGAGATTGCCGAAGTTCACGCCGCTTTGCGCGGCGCCGTGATCAAGCGTTTTGGCGCGGAAGGCCGTGAGATACGGCTCCTTTACGGCGGCTCCGTGAAGCCATCGAACGCGGCCTCGCTCTTTGCCATTGCCGGCGTAGACGGCGCGCTCGTCGGGGGAGCCTCCCTCAAGGCGTCGGATTTCGCGGCAATACTTCGCGCGGTTCCTTGAAGGCGAGACCGATCGCTTGTTCGGCCTCCGACAGGGCCTTGAAGTTTACTTTGATAAGCGCCGTTCGCGGAAGCACGGCGATTGACCGGGAGACATCCGAATGAACCGCTTCGAAAACAAGACCGTCGTCATCACCGGAGGCAGCCGGGGCATTGGTGCCGCCATCGCAAGACGCTTTGCGAGAGAGGGCGCGAATCTCGTCGTTTCCGCCAATGAGGAACCGGTGCACTCCGTCGCCGAGCAGATCAGGAAGGACGGCGGCAAAGCGATCTCCTTCGTCGGTGACGTCACGGATAAAGCAAGTGTGAAGGCCCTTTACGACGCGGCGGAAGATGCCTTCGGTTCTGTCGACGTCTCGATCCAGAATGCCGGCGTCATTACGATCGCGCGGATTGAAGACATGACCGAAGGCGAGTGGGACAAGGTCATGGCCGTCAACACCAAGGGTGTTTTCCTGTGCGCGCAGGAAGCGATCCTGCGCATGCGCAAGCATTGTCGCGGCGGACGCATCATCAATACCGCATCGGGACAGGCGCGAGACGGCTTTATCTATACGCCGCACTATGCCGCCTCGAAGATGGGCGTGGTCGGGATCACGCAGAGCCTCGCAAAGGAAGTCGCCACTGAAAACATAACCGTCAATGCCTTCTGCCCCGGCATCATCGAGACCGACATGTGGGCCTATAATGATCAGGCCTGGGGTAAGCTCCTCGGCAATTACGGTCCGGGCGAGTTGATGAAAGAATGGGTCGAAGGCATTCCGATGAAGCGCGCCGGTTCAGGCGAAGACGTCGCCGGCCTCGTCACCTTTCTCGCGAGCGATGATGCTGCCTACATCACGGGGCAGACGATCAATGTCGATGGCGGTCTCATCATGTCCTGACCGCGGTCGGCTAAGAGAAACCAAGCTGTTCACCGGCTGTGTCGCATAAAAGACAGTGAGAGGGAAACTGCCCTCTTGCGGGAAGCCATATCGATCGCCTATCTTATCCGCGTTCTCAGGGCGGGGTGAAACTCCCCACCGGCGGTATCGAGGAAACTCGGAGCCCGCGAGCGCCTCTGCAAATCGCGGAGGGTCAGCAGACCCGGTGAGAGGCCGGGGCCGACGGTTAAAGTCCGGATGGAAGAGAGCAACCGTGCGAGCACCACAAGTGTCGTGGTGTGTCCGCAGGCTTGTTCGCCCAAGGGATAAACAGTGACTTCGAAAGAAGTCTTGGATGCCGCAAAAGCGGCTAACCCTTGAAAGGCAAAGTGCATGGCAATTTCTAAAATCGAAGATGCAATCGCGGCGATTTCGCGTGGTGAGATCGTTGTTGTCGTTGATGATCAGGATCGGGAAAACGAGGGCGACCTCGTGATTGCGTCTGATGCCATCACGCCTGCGGCAATTGCCTTCATGATGAATTATGCGCGCGGACTGATCTGCGTGGCGATGGAGGGTGAAAGGCTGGATGAGCTCGACATTCCCCTCATGGTTCCGCGCAATACCGAGGTTCTGAAGACCGCCTTCACGGTGTCCGTGGACTACATTCCGGAAACGACGACAGGGATTTCTGCAGCCGATCGTGCGGCGACGGTTCGCGCCCTTGTTACGCAGGGCACCCAGCCTGACGACCTTGCCCGCCCGGGCCACATTTTTCCGCTGCGTGCGCACCCGGCGGGCGTGCTTGGACGCCCCGGCCATACCGAGGCTGCCGTCGATCTCGCAAGGCTTGCAGGCTACTCCGGATCTGGGGTGATCTGCGAAGTCGCCAATGACGACGGCACCATGGCGCGCCTTCCGGATCTTGAGAAGTTCGCCGAACGTCACGGTCTTCTCCTGGTGACAATCGAAGATCTGATCACCTACCTGACTGATCAGCGCGATCTTGCGACACCGGAAATGTCGGCCGCCTAATCGCTCA
Source organism: Martinezella paranaensis (assembly GCF_014200235.1). NCBI lineage: Bacteria > Pseudomonadati > Pseudomonadota > Alphaproteobacteria > Hyphomicrobiales > Rhizobiaceae > Martinezella > Martinezella paranaensis. The sequence goes on along the minus strand of NZ_JACHBI010000006.1, from coordinate 292,831 downwards.
AAATAGATGCCGACATGGCGCGTTTTGTTGCAAAAAATTCTTGTCGTAGAATGAGTCGGCCGTGAAGAACTGCGGCAGGTATCCGCCCGGTTGGTTCAGAGCGTGAGGGCTACAGACATCGTTGCGCGACTGGGGGGTGACGAATTCGCCATCATACTCCCTGCCGCAACGGATGAAGATGGGGCCTGCCATCTCGCTCAACGAATAATCGATTAATGAAAGCGGCGGATATCGCTCTTTATAGCGCGAAGTCGAGCGGCCGGGGCACTTACAGACGCTTTAATGTGGCGATGCATGCTCAACTGCAAGCGCACCAGCAGATCAAGATTGCGCTCCGAGGTGCGCTGGAGAGGAACGAATTCGAGCTGCATTACCAGCCGCTAATTAACTTACGATCGCGCCGTGTAACAGGCTGCGAAGCGCTTTTGCGGTGGCGCAGTCCCGAAAGAGGCATGATTTCCCCGTCAGAGTTCATTCCCATTGCCGAGGAAACCGGGCTGATCGTGCCGATGGGCGAGTGGATTCTCGCTCAAGCCTGCCGCCAGGCTGCTCGATGGCCCGAGCATGTCAGCATAGCCGTCAACCTATCGCCCGTCCAATTCAAGCATCGGAACCTTGTTAAGACGGTGGCCGATGCCCTATCTGCTTCCGGCCTCGCTCCGGCACGTTTGCAAGTGGAGATAACGGAATCGGTCCTGTTGGACGAGAGCGAACACAATCTCCACGTGCTCCAGGAGCTGCGTGGCCTTGGAGTGAAAATCGCCATGGACGATTTCGGAACAGGCTATTCGTCGCTCGGCTATCTCAGAAGCTTTCCCTTCGACAAGATCAAGGTGGATCAAGCCTTTGTCCGCGACCTGCCGCATGGAAAGGAATCGCTCGCAATCGTCAGAGCCGTCGCCGGCCTTGGTGAGAGTTTGGGCATAACGACAACAATCGAGGGCATCGAGACGGAGGATCAGCTTGCGATCGTCAATGCGGAAGGATTCCATGAGGTCCAGGGCTATATCTTTTCGCGGCCGCTGCCGGCATCCGAGGTCTCCAAACTGATCGACGGCCAACTCTGATCCGGGCAGGTCAGGCAGGCGGCAGCCAAAACTGCACCACACGCCCGAGAATCGGCCTTTGCGGGCCGCCGATTCGAGCAGTTCGCTCGCGGTCATTGGGCTGCCGACGAGCGTTTCGAAATCTTGGTTGCCCTGATCCTGCGCAACACGCCGCCGCGACGGTCATTTGACGCAAGGCGGTCGTAATCTAAGCATGGGCGTGTGGATGATGAACGTCCCAGACCGCCCACGCCGATACAGCGAAGATAAGCACGCCAAGAACCACATTTGTCCACATTGCATTCATGTTCGTGGCGAAACCCAGCAACCAGGGCGATGCGATGGACCATAGACCCAGCCCCATATTTGCCCATTCCTCCCATTCGGCAAACACCGAAAGCGCTGCGGTCGCTAGCACGCCAAGCATGACGGCAACAATCCAAGCGTTCCAGCTTGGCATTGCCTCACTTGTGAAGCCAAAGACCCACGGAGAAACGAACAGACATACCGCTAGGACTAAAATTGCCCAATCCTGCGTCCGTTTTCCTTTCATCAGAGCGATTGCCATGACAATCTCCTCCTTCTACTACTACGAAGCCGCACCACGACTTCTTCTCCCGCGATTTTACACCTTATATACAAGTAATTTCAACGGGAATTAATTCGGGATAGCACGGGCAATACTTCCATCGTCACATTTGAAATTTCAGCTATTGGATTGAATAAAGTACTTGGCGCCTATAATCCATCTGACAGCGCTGGCGCTGATGTCGGCTGCTAGCTAACGTGTTAGCGGTGCGGTGCGTCGTTTCGCTGGGCCAGTCTTCAGCGCCGCCGGCAGCCTTGGACTTGCAGGTTTGCCGCGTAAAGATCCTCGCCATTGAAAAGCGTGACCGGATAAATTGCTCATCTCAATCTCCCGCCTCGCGTCACGATTAGCTTGGAGAGGGTGTTGTAGCCGAGCCGCAAGCCAGCACGTTCCTGGCTACAATTGCTGACCACATCGGCTTCCGACCTGATCGAGTGGATCGTCTGCATGCTCGCGAAGACGTCATCCTCATGCTCGATATCGAGATTGCCCCGGTAACCCGAGATGATGACGGCGCTGATGAACTTCGGCCAGTTGACTTCGCCCCAACCTGGCGCACGCGCGCGCCACCACCGGCGGTCGGGGCCTTTTTTCGGCGCGAACGAGCGCCCGAGAATTCCGCTCCGAGCGAGAATCTTTCGGTCGATCTCCATGTCCTTGGCGTGAACATGGAATACCTTGCTGGCATAATCCTTGATCGCCTGGCAGTAATCGATGCCCTGCCAGACGAGATGCGACGGGTCGAATCCGGGATCGAGCCATCCTGATGGTCGCCTTCGCCTCCGGCGGCCGCCGGCGCAGCGAAGTCGCCGGTCTGCGCAAGGAGCAGTTGACCGTCGAGTCGCCGGTGAAAGGCGAGGACGGCAGTCCCCTCCCCTCGCTCTCCATCCATCTCGGCCGCACCAAAAATTCCGGCGCCAGCCAGGACGAGGTCGTCTATCTGACCGGCCGGCCCGTTGACGCGTTGAATGCCTGGCTGGCGGCCGCGAAGATCGACAGCGGCAGTGTGTTTCGGGGGATCGATCGTTGGGGGAATGTGTCTCGCCGGGCGCTCGATCCGAAGGCGGTCAATGATATCGTAGGCAGCGGGTGGGAATGGCCGGGCGGGAGGTTGGGGAGTTTTCCGCGCACGGGCTGCGGTCGGGATATCTGACGGAAGCGGCCAATCGCGGTATTCCGCTGCCCGAAGCAATGGAGCAGTCGCGACATCGGTCGGTGCAGCAGGCCTCGAGCTATTACAATAGTGCAACCAGACGCAGCGGGCGGGCAGCTCGACTTCTTTCAAGACCAGAGCGGCCCAAGGGTGTACCAGCTATGCCCCGCGTCAGACGGCGATGGGATCTCTTGGCGTTATCATCGGCGGCGCGATTGACCTTCAAATAGCCTCTTTATGCGTCCAAGGCATCGGCACGTTCACGCGAATTTCCGATAGTTCGAAACAATGGCATGTCGGCCTCGATGGCCGAACCACTGTCGGAGCCCGTGGACAGATATTCAATTCACGTTGTGGGACAAAAGATGAAACGAAGTCCAGCCGTTTGCGCACTCCCGTCTTTCGTTGGTCTATGCATGCTTTCAGCAAGTGCGCTGGCAGCGCCCACCAAGCCGCCGGAAGCCTCGCCGGCGGCGCTTGCGGATGCGACGCAATCGTCAGTTCCCTACGCCGGTCCGGCGCGCCGGATTGCCGAACTCTCGCCACAGGGTAATGCATCGCCACTAGCCACGCTTTTTGATCCCGTAGCCGCGAGTCAGGCAAAGATCTTCCGCGAAATGAGCAGCCTGCAAGTGCCTATGAACGTCGATATCGCGGAAATCGTCGAGGCCTACTACAATCAACCGAAGGCAAAGCTCGTCTGGGTGGATGGTAAGGGTGCGACGGTAAAGGCTGCGCAGGCAATCGACCTGATGAAACAGGCCGGCGACTGGGGGTTGACGCCAGAGGACTACGCCGTGTCGACAACGTTCGAGTCCCTGCCGCAAGGTTCACCGGAGCGCGTGAAGGCGCTGGCTCAATTCGAGGTAGCGTTGTCCAGTAAGATGCTGATGTTCTTACAGGACAATTTCCGTGGGCGCATCGATCCGAACCAGTTGTCCCACTATTACGATTTCAAACGCAAGCCGGTCGATCTGAAGACAACGATGTCTCAGCTATCCGTCTTGCCCGATCTCATGCCCGTCTTCGACCGACTGATGCCGGGCAACCCGAAATTTGGCCAGCTTGCTGCCGAGCTTCACTATTTGCGGACATCCGGACAGGGGCCGGACACCGCCGCCGATATCAATAAGGTAATTGTGGCCATGGAGGAGATTCGTTGGCTACCGCAGCAATTCCCGCAGCGGTACGTCTTCATCAACCAGCCCGCCTACATGGCATATTATAACGAAAACGACCAGACCACACTTTCGATGAAGGCCGTTATCGGTCAGCAGGGCCATCAGACAAATTTCTTCAATGCGTCGATCAAGACGGTCGAATTCAATCCTGATTGGGGTGTGCCGCAATCGATCATTCACAATGAGATGCTGCCACATTTGAAGCGCGATCCTGCCTATTTGGACAAGGAAGGCTATATCGTTTCCGTGAAGGGGAAGCAGATGCCGTCAGCGAAGGTCGATTGGTCTCAGCCGCTCGAGAATATATCGGTTGTCCAGCCGCCTGGGCCAGATAATGCGCTCGGGCAATTGAAGATCCTCTTCCCCAATGCCCACGACATCTACATGCACGACACGCCGGCTCGCGGCAAATTCGCGTCTCAGGACCGCATGTTCAGCCACGGCTGTGTGCGTCTGGAGAACCCCCGTGGCATGGCGGCGGCCGTCCTCAATCAGACGGTCGACTTCGTCAGCCAGCAGATAGCGGGTGGAGAGAAGAAGGACATGCTGCTTCCTGAACAGGTGCCTGTCTATGTTGCTTACTTCACCGCATGGCCGACTACAGACGGAACTGTCGAATATTACGACGACATCTATGGACGCGACGCGGAAACGTTGAATGCGATGGCGACCACTACGTCAAGCCGCACCCAGTAGTGCCACACACCACCAGTGCGGTCACTTGGCTGTTAAATGCGAGACCTCGCCAGAACGGCCGCCGCCACCGTCCACGGCCAGTGAGACGGAGAGCTCTCCCTCATCCGGATTGCTGAGGCAGGCAGCAATCTGCATCGAGACACGGCACACCAAAGTTTTCCTCAAGGCCCAGATCAACAAGAGCGATCGCAACGATGCGCGGGGCATCGCACAGATGATGCGTGTTAACCTGTTCCGCCCGGTCCATGTGAAGACGTTGACGAGCCAGAAGTACCGTGCGCTTTTAACGGCGCGCAAGCTTCTGCAGGAAAAGGCAATTGCCATCGAGAATGACGTTCGCGGTCTCTTGCGCAATTTTGGGCTCAAAGTTGGCGTGGTCGGAACGGTCAATTTCGAGGATAGGATCCGCGAGCTCACTGAAGGCATGCCCGATCTGGCGCAGATCGCGGCCGCGCTCCTGGCCGCCAGGCGGAAGCTGCGTGAGGAATTTTCCCGCCTGCATCGGCAAGTGTTGGAAATCGCCAAGAGCGATGCGATCTGCACACGTTTGATGACGCTTCCTGGTGTCGGCCCGGTTACGTCGCTCGCTTTTATCAGCACGATCGACGTTCCCGCCCGCTTCAAGAGTTCGAAAGCTGTTGGGCCATCCCTCGGATTGACGCCAGTTCTCAACCAATCCGGTGAAAGCCGCCGTGTCGGCCGGATCTCGTTGTGCGGCGATGAAGCCATGCGAGTGCTGCTCTATGAGGCCGCGCAGGTCATGCTGACACGGGTCCAGAAATGGTCCTGGCTCAAAGCGTGGGCCATGCAGATCGCCAAGCGACGCGGCCGGCAAAAGGCAATTGTAGCCTTGGCGCGACGGCTTGCCGTGATCATGACCGCATGTGGAGCGACGGAATAGAATTCCGCTGGACGAGGGAAAATATGCCTGCGTCCGTCTAAGTGGATTGCTGGAAAGAGACAATAATGTTCCGCCAACCGGTGGAAAGGCGTCCTTCGCGGGACGATGGATGAGATGAGCTCGCTTGGGCTCTTGTGTCGATCGCTTCACCGCGGTCAGAACGCGCAACAGATTGGGCCATCTCATTCTACTGATCCAATGGGAGGGCCGTGTGCCGATCCCGAAGAGAAGCGAGGGCCCGCGAGAGACGCCATACCATCGAGAAGCTGAAAGCTCAAAAGCGCTTGACCTCAGCACGCCGAATAGAAAAGAGCCGGGCGCACCCAGTGGCGGGCGCGCCATGTCCACATAGCGATGGTTCCAAACCGGCCCCGAGCCGGCCGGGAATGGAGCGAGAGGCGTCTCTTTCACCCCTTGCCCTAGCCTGGTCATTCCGGCCCCTCACCATGACCGGAAATTCAAAACAGAAAATCCGCACGTTTCCTCACCCTCCGGAAGGCCAATATCCTGGCGCATGCGGTTGGACAGGTGAGAGGTTTGATTTACCGTTTTCTGATGCCTCCATCCGGCGAGGAACAACGCAAACGCGGTCTTCCGGACGCCGAATTTCAGGCAGAGTTCATCAACGGTCGCCGCGAGAGTGTCGGCAACTAAAGATTGTTCTTCGCGCATAGTTTCTTTCCCAGCGCAACGATGCAGCCGGGTCCTTTCGAAGGTCAAAAGACGCGCGGATACCGACGCGGAAATGCAAACGAGCGCTCCGGTAGCCGGTCACGTCAAGGTAACAAGGAAAATGCTAAACGGGCAGAAAATCCGAGGCTTAATAGCCCGGGTGCCAATGTTGGCTTGGGCTCGAGGCACATCGCATCGACACCACTGCAGCCATTCCGCCAGAGAAGCGACTAAACATGAGAATAGATTTCATTTCACGCCTCCTCTGATTTGATTGCGGATGCGGCCATAGTACATGAGATCGGCCGATCGGCAAGTATGCAATTTCACATTGTAGAATGTCGGGCGCGAATCGTTGCGAAAAAGCAACACTATTGCGACGTGCTCGCACCTTGGCTCGCTGTCATCCGCCACCGCGTGGAGTGGAACGTCACCCGATCGGGCAGGCGCCATACTTGACCGTGCATTATCCTTGCCGCTTTAGTGAAAGATATTTCGGCGGTCCGTGAAGAGGAGAGACGCGGACGAAATCGGCCGAGAAACTTGGGAGGGCCATCTCTTGTCGCTAAGGCACCAGATCATTGCGCTGGCGATCATACCGCTTGTGATCGCGATCCTGGCGATCACCAGTTTCATCACTTGGCAGTCGGCGAACCTCACGCAAGTCAATATCGCGACCTTCGAGCAGAACATGCTGAAGTCCAAGGAAACGGAGATCCTCAACCTGACCCATCTTGCCGTTTCCGCGATCCAGACGACCTATGGAGACGCGGCGGCGGACGATCAGGCAGCCAAGGCGAAGGTCGCGGCGATCCTCGGTTCGCTCGACTACGGCAAGGACGGATATTTCTTTGTCTACGACTATGACGGCAACAATATCGTCCATCCGCGCCAGAGCTTCCGGCCCGGCCGCAACTGGCTCGATCTGACCGATCCGAACGGAGACAAGGTGATCGCCGAGCTGATCGCGACGGCAAAGGCGGGCGGCGGGCTGCACCAGTACAAATGGCAAAAGCCATCCAGCGGCCAGGTGGCCGACAAGCTGTCCTTCGTCGTCGGCCTAGACAAATGGCGATGGGTCGTGGGAACGGGCGTTTATCTCGACGATGTCTACGCGCAGACGGCGGCGGCGAATGCGAGCATGCGCGCCAGCATCAAAAGTACCTTTGTGATCGTGGCGATGATTGCCGTTCCGGCTGTCATCGTCGTCTTCACCACCTGCATGCTGCTGACCTTTCATGAGCGACGCATGGCCGATGGCAGGCTCAAGGAGCTGACACAACGGGTTATCGACACACAGGAGGAAGAGCGCGCCCGGCTTGCCCGCGAACTGCATGACGGGGTTTCGCAAAACCTCTTGGGCGTCCGCTATGCCATGGATCTCGCCGGCCGGAAGGTCAGGATCGACGTCAACGATGCGGCGCTCACGATCGAGCGCGGCGTGGAGGCGTTGAATGGCGCGATCAAGGAGATCCGGCGGCTGTCCCATGATCTCCGTCCGCGTGTGCTCGACGATATGGGCCTGACGGCGGCTCTCGAGGCTTTGTGCCATAATTTCCAGGAGCGGAGCGGGATTGTCACCGAAATCGAAGCGTCCGGTTTCGTCGACCGACTCAAGCCCGAGGCCAGCACGGCTCTTTACCGCGTCGCTCAGGAGGCGTTCAACAATGTCGAGCGGCATTCCGGCGCGAGCCGCCTTGCGGTGCGGCTCTGGAGTGACAGCGGGCGGGCACGCATGACCATCTCCGACAATGGCACGGGCTTCGGTGATACCAAAGCCTCCGATGCCGGCGGGCACGGTCTGGGCCTCCGCAACATGCAGGAGCGAATGGCGCATTTCCGCGGCCTGCTTCTAATCGACAGCACCGCCGCTGGCACGACACTGACGGCGATGATGCCGAAATCGGCCAATCTGCAGCCCCGCGATCAGGTCGAAGCTGCATGACGGCATGTCCTAAAATCAAGGTGCTATTGATCGACAACCACCCGCTGGTGATCGATGGGCTAAAGGCCGTGCTCGAAACCTATGATCATATAGACGTTGTGGGAACGGCAGGGCTCGCTCAGACCGGCCTGGACATCGGCCGCGATACCCGGCCTGCGGTCGTGCTGATGGACATCAACATGCCGAAGCTGAACGGGATCGATGCCATCGAACTCTTTCGAAACGAATTGCCCGAAACGCGAGTCGTCATGCTCTCCATGCATGACAGCCGGGAGTACATCTCTTCCTCCGTGATGCGCGGCGCCGCCGGTTACGTCCTAAAGGATGTCTCGACCGACGAAATCGTTTTGGCCATCGAAACGGTGGCCCGGGGCGGAACATACTTCTCGTCGGGTGTCGTCGACGTGCTGATGGAGCGAAAGAACGGAGATGACACTGATCCCCTGACGCCGCGCGAGCGCGACGTCCTCAGTCTCATCGTTTCCGGAAGCAGCAACAAGGAGATGGCCGAGGTTCTCGGCATAACGCCCGCCACGGCCGAAACGCACCGCAAGAACGTCAAGAAGAAGCTTAACATTGCGACGACCGCGGGCCTCATCCGCTATGCGCTCGATCATGGCATCAGCCTCAAAACGCGATGAATCGCGGCCTACCCACTTCTGGGTAGGCTCCGCCATTTCCCTCGTCCGGCATCTTGTCTCACGAAAACCGTCACCGTAGGACTTCACTGCGGCTTGCTGGAGGGCGAGCCGCTGGGAGGATTTCAAATGCACGACGTCTGCTTCCGTTCAGCCGGGGAAACTGGTTGCAACGGCACAAGCGAGTCCGTCTCTGCTAGCGACTGACACGCAACCTTCCACGCTGATAACCGCAACTTGCCGCCATATGTGGCGCCGGAAGGTATCCGACATGGAAAAACCACGAAGCAAGGCAGCGCTCTGGCTGCTCATCATTCCCTATATCGGCCTGCTCTGGCCATCCCTTTACAATAGCCACGAGCCGGCCCTGTTCGGTTTTCCCTTCTTCTACTGGTACCAGCTCGCCTGGGTCCCGATCACCGCGACGCTGACCTATATCGCCTATCGGAGCACGCGCCATGACGACTGACATCGACAGCACGGCGCTTGCCGTTTTCCTCTTCTTTTTCGCACTCGTGACGATTTTGGGCTTCGTCGCGTCCCGCTGGCGGAAACCGGCCACACTTGCCCATATCGACGAATGGGGCCTGGGTGGCCGCAGCTTCGGCACTTGGATCACCTGGTTCCTGGTCGGCGGCGACTTCTATACGGCCTATACGGTGATCGCCGTTCCAGCGCTTGTTTATACGGTCGGAGCCTATGGCTTCTTCGCTCTGCCCTATACGATCGTCGTCTATCCCTTCGTCTTCATGGTCATGCCGGTTCTCTGGAAGCGGGCAAGGGATTTCGGCTACGTGACTGCCGGCGACGTCGTACATGGCCAGTATGGTTCACGCGCGCTCGAACTCGCCGTAGCGGCAACCGGCGTCATCGCGACCATGCCCTATATCGCGCTGCAGCTCGTCGGCATGACCGCGGTCCTGAAGGCACTTGGCCTCCATGGCGAACTACCGTTGGCGATCGCCTTTGTGGTGCTGGCGCTTTACACCTATTCGGCCGGCTTGCGTGCCCCTGCATTGATTGCCTTCGTCAAGGACATCATGATCTATGTCGTGGTGATCGCTGCCGTGGCGCTCATTCCCTCAAAACTCGGCGGCTACGCCAATGTCTTCGCCGCAGCCGATGCCGCATTCCAGGCCAAGGGATCGGGAAGCCTTCTCCTGGGCCCCAATCAATATGTCGCCTACGCCACGCTCGCCTTGGGCTCGGCGCTCGCCGCGTTCATGTATCCGCACACGTTGACGGGTATATTTGCCTCCAACAGCGGCAAGACCATTCGCAAGAATGCCGTCTTGCTGCCCGCCTATACGCTGCTGCTCGGTCTGCTGGCATTGCTCGGCTATATGGGCCATGCCGCCGGCTTGAAACTTGATAGCCCCAATGATGTCGTGCCGACCTTGTTCAAGACGCTGTTCTCGGGCTGGTTTGCCGGCTTCGCCTTTGCGGCAATCGCGATCGGAGCCCTGGTTCCGGCTGCGGTGATGAGCATCGGTGCCGCCAATCTCTTCACCCGCAATTTCTGGAAGGCCTATGTCGACCCAAAGGTAAGCAGCGCGGGCGAAGCCAAGGTGGCCAAGATCACCTCGCTCGTGGTCAAGGTGGGTGCCCTGCTCGTCATCATCTTCCTGCCGACGCAGTTTGCGCTCGACCTGCAATTGCTGGGCGGCATCTGGATCCTGCAGACGCTGCCTGCCCTGGTCTTCGGCCTCTATACCAATTGGTTCCGGGCGCCGGGCCTGCTCGCCGGCTGGTTCGTCGGCTTCATCGGCGGCACCTTCCTCGTCTGGGATGCCGGCTGGAAGCCTTTGCACCTGATCAGCCTCGGCGGAGAACCCTTCACGGTCTACACCGGACTGCTTGCGCTCGCGGCAAACATCCTCGTCGCGGTCGCGGTCAATGCCGTCGTGCCGGCAAGAACCACGGCGCAGGCTTAAAACAAACACATCGGAGGACCACAGCAATGCGGTCCTCCGAGCATATTGCCAAGCATCTTACCCAATTCTGGCTCAGGATAGCGGCGCTTCGCTCCCTCCAGCCATCTCAGATTGCGATGAGCGATATTTGTCATACTAATATCCAGAATCCGCAGGCATGTACAATTTGCGCACAGAATAGCAGACCGACAGCGTGCTTTCCGCCGCCGCGGATAAGAATGCATCGAAGATTAACCTTCTTCGGTACGTCATCGTCGTCACTATTTTTATGAGATAAGTGACGGTGTTTTTTGAGCTCGGGTTTTTCATATTCACTTAGTCGGCTCGTCGAGACCCTTCGTGGTCTGCGAAGAGACAGAGGCGGCAACGTTGCAATCGTTGTTGCCCTCACAATGGTGCCTATGATCCTCGCCGTTGGCGCGAGCTTCGACTACATCCGGGCCTACAATGTCAGGCAGAGTATGCAGGCCGATCTTGACGCGGCCCTAATCGCCGCCGTCAAACAGATCGATACGGATGACTCTGACGCCCTCAAGGAAAAAGTTTCCGACTGGTTTCATGCGCAGGTCGAAAGCAGCTATTCGCTTGGCGATATCGAGATCGATACGACCAACCATCGCATAACGGCGACGGCGAGCGGCACTGTTCCGACAACTTTGATGCAGCTTGCGAATATCACGACGGTTCCCGTCAGTGTGGAAAGTGCCGTCGAAGGACCGGCCACGTCCTATCTCAACGTTTACATCGTGATCGACAAATCGCCATCGATGCTTCTGGCGGCAACGACGGCGGGTCAGCAGACCATGTATTCCGGCATCGGCTGCCAGTTTGCCTGCCACACGGGCGATGCGCACACAGTCAGCGGTAAATCTTACGCCAACAACTACGAATATAGCACCGCAAAGAGTATAAAACTGCGCGCCGACGTTGCCGTAGATGCCGTCGGTGAAGTGCTCGATATGATCGATAAGTCCGATAGCAGTCATGCACGCATCAAAGTCGGGCTATACAGCTTGGGTGATACGGCCACGGAAGTTCTCGCTCCGACGCTGGATACCACGACCGCGCGCAAACGCCTCACCACCGACAGCTACGGTCTCACAAGCGCAACGTCGACGACCTATACCTATTTTGACGTCTCCTTGACCGCGCTGAAGAAGATGGTCGGAACTGGTGGCGATGGCACCTCTTCGTCCAAACCGCTCAAACTGGTTCTCCTGCTGACGGACGGCGTCCAATCGCAGCGCGAATGGGTAACCGACGGGGTGACATGGTCGAAAGGGAAGGCTGTGTCTGGACGATATTGGAACAAGGTGGCACCGCTTAATCCCGATTGGTGTGCCTACGTCAAGAACCAGTCCGCCACCATGGCGGTTCTTTATACCGAATATCTGCCAATCACCACGGACTGGGGTTATAACGCAACCGTCGGCTCGACCATGGCGAGCGCCAGTTGGAAGAGCACCTGGGGCGGCACGATGGATAGCGGGGTCTCGACCAGCATCACGAGACGTGACTACATCCCCTATGCGCTTGCCGACTGCGCATCTTCCAAGAGCTTGTTTATTTCCGCGTCATCGTCGACAGACATCACGACAGGTCTGTCAGCACTTTTCACTCAATATCTCACATCCGTTCGGCTGACCCAATGAGGCAGACGAAACCGTTTGCACTTCTGCGCCGCCTCCTCGCCGATCGCCGCGGCGTAGCTGCGATCGAATTCGCGATCCTGGCCCTGCCACTGTTTATGTTCATATTCGCGATCATCGAAGTGTCGCTGATGTTTTTCATCGACTCTGCATTGGACGCTTCGGTGCAGAAGATCTCGCGAATGATCCGGACCGGCGAGGCCGCGTCCTCAAATCTCACATTGGCCGATTTCAAAGCCCAAATTTGCACCGATATGCTTTTGGCGTTCGAATGCTCCGGAAATCTGTTGGTAAAGGTCGATGTGCTTTCCGACATATCAACCGTCGCCAGCACCAACCCCATCGACAGCAGCGGCAAGCTCGCCGTCACCGAGACCTATAATATCGGCAAGGGCAGCGACTACATCCTTGTCCAGGCATTTCTGCCCTGGACTGCCGTCGTCAATTTTTTCACCTTGTCGAGCGCCGAGCTTTCCGATGGCCGCTATCTGCTCGGATCTGCCGTTCTGTTCCGAAACGAGCCTTTCTAACATGATCCCGAAACGGAACCTGTCCTCTTGCCGGTTGGCCAAATTCTGCATCCGTTATCTGGCATGCGATCGGTCGGGCGCCTCAGGGGTGGAATTCGCCCTCCTATTGCCGCTCCTGGTGGTTCTGCTGTTTGGCTCCATTGATCTCGGCCATGCGCTTACAGTCAGCCGAAAGATAGACGAGATTGCCTCCACTACCGGCGACATGATCTCACAGCAGGGCACTTGGACAAAGGCCGACGTCGCGAAGCTTCTTACCGGCGCCAGCTTCATCCTGCAGCCTTATACCACCACAGGGCTTACGATCACTGTCTCGGTGAACGATATCAGCAGCAGCGGCGCCGCGACGGTCAACTGGTCTGCCGCGCTGAATACAACAGCCCTTACCTCCGGCACGACAAGCACGATCACAATACCTTCGCAGATACAGGAAACCGGCGTGCAGGTCGTGCTAACGCGGGTGCAATATACATTGACGACCCCCGTCTCGGCGTTCTTTGCGTCCGTTACCGGCTCGAATGGCTACACCTTCGATCGCCATTTCTTCAATCGTCCAAGAGTCGGCGATACGATCACCTACAAGTAGGCGGATAGGTAATGCGACGACAAAAGTCCTTGGCAGGAATCGTTTGGTGCTGCTCATCGAGATGGCGGATCGTTTTGGATGAACAGCGACGGCTCCCGGCATTTCGAGTGCCGCCGCCAAACATAAGGGACCTATCCGATCGTCATCAAGCTGGCATTGCCACCGGCGGCCGCCGTGTTGATCGAGGTTGAAACCTCCTCGACAAGCCAGTTGAGGCAATAGGCCTCGATATCGCTCTCAAGCTCCGCCGTCGTCGCCGACTGGACAAGGACAAGCGGTCCATCAAGCGCGGCGATCCGCTGGTTGATCTCGAGGACCCGTTTTGCGTCTCCTTCCACCAGAGCGGCGGCAAAGGGGCCATCGGCATTCCAGTCCGTCGTCCATGCCAGGCGTGCGGCAACGCTGGCCGGAAGGCCCGTAAGCGTTGAACGAAGTCCGGAAATTTCGTCGACGACCAGATGGTTGCCGGTCGCGAGTGCTGCAGCGATTTGGCGATAGAGGCCTCGCTCCGTTGTGGCAACGAGAAGCACCCGGCCGCGGGGATGGAGCGTATAAACATTCCGTTCGCCGACAGGGCCGGCAAGCTCCTTTTCGAGACCCACGGCAGAAAGGCTCCCGAGTTCGCGCGCCGCCTCGGCGTCATCGCTTTTGCCCTTTCCGGAAAGCCAGAGGGCGAAATCCGAAAGCGCGGGGTCGATATGGAAGGAGCTATGCTGCGGAGGAACCGGCGCTTTTTGCACCAGACGACCGATGTAGAGCGGGCCGCCCGCTTTCGGTCCCGTTCCCGAAAGCCCGCGTCCACCGAATGGCTGAACGCCGACAACGGCGCCAATGATGTTCCGGTTGACGTAGAGATTGCCGGCCTTGATCCGCCCCGTGACGCGAGCAATCGTCTCGTCCAGGCGCGTATGCAGCCCAAACGTCAGGCCGTAGCCCGAGCCGTTGATGTCGTCGATCAACCGGTCCAGATCCTGGCGGCGGTAACGGATCACATGCAGCACGGGGCCGAAGATTTCCTTCGTCAGGTCCGAAAGCGTCTTCAACTCTATGATGGTCGGCGGCACGAAGGTGCCGAGCGTTGCAGTCTCTGGCAGCGGCAACTGGTCGATTTTACGGCCGAGGCCGCGCATCTTCTCGATATGGGTGTCGATTTCCGACTTGGCCTCATGATTGATGACCGGCCCGACGTCGACGCTGAGCCTATCCGTCCGACCGATGCTCAGCTCCTGGAGCGCGCCCTTCAGCATGTTCAGGGTTCGATCGGCAATCTCCTCCTGCAAACACAAGACGCGCAGCGCAGAGCAGCGCTGACCGGCGCTGTCGAAGGCCGATGCGATGACATCACCGACCACTTGCTCGGCCAGAGCCGACGAGTCGACGATCATGCCATTCTGACCGCCCGTTTCGGCGATAAGCGGGATCGGCTTTCCGAACTTGGACAGCCGCCGCGCAAGCTGTGCCTGGATAAGTCGCGCGACACCGGTGGAACCGGTAAACATGACGCCGGCGGTCTCCGGCGCGTCGATCAGCGCAGCACCAAGGCGACCGCTACCCGGAACGAACTGAAGCGCACCCCTCGGCACCCCGGCTTCGTGCAGGATCTTGATGCTCTCGAACGCGATGATTGGCGTGACACCGGCCGGCTTCGCCATCACCGAGTTGCCGGCGACGAGCGCCGCGGCGACCTGCCCCGTGAAAATCGCGAGCGGGAAATTCCACGGGCTGATGCAGACGATCGGGCCAAGCGGCGCGTGCGAGGGGCCGAGCGTTCGGCGCGCCTGTCCCGCGTAGTAGCGGAGGAAGTCGACCGCTTCGCGCACTTCGCCGATCGCGTTTGCCGCCGATTTGCCTGCCTCACGCATGATGACGCCCATCAGCGTCTCGATCCGCGACTGCATGATGTCGGCAGCACGCTCGAGGCATGCGGCGCGGTCCGCCGGCGAGACGGCAGCCCATTGTTGCGCACCCTCGGCCGCAAGCCGGGCGATCTTCGCGGCGGCATCGATCCCGATTTCGGTGACCTGGCCAACGACGTCGCCATGGTCGGCAGGATTGAGGATCGGTCTCGTCTCTCCCTCGACGGATCCATCGGCAAGCAGAGGCAAGGCATGCCATGACTGCCGCGTCGTGGCGACAAGATTAGCCGCGAGCGCCTCAAGTTCGGCTTCATTCGAAAGATCGATTCCGGACGAGTTCTGCCTTTCGCCTCCATAGAGATTGCGAGGCAGGGCGATCAGGTCATGCGGCTTGCCAACCGGCGCGTTTGCTTCGACGAGATCCACCGGATCGGCCACGAGTTCGTCGAGCGAGACGTTCGCATCCGAGATCCTGTTAACGAAGGAGGAATTGGCGCCGTTTTCGAGCAGGCGGCGAACCAGATAGGCAAGCAGCGTCTCATGCGTGCCGACCGGGGCATAGATGCGGCAGGGGCGATCCAGCTTCTGCTTGCCGACAACTTCGTCATAAAGAGGTTCGCCCATGCCATGCAGGCATTGGAACTCGTACTTGCCGATCTGAAAGTCCGGGCCGGCCAGATGATAGATGGTGGCCAGCGTCTGGGCGTTGTGCGTGGCGAACTGCGGAAAGACGGCGTCCGTCGCCGCGAGCAGCTTGCGGGCACACGCGGCGTAGGCAACGTCTGTGTGGATTTTTCGCGTGTAGACAGGGAAGTCTGGAAGACCATCAAGCTGCGCGCGCTTGATTTCGGCGTCCCAATAGGCGCCTTTCACCAGCCGCACCATCATGCGCCGGCCGGAGCGGCGTGCCAGATCGATGACGTAATCGAGCACGAAAGGGCAGCGCTTGCCGTAGGCCTGGACGACAAAGCCCAGGCCGTTCCAGCCCTTAAGCTCTTGGTCGAAGCTAAGCTCTTCCAGCAGGTCGAGCGACAGTTCGAGACGATCCGCCTCCTCCGCATCGATGTTCAGGCCGATATCGTATTTGCGCGCGAGCAGCGCCAGCTCGCGAACCCGGGGAAGCAGCTCATCCATGACGCGGTCCGACTGCGTGCGGGCGTAGCGCGGATGAAGGGCCGAAAGCTTGATCGAAATGCCGGGACCTTCGTAGACGCCGCGGCCGCCGGAGGCCTTGCCGATCGCGTGAATGGCGTTCTCGTAGTCGCGATAGTAACGGAGGGCATCGGCAGCCGTGGTCGCTGCCTCGCCGAGCATGTCGTAGGAGTAGCGGAAGCCCCGTACCTCAAGGGGATGGGCGCGCTTCAATGCCTCCTCGATCGTCTCGCCGGTGACGAATTGCTCGCCCATCATGCGCATCGCCATATCGACGCCACGGCGGATGACTGGCTCGCCGCAGCGGGCGATAAGCCGGGTCAAGGCTGCTGAAAGGCTTCGGTCATTGACGGTCCCCGTCAGTTTTCCGGTGACGACCAGGCCCCACGTCGCCGCGTTGACGAAAAGCGACCGGCCGCCGCCGATATGGGACTTCCAGTCACCTTCCGCGATCTTGTCCCGGATCAGGGCATCGCGTGTCGCCGTGTCCGGAATGCGCAGGAGCGCCTCGGCAAGACACATGAGAGCGACGCCTTCCTGGCTGGAGAGCGAATACTCGTGAACGAGACCCTCGACGCCCGTGCCCTTATGCTTCGCACGGAGCGCCTCGATCAGCTTGCGGGCCGTCGCGCGCACCGATGTTTTTACATCGGCAGGAATCCTCGCCGCTTCCACAAGCGGAGGCAAGCACTCGGTCTCCGGGCGGCGATAGGCGGCCGTGATGGCCCGACGCAGGTCAGACTGCTCTTTGATCGGAGGCGCGAATTGCGCAAATGGCTGGGGAGAATTGGGGTCGGAATTGGCGACGTCGGCGACGACTTTGAGCATTTGCAAACCTATTGGCGATGGTGATCTGGATCGAAGGTTTTCAGCGCTTATGATTCAGGCAGGCTTTCCGGCAGAAGAAGATGCTTCAGGGAATCCTTCCTCGGCTCATCCCGCGTCTTCGTCGGCATCACGCTGACGGCGGCCTTTACGGCGGAGAAAGAGATAGGCCGATAGTTTGCCGACAGGTCGATGTCCTGACGCTGGCGAATTGTCTCATGTGTCATCGGAAACCTCAAATCATAGTGTTGTTCGAAGCCAACTCAGATGCCGAATGCCGTGCAGGCCTTGCCCATGGCGGCTCCTCAATCCTGCTGAGAGATCTAACATGATCGAGCGGCGGCATTCTCACTTGAAAATGAGGATTTTCAGGCTATATGAACTTATTATTGGCGCATGGATCTGACGATATGCCTATTGAAGCCGACGTTTTTAGTGATTTAGACCAATTCGACAGAAAGATCCTCGAAGCGCTGGCCCAGGATGGCAGGCTGTCGATCACCGAGCTGGCCGCCCGTGTCGGCCTATCCAAGACGCCGTGCCAGCTTCGCTTCAAGAGGCTCATCAACGACGGATATATCGAAGGGTTCAAGGCGGTCCTCAATCCGGCGAAGATGCAGCTCGACCACATCGCGTTCGTGGAGGTGAAGCTTTCGAATACGCGGGAGGATGCCCTGAAGAGCTTCAACGACGCCGTGAAGAAGATCAGGGAAGTCGAGGAATGCCACATGATCGCCGGCAGGTTCGATTACCTGCTCAAGATCAGGACGCGCGATATCGGACGATATCGTCGGGTCTTGGGAGAGCGGATTTCGACGCTGCCTCACGTTGCCAGCACATCCACCAATGTCGCGATGGAAACGGTCAAGGAAGGCTGGGACAAATTTGCTTCGAGCCTGACCTGACCTTCTGGTCGTGTCGACACGGCCGATCGGATACCAGGCCGGGCGGGCATTGCAGCTCTTATACCGAAGTCATCTGTGCTGCATTGAACGCCCCGCTTGTGGCGGGACGTTCAAGACAAAGTCATGTCGGAGACACAGGCTTCAGTAAAGCACCACGCTGCGAATGCTCTCGCCGGAATGCATGAGCTCGAAGCCCTTGTTGATGTCTTCGAGCGGCATGGTGTGGGTGATCATCGGATCGATCTGGATCTTGCCGTCCATGTACCAGTCGACGATCTTCGGCACATCGGTGCGGCCACGGGCGCCGCCGAAGGCCGTGCCCATCCAGCTACGGCCAGTGACGAGCTGGAACGGACGCGTCGAAATCTCCTGGCCGGCACCGGCAACGCCGATGACCACCGACTTGCCCCAGCCGCGATGGCTTGCCTCCAGCGCCTGGCGCATCACCTTGGTGTTGCCGGTGCAGTCGAAGGTGTAATCGGCGCCGCCGATCTGATCGGCGCCACGCTTCGTCATGTTGACGAGATAAGGCACGATGTCGTCGCCAACCTCCTTCGGATTGACGAAATGCGTCATGCCGAAGCGCTCGCCCCAGGCCTTCTTGTCATTGTTGAGATCGACGCCGATGATCATGTCGGCACCGGCAAGCTTCAGGCCCTGGATGACGTTAAGGCCAATACCGCCGAGACCGAAGACGATGGCGGTTGCGCCGATCTCCACCTTGGCGGTGTTGATGACGGCACCGATGCCGGTGGTGACACCGCAGCCGATGTAGCAGATCTTGTCGAAGGGGGCGTCCGGGTTGACCTTGGCAACGGCAATCTCCGGCAGCACCGTATAATTGGCGAAGGTCGAGCAGCCCATATAGTGATGGATCTTGTCCTTGCCGATCGAGAAACGCGAGGTGCCGTCCGGCATCAGACCCTGGCCCTGGGTGGAGCGGATCGCCGTGCAGAGATTGGTCTTGCGCGACAGGCACGACGGGCATTCGCGGCATTCGGGCGTATAAAGCGGAATGACGTGATCGCCCTTCTTCACCGAGGTGACACCCGGTCCGACGTCGACGACGATGCCGGCACCTTCATGGCCGAGGATCGCCGGAAACAGGCCTTCCGGATCGGCGCCTGAGAGCGTGAAATCGTCGGTATGGCAGATGCCGGTTGCCTTGACCTCGACCAGCACTTCGCCGGCCCTTGGGCCTTCGAGCTGAACGGTCATGACTTCCAGCGGTTTACCGGCGGCAACGGCGACGGCGGCGCGTACGTCCATGGATTTGCTTCCTTCCCTCATAGTGTTAGGTGGTTCACATATTTCGGACAGACCGGCCCCTAAGCGGGCCGGTCGCCGACGATCACCACGTCAAATTTCGACTTCGCGTTCACGCAGATCGCCGGCGTCGGTCATTCCGATATCACAGCGCCTTTTCGAGTTCGGGCAGCGCCTCGAACAAGTCCGCGACAAGGCCGTAGTCGGCGATCTGGAAGATCGGCGCCTCTTCGTCCTTGTTGATGGCGACGATGACCTTTGAGTCCTTCATGCCGGCAAGATGCTGGATGGCGCCGGAAATGCCGCAGGCGATGTAGAGCTGCGGCGCCACCACCTTGCCGGTCTGGCCGACCTGCCAGTCGTTCGGCGCATAACCGGCATCGACGGCCGCGCGCGAGGCGCCAACCGCCGCACCAAGCTTGTCGGCAACCGGCAGGATGACTTCCTTGAACTTTTCCGCCGAGCCGAGGGCGCGGCCACCGGAGATGATGATCTTTGCAGACGTCAGTTCCGGACGGTCCGAGGTCGACAGCGCGTCGGCGACGAAGCTCGACAGACCGGGATTGGCGACCGCCGCGATCGCCTCGACGGTGGCCGAGCCACCTTCGGCTGCCGAGGCGAAGGAGGCGGTGCGCACGGTGATGACCTTCTTGGCGTCGCTTGCCTGCACCGTCTGGATGGCATTGCCGGCATAGATCGGCCGCTTGAAGGTATCGGACGACACGACTTCGATGATTTCCGAGACCTGGGCGACGTCAAGCAGGGCTGCAACCCGCGGCATGACGTTCTTGCCGACCGAGGTGGCGGCCGTCAGGATGGTGTCGTAGCCTGCTGCCAGCGACACGATGAGATCGGCAAGCGGCTCGGCAAGATTGTTGGCAAGCTCGTCGCTTTCCGCCAGCAGCACCTTGGAGACGCCGGCAAGTTTGGCCGCCTGCTCGGCCGCCGCCTTGGCGGCCTTGCCAGCGACGAGAATATGCACATCGCCGCCGATCTGGCTTGCTGCCGTCAGCGCCTTGGCGGTCTGGTCGGAAAGGCTTTGATTGTCGTGGTCAGCCAGAAGAAGAATGGCCATGGTGAAGTTCTTCCTTTCCTATCCTTTAGAGCACGCCGGCTTCGGTCTTCAGCTTCTCGACCAGCTCGGCCACCGACTTGACCTTGACGCCGGCCTTGCGGCCGGACGGCTCCTCGGTCTTCAGCACCTTCAGCCGCGGCTCAGTCGAGACCCCGAAGTCGGCGGGTGCCTTCTTGTCGAGTGGCTTCTTCTTCGCCTTCATGATGTTCGGCAGCGAGGCATAACGCGGCTCGTTGAGGCGAAGGTCTGATGTGACCACGGCTGGAAGCTTGACCTCGATCGTCTGCAGGCCGCCGTCGACCTCGCGGGTCACCCTTGCTGTACCCTCTGGCGCCTTGCCGTCGCCGATCTCGATCTTCGAGGCAAAGGTCGCCTGTGCCGAACCGAGCAAAGCTGCCAGCATCTGGCCGGTCTGGTTCGAGTCATCATCGATCGCCTGTTTGCCGACGATGATCAGGCCCGGCTGTTCGGCATCGGCCACACCCTTCAGGATCTTTGCGACCGCCAGCGGCTCGACCTGATCGTCGGTCTCGACCAGGATGGCGCGATCGGCGCCCATGGCAAGCGCGGTGCGCAGCGTCTCTTCGGCCTTCGCAGGCCCGATCGACACCACCACCACTTCCTCGGCCTTGCCGGCCTCCTTCAGGCGCAGCGCCTCTTCGACTGAGATCTCGTCGAACGGGTTCATCGACATCTTCACATTCGCAAGCTCAACGCCCGATCCATCCGGCTTCACCCGGATCTTGACGTTGTAATCCACAACCCGCTTAACAGGGACGAGAATCTTCATGGCGGACCCCTTTTCATTTGTTCCGAAGATTGTTGTGTTCCGAAGATTGTTGCGCATTCAGTGCGGCCGTTCGGCAAGCAACGCCCAGAAGGCGAAGAGCGGCGTATCGACCGACCTCATGGCATGTTTGATTTGCGGGACATTGTAGAACGACCCGCCGATACCGGGCGAAAACCAGTCCCCGTTCCCCTGCCGGAACTCGCCCTCGGACAGGACGAGATAGACTTCCTCCGGCGCGTGATCATGATCCGGATAGCATACATGCGGCGCCATCAAGGTGACGCCAAGCCAGAGATCGTCACGCTCTTCAAGCCCGCCGGGGCCGATGATCATCGCATTCGCATGGCCATCTGCAAAGTTCTCGCTGGCCGTATCAACACGCGTTGTCTTTCGACGCCATTCCAGCTTGCGTTCGACGCCTTCGAAGCGGTCGATCAATTGCCGCAGGGCAGGATCCGACGTCTGGATGGAAAGCGCTGCGGGCGAAAGCTCGCAGACAGGCAGGCGGCTGCCGGGGCCTTCGCGTTCCTGCCCAGGGCGTTGCAACGCCGCAAAGATCTGCGGGATCGAGCGGCGAGCCTCCGGCTCCCTAGCGAACTTGTCGAAGGCGACGAAAGCGGCATCGACAAATCGCTGGAGATCTTCACTTCTTTCAACCATTCCGTCTCCTCCCAGACAGACCCGCGGCCGGCCTCTCGATCTCAGATGTCCTTCGCAATCCTCAGACCGTCGTAGATTGCCGCGTGCGTGTTACGCGCAGCCACGGCATCGCCGATGCGGAACAGTTGGAACTTGCCCTCGGGATTGCGATTGACCGACTGAGGCTTTCCGGCCAGGAGCTCGTCGTGCGAAATCTCACCGAGATTGCTCGAAAGCGGCTTCAACTCAAAATACAGCTCGTCGAGCGGGATAGTGCCGTGGTTCACGACAATCTGGTCGACGAGGCGCTGCTTGGAGACGCCGCCATAGTCGCTTCCGACATGGGCGACGATCTGATTGCCGTTCTTCTCAGCCGATTCCAGTCGGAACGTGACCGTGAAGGTGACGTCGAGCTTCTGCAGCGAGCGCATATAGGGGACGAGGTTCATCGCCATGACTTCCGGCGCGAACGAGCGGTCGGGCGTCATGATCTCGACCTTCGCTCCGGCCTTTGCCAGGAATTCGGCAGCCTGCAAGCCGGCATGATCGCCGGCGTCATCGAAGATCAGAACGTTCGTGCCGGGCTTCACGTCGCCGGAGATGATGTCCCACGAGGATACGACGAGTTCGTTGCCCTTCGACAGAACATCCGTATGCGGCAGGCCACCGGTCGCAATGATGACGACATCCGGATTTTCCGCGGTCACCGTTTCCGTTTCCGCCCAGGTGTTGAAGTGGAACCTGACGCCGTACTTCTCGCATTGGCTCATGCGCCAGTCGATGATGCTGATCATTTCCCGGCGGCGTTCGCTTTGCGCGGTCAGTCGAATCTGCCCCCCAGCATTAGGCGCTGCTTCGAAGACGACGACGTCGTGGCCGCGTTCCCCAGCCACGCGGGCGGCTTCGAGACCGGCAGGACCGGCACCGACGACGACAACTTTCTTACGAACCTCAGCCTTTGCGACGATATGCGGCATCGTCTGCTCGCGGCCGGTTGCAGCGTTGTGGATACAGAAGGCCATGCCGCCCTGATAGATGCGGTCGAGACAGTAGTTCGCGCCGACGCAGGGACGGATGTCCTCCTCACGCTTTTCAATGATCTTCCTGACAATATGCGGGTCGGTCATATGCGCGCGGGTCATGCCGACCATATCGACCTTTCCTGCCGCGATGGCATGGCGAGCCGTCGCGACGTCCGGAATCTTCGCCGCGTGGAAGGTCGGGAAGTTTGTCGCGGCGCGAATCTCGCCGGCGAAATCGAGGTGTGGCGAATTAGCCATGCCCTGGATCGGGATGACATCGGTCAAGCCGGGATCCGTATCGATGTGTCCGCGGATGATGTTCAGATAATCGATGAGGCCGCTTTCCTTCAGCCGCTTCGAAATTTCGATACCGTCGGCCTTGCTGGTGCCGCCGGGAAGACATTCGTCGGCGGTGTAGCGCACACCCAAAATGAAGTCGTCGCCCACCCGTTCACGCATCGCCTTGAAAACATCGAAACAGAAGCGCATGCGGTTTTCGAGCGAGCCGCCGTAGGGGGCCTCGAGTTCATTGGTGAGCGGCGAAGCGAACTGGTCGATGAGATGGCCGTAGGCCTCCAGCTCGACGCCATCCATGCCGCCCGCCTTCATTCGTTCGGCAGCGTCCGCGAAGTCCTTGATGATGCGCTCGATATCCCAATCTTCAATTTTTTTCGGGAATGCGCGATGCGACGCCTCGCGGTGATGTGACGGAGCGACGACCGGCAGCCAATCGCCCTTATCCCAGCGTGTGCGACGTCCAAGATGGGTCAACTGAATCATGATCGCAGCGCCCTGCTCATGAACGGCGTCCGTCATTTCCCGGACCCAGGGAACGATCTCGTCCTTATAGGCGAGCAGATTGTTGAAAACCGGCGGGCTGTCCCTTGAGACTGCAGCGGATCCGGCCGTCATCGTGAGGGCGACCCCGCCCTTTGCTCTTTCCACCGTGTAGGCGCGGTACCGTTCTTTCGGCATACCGTCTTCAGGATATGCGGGCTCGTGAGATGTCACGATGATGCGGTTGCGCAGTGTGAGGTGCTTTAGCTGATAGGGCTGAAGAAGAGGGTCGTTCGACATGTGCCGGGCTCCAGATTGCGTACGTCGACCGGGGACGCTAAGCATCATGTACACATGTGTCAATAAATAAAACACTAAAGTCATTAGCATTGACACATGTGTACATTTTTCTTGTGCGACATTTAACAATTTGCTAGAAGATGTCTCATGGAGCAAACTTTAAACGACAGTGGCTGGAGGGGATCACAGGAGGCGTGGCTCGAAGCCGCGTATGACTCGTTGCTCTCGTCTGGCGTCGACTCGGTCAAGATTCTTCCGTTGGCGAAGAGGCTGAACCTCTCGCGAACAAGCTTCTACTGGTTCTTCCAGGACCGCGAACAATTGTTGGCGTCGCTGATAGCGCGTTGGCGCGACAAGAATACCGGAGGCATCGTTCAGCAGTCCGAAGCCTATGCGGAGTCCTTGGCTGAAGCGATGCTTAACGTGTTCGATTGCTGGCTCAACGATAAGCTCTTCGATAGCAAATTCGAATTCGCCGTTCGAAGCTGGGCCCTTCAGTCGGAGGACATTCTCGCTGAAGTTCAGAAGGCCGACAGGACGCGCATGGAGGCACTCAGCCGCATGTTCATGCGTTTCGGCCTTTCAGAGATTACGGCCGATGTCCGCGCTCGCACCACCTATCTGGTGCAGATCGGATACATCTCCATGCAATCTAACGAAGATATTGCTCTCCGCATGAAGAGAATCCCGGAATACATCGCGATCTACACGGGCGAAGTCCCGCAGCAGCGGGAGCTTGATCGCTTCTATGCAAGACATGGATACAAGCCCGATTAGGAGGAGGCGGACAATGAGCGGCTCGTTGAGAATTGGCATAATTGGCGGGGCCGGCTGGCTCGGCAGTGCCATTGCCGCTTCTGTTCTCAAGGCCGGCATCGTCAGCCCCGCAGACCTCTCGCTGTCTTATCGCCGGGGCAAGCCGGCACGTTTTCCCGGTTCATTCTGGACAGTGGACAACCAGGAGCTCGCAGATCGATCTGATGTGATCATTCTTTCCGTACGCCCGGAAGACTGGCCCGCAATTTCGGTCGACGCGGGCGGCAAACTGGTGATTTCCGTGATGGCGGGCATCCGTATCGCAGCCATCTGCACACATCACAGGACCGAGCGCGCTGTCCGGACGCTTCCGAACGCGGCAGCCGAAGTTTCGAAATCCTACACGCCATGGATCGCGTCGAGCGCCGTCGACGAAGATGATCGTGCGATCGTCCGTGCCATCTTTGACGCTTGCGGCGTTCAGGACGAGGTGGCCAGCGAGCGCGACATCGACTATCTGACCGGCCTGACCGGTTCCGGGCCTGCTTTTCCTGCATTGTTGGCCGCAGCGATGATGGACGACGCGGTGGGCCATGGTCTTGCCGCCGACGTGGCGCGGCGAGCCGTCCTTACCCTGCTGACAGGAACGGGTTGCCTGCTCGAACAACGCGAAGACTGTCCGAACGACATCGTCCGCACCTTTCTCGACTACCGCGGCACGACCGCGGCGGCGATCGAAGAGATGCGCGCTGCCGGCTTCAATACCGCGGTTTCGAAAGGTTTGACCGCCGCGTTTATCAAATCGGTAAGTATGGGAGACGCATCCTGACAACCGTGGGAGCGGGTTTACGCGGCGCCCCGCTCGCAAAAACATGCCGCAACGCAGAGGGAACGATAATGAAAAAACTTTTGGCTTCAACTTGCATGATGTTCGGCCTGCTGGGAGGCGCGTCGTATGCGAGCGCCGCCGAGTGTGGCAGCCTCACCATCGCCAGCATGAATTGGCAGAGCGCGGAGGTTCTATCGAACCTCGACAAGATCATTCTCAACGAAGGATATGGTTGCAGCGCCGAAATCACCGTCGGTGACACGGTCCCGACGATCACCTCCATGGCCGAAAAGGGCCAGCCGGATATCGCGCCGGAAGCTTGGATCGATCTTCTGCCCCAAGTCGTCAAGAAGGGAACTGACGAAGGGCGTATCGTTCAAGTTGGTTCGCCGCTCCCCGATGGCGGTGTACAGGGCTGGTGGATCCCGAAATACATCGTCGACGCTCATCCGGACATCAAGACGATCCCGGACGTCTTGAAGCATCCCGAACTCTTCCCCGATCCGGAAGACGCCAAGAAGGGCGCCATTTTCAACGGTCCGCAAGGCTGGGGCGGCACGGTCGTCACCTCGCAATATTATAAGGCCTTTGACGCTCAGAAGGCTGGATTCACGCTGGTCGACACCGGCTCGGCTGCCGGCCTCGATGGCTCGATCGCCAAGGCCTACGAGCGTAAGGAAGGCTGGGTCGGCTACTATTGGGCTCCGACCGCCTTGCTCGGCAAATACGCGATGGTAAAGCTCGATGCGGGCGTGCCGAACGATCCTGCGGAATGGAAGCGCTGCAACACCGTTGCGGATTGCCCCGATCCCAAGCCGAATGCATGGCCCACGGACCATGTCGTCACGCTTGTTGCAAAGCCCTTCTCCGAGAAGGCTGGTCCGGATGTCATGAACTACCTTTCGAAGCGCTCCTGGAGCAATGACACCGTCAACAAGCTGATGGCCTGGATGACCGACAATCAGGCGAGCGGCGAAGACGGCGCAAAGCACTTCCTCAAGGAAAACAAGGACACTTGGACGAAGTGGGTTTCGCCGGAAGCGGCGAAGAAAATCGAAGCTTCGCTTTAATCGAAAAATCATGCGGTGCGCGGATAGCGCACCGCTTCTCACTGGGCAATGAAACAAAAAGACTCACCGCGCCTGCCTTTGAGAAAAGGGGAACAAGATGGAATGGTTTTACAAATTCCCACACATGGACGACGACGCTCTTCGCACGCTGAAAAAAGCGATCGATGATGGCTTTCGCAGCTTCACCCGTGGCTATGGTGACGCGATCGAAAGCTTTTTTTCTCCGCTGCAGCACTTTTTGATCGCCGCCGATCGTTTCATGACGCAAACGCCATGGCCGATCATCATCGCAATCATCCTGGCGCTTGCCTGGTTTGCGAGCCGAAGCTTGCGGGTGGTTTTGGGCTGTCTCGTGACACTCCTGCTGATCGGCTATTTCGACATGTGGGATGATACCATGCACACGATATCCATGATTTTCGTCTGCACGGTGCTTTCCATTGCCATCGGTATCCCCATCGGCATCTTGATGGCGCGCTCGGATCGCGTGCAGAAGGTGGTCAACCCCATCCTCGACGTCATGCAGACGATGCCGAGTTTCGTCTATCTCATCCCGGTCGTCATGCTGCTCGGGATCGGCAAGGTGCCGGGGCTTATCGCCGTCGTCATCTACGCCAT
This sequence comes from Martinezella paranaensis, assembly GCF_014200235.1. Classification (NCBI taxonomy): domain Bacteria; kingdom Pseudomonadati; phylum Pseudomonadota; class Alphaproteobacteria; order Hyphomicrobiales; family Rhizobiaceae; genus Martinezella; species Martinezella paranaensis. Next base: position 265,431 of record NZ_JACHBI010000006.1, on the reverse strand, counting down.
TCCCCCGATGATCCGGCTCACCAATCTCGGAATCCGACTGGTGGACAGGGACGTGCTGGAGGCTGCGGATGCGTTCGGGACCTCGAACTCCCAGAAATTGTTCAAGGTGCAGTTGCCACTTGCTCTGCCCACGATCATGGCCGGTATCAACCAGACGATCATGATGGCTCTCGCCATGGTCGTGGTTGCCTCGATGATCGGCGTTCAGGGACTTGGCCAGCCGGTTCTGAAGGCTATTGCCAACCAGTACTTCACGCTGGGTATTTTCAACGGCCTTGCCATTGTCGGCATCGCCATCATCTTCGATCGAGTCAGTCAGTCCTACGGCAAGCGGCTCCAGAAGCATCGGGAGACCATTCATGGCTGACCATCATTTCGGCGGCATCGCCATCCGGCATCTCTACAAGATCTTTGGTCCGAACCCCAAAGCATATATCGATGCCGTCCAAAAGGGACTGAGCAAGACTGAGCTCAACGAGAAGCATGGCCACGTTCTCGGATTGCGCGATATCAACATCGAGATCCCATCAGGCTTCATTCAGGTCATCATGGGCCTTTCCGGCTCGGGAAAATCGACCTTGATCCGGCACATCAACCGGCTGATCGACCCGACCGCCGGCGAAGTGCTGGTCGACGGTGTCGACGTCGTGAAGATGAGCGAGAGCGAGCTGCGTGAGTTCCGCAGACATCAGACCGCGATGGTGTTCCAGAAGTTCGCGCTTCTGCCCCACCGCAACGTGCTCGACAACGCCATGTTCGGGCTCGAAGTGCAGGGTATGGATCGATCAAAACGTGTCGACACTGCCATGAGATGGTTGGAACGTGTTGGTCTCAAGGGTTTTGAGCAGAAATATCCAAATCAGTTGTCGGGCGGCATGCAGCAGCGCGTGGGCCTTGCGCGTGCGCTTTCCAATGACGCACCCGTTCTTCTGATGGACGAAGCCTATTCCGCGCTCGATCCCCTGATCCGCATGGACATGCAGACCGTCCTCCTTGACCTCCAAAAGGAGATTAAGAAGACGATCGTCTTCATCACCCACGATCTCGACGAGGCGCTTCGCCTCGGCGATCAGATCGCCATTTTGCGGGACGGACAAATCATACAGCAAGGCACGAGCCAGGACATCGTGCTGCGGCCGGCCGACGACTATGTCGCGAATTTCGTCAAAGAGGTGAACAGGGGCCGCGTGGTTCATGTCGAGGCAGTGATGAGCCCCGCTCAATCCGGCGCGCAGCATCCCGGCAAAACGATTTCGGCTCGCACGACCATTGAAGACGCCGTGCGAACCCTTGTGTCCGGCCCGGACGAGGATATCGTCGTCGTCGGAGACGAGGGCGAGACAGTCGGAACCGTGAACCTCAGGCAGCTCACCCGCGCATTGGTCAGCTCGCATGACATGTCCGCCGGCAGTCCGTCGCTTGCGACCGCTTCATGAGTGCTATGATAAGCCCGCTCTTGGAGCATCCGCTCCGCGAGGAGCTTCATAACGAACTCCACGCTCGGCCCTCGCTATATTTCGAGGGCGACGTCGATGTCTGGCACGTTGCTGTCATCGGGGAAGATGGCCCTCCTGCCGTTTCGGATGATCTAATGCGGCTGGAGGAGGTGCTGACGACGCAACAGGGCAAGCATGGCATCGGCCGGTTCGGCGGTGGGCGCCTGAAGTGGGAGCCGCATACCGAGTTCCTCACGCTGACATTCGTCGTCCCGATCGTGAAGGCGCAGGACGATGGCCCGCCCGCGCCTTTCCAAGAGCTTTGCGACGCCGTCAAAGGAAAAATCATCGCTGCGGTGCGCGTCACCGTCCGAGAGGAAAAAGGCGGTGTGCGACTAGAGAGACCGCAAGCAGACTTCGTGGCCTCTCAGGTTGGCGGCGGCGACGCAGAAGCGCTTTCCACCTTCCGGATAGGCGGGAACGGCTTCGTCGAAATCCTGCTCTTCAACAAGAACCTCAACGCCTACCGCGCCGGGCGGATGGTGCGTCGTCTCCTCGAGATCGAAACATATAGGATGATGGCGCTGCTTGCGACGCCGGTGGCCCGAGAAACCGTCACAAAGCTCGCCGAGTTCGACCAGCGCCTCGATCGCCTCATCCGACACATGCAGAGCGCGGAAAAAGTCGAAAAAGCTCTTCTGTCCGAGGTCACCAAACTATCCTCGGATCTCCTGAATTTTTCGGCGACCGCGAGACACCGGTTCGGTGCGACGAGAGCCTATGCCGAGATCGTCGCAAGCCGGCTGAAGGAGCTGCGTGAGGAGCGGGTCGAGCAGCGCCAGCGACTTGGAACATTCATCGATCGTCGCTTCCAACCGGCAATACGCTCCTTTCAAGCGGCTGAAAGGCGCCTCGATGAACTTGCCGAGCGTGTGAGTTTGGCCGGCGATTTGCTGAGAACCACCGTGCAGGTGCAGCTCGAAGATCAGAACGCGTCATTGTTGGAGTCCCTTGACGAACGAACCCGGATTCAGACGCACATCCAGCAGGCGGTCGAAGGCTTCTCGGTCATCGCGATCACCTACTATTCCGTAGCTCTGTTCAAGATGGTCTCCGAAAGCGTCGCAGAGTTCGGCCTCGATCCCCACGTTGCGAAACTTTCCGTTTTGGCGGCCATCCCTCTGGTGTTCTTCGCCGTCTGGAAGACTGTGCATCACGTTCGAAAGAGCATTTCGGGAGCTTCCGATGGGTCCAAACGAAAGCACTAAAGCCATGAGACGGCGGGCGAAGGCATCGCAACTTTGCCATTTCATCGTTCATTCCTAGGGAGCGCCCCTTGTCAAAGCCTTTCCCTCATTTGTTTTCGACGATCCAGCTTGCCGGTCACCGTTTGCGCAACCGGATCGTCTTTGGGGCGCACACCGCCAACATGTCTGAAGGCGGCCTTCCGGGCGAGCGGCATATAGCCTACTACGCCGAGCGCGCCATCGGCGGAGCTGCGATGATCGTCGTCGAACCCATGCCGGTGCACCCGGCCGCGGTGCTCACGCGCGGCAACTTTCGGCCAAGCGACGACAGCGTCATTCCTCACTTCAAGCGGGTTGCCGAAGCAATCAAAGGTCACGGCGCCGTCGCCGTTCAGCAGCTCTATCACATCGGAGCGCATGGCGATTCCGACAACTCCTATCATCCGCATTGGTCGCCCTCGGGCCTGCCCAGCTACCATGACAGCGATGGCTCTCATGCCATGAGCGAAGCCGAAATTTGGGAAACGATCGACGGTTTTGTTCAGGCGGCCCGCCGCTGCAAGGAAGCCGGCTTCGACGGCGTCGAAGTATGGGCCGCCTATCTTTGCCTTGTGGATCAATTCTGGACGCCCTGGTCCAATAGCCGCGTGGACGACTGGGGCGGGTCGATTGAAAATCGCACGAGATTTTCCCGCGAAATCATGACACGCATCCGCGCGCTGTGCGGCCCCGACTTCATCATCGGTCTCGCCATCAGCGACGAGCCCGACCATAGCGTTGCGCTGACAAGAGACGAGCTTGCTGAAATCGTCGCCCTTCACGACGATCTCGGTCTGGTCGACTATGTGACGTGCGGATCCGGCGGCTATCTCGATTTCCATAAATTGATGCCGACATTCCTCTATCCCGAAAAGCTGGGCGTGGATCTCGCCGCCACGATCAAGCGCGCAGTCAAAAACGCTGTCGTGATCGCGGAAAGCCATATCCGAACGCCGGAGAACGCGGAGACAGTGCTCGGAGAGGGTGCTGCCGATCTCGTTTCGATCGTGCGGGGACAGATAGCCGATCCACATCTGGCGACGAAAGCAAATGAAGGACGAGCCGGGGACATCAGAGGCTGCATCTCCTGCAACCAGATGTGCTGGGGCCGGCGGTCGCGCGACTATTGGATAAGCTGTCTTATCAATCCGTCCGCTGGCCGGGAGTTCGAATGGGGCGGCGATCGCTTCACGCGAGCAGCCAATCGGAAGAAGGTGTTGGTGGTTGGCGGCGGCCCTGCCGGACTTGAGGCCGCCAGGGTGGCGGCCGAACGCGGCCACAGCGTCGTTCTTGCCGAAGCTGCAAGCCGATTGGGCGGCAATTTCCTCCTCGCCGGGATGCAGCCGAGACGAGCGCAGATCCTCGACCTCATCGGATGGTACGAACGGCAGTTGGCGAGCCTTGGAGTGGATGTTCGACTCAACTCCTTTGTCGATTCCTCCGACATCCCGCAGTTCGACGTCGATGTCGTGATTCTCGCTACCGGTTCCTATGCGCCCGAAACCGGATTTCAGAAGGCGCTGCCGGCCGTGGCTGTTCTACCAGGTCTGGAAAGAGGCAATGTTTTCTCGATCGAAGCGGTGATGGCCCGCCAGGTGCGACCCGGCAAGCGCGTGCTGCTGTTCGACGAAGGGGGTGGCTGGCGGGGTGGTGGAACTGCGTGGAAGCTTGCCGAAGAGGGCCATCAGGTTACCATGCTCTCGCCTGATCCTTTGATCGGAAAGGAACTGCAGCGCACGACTGCCGACGTTCCGCTTCGGCATATCCTGGCCAAGCTGGGTGTCAATTGGCTGCTGGAAGTCAGCATTCTCGAATGGCATGGCAATGGTGCCACCTTGCTCGATCACAATACCGGCGAGCGGCGATTCGTGGAGGGCGACTGTCTCGTGCTCGCGACGACCAACATGTCCATGACAGTGCTTGCGGAGGAACTGCGCTCATCGGAGCACCGGGTCATTTCGATCGGGGACTGCGCCGCCCCGCGCCAGGCTCCCTATGCTTTCTATGAAGGCAGAAAGGCAGCATTGGAGCTGTGATGGCTGAACGCTCGCGCTATTCACAATTTTGCGCGCCCCGCCCCTAGTCAGCAGCCTCCGCCTTGAGCCAGTCGATGAATTGGAAGGCCTTTGCGTTGTTCGCGCTTCTTGGCGGCACGATTAGAAAATATCCATCCCTTGGGACGACGGACTGCTCCGTCAGCCGGATCAAAGACTTGGTATCCAGGAGATTTTGCACGAGCCGCTTCCATCCCAGAGCAATTCCCTGGCCGCTGAGCGCTGCATACACGGCTTCGGTATAGAAGCTCGTGCGGAGGCCCGAAGGGGCCTTCGCCAGCTTGATCGAGAAGGCCGCGAGCCATTCTTCCCAGCCGATCCAGCTTGGATTCTTGCTGTCGTAGCTGATGAGCGACTGCCGTGCGATGTCCTCCAGAGCCGGAGCGCTGCCCAGTTTCGCGGCGTACTCCGGACTGCAGACCGGAAACAATTCGTCGTCGAAGAGATATTCGGCTTTGCCATCCGACCACACCCCATTTCCATATCTTATGGCAAGATCGCTTCCCCCGAGCCCCGCAGTGTCGTCCTGGGAGACGATCCTCAGCCGGCTGTCCGGGTGAAGGCGCGAGAAGGACGCGATCTTTGGCATGAGCCAGAAGTGCGAGATCGACACCGTTGCCGAAATGGACAACGCTCCCTCGTCCTCCTCTCTCGTCAGTTCGCCGATGGTATCGGCCATGAGATTGAACGCTGACGTCGCCGCGGTCGACAGCACCTGCCCTTTGTCGGTCAGCTCGATGCTTCGGTGCAGACGCCGGAAAAGCGGAAATCCGAGAGTTTCTTCCATCAAATGGATTTGTCGGCTGACCGCGGCTTGCGTCACGCCCAGTTCCGCGGCCGCTTTCGTAAAGCTCCGGACCCGTGCCGCGGCCTCAAAGGCGGTAAGCGCCGCCAGCGGCGGGAGCTTTCTGCGAATATTCATATGTGCCAACCCTTCTAACAGCGACGTTCCCATCGCCTGATATGACATTACTACAGATTATGCGAAGGCTGCAAATTTATGCCGTTGAACGACCGATCGGTTCGGCGAAGAATTGCGCATCCAACGCATAAGGTAAGATCATGCTACAGACATTCGCTTCGCCGATTTCCTCGCTGCTCGACAGCCGAGCCGACGGTTATTCGCTTCCCGCTGGACTCTACATCCGAGACGATGTCTTCCAGGCTGACATCGACGTCTTTTTTAGGAAGCATTGGATATGCATCGGCCTCGACTGCGACGTGCCGGAACCGGGCGATGCCACGGTTGTCGACATTGGAAACAGCAGCCTGATCATTTTGCGTGACGATGACAATCAGATCCGCGTCGTTCACAACGTCTGCCGCCATCGCGGCGCCCGCATCCTGAACGCGGGATCGACCGTCATTTCGAAGCTGGTCTGTCCCTATCATCAATGGACCTACGAGCTTGACGGCGAACTGACATATGCGCCTCACATGGGCTCTGACTTCGACAAAAGCTGCAAGAGCCTCCGCCCGGTGAACTTCAAGTCGATCGGCGGATTGATCTACGCCTGCCTTTCCGACAATCCTCCCGAGGACATCGACCGGCTTGAGCAGGTCATGACGGAGCGCCTGGCTCCCTACGATATCCGCAATGCCAAGGTGGCCCATCAGGCCGACGTCATCGAGGACGGGAACTGGAAGCTCACGATTGAAAACAATCGCGAATGCTATCACTGCTCCGCCAACCATCCGGAACTGTGCGTATCCTTCGTCGATCTCGACTTCGGCTTCGATCCGGAAGGGCTGAGCCCAGAAGATCTGGAAGAGGCCAGGGAACACGAAGCGCTCTATGCCGAGCGTACCAAAAGCTGGGAGGCAGACGGTTTCCCATCTGCCGCCGTCGAGCAGCTCGTGGACTGCGAGACAAACTTCAGGACCCAGCGCCTCATCATTGCCGGCGCTGGTGAATCCCAGACGCCCGATGCAACGGCTGCCTCCTCGAAACTGCTCGGCAACATCACGCGGAAGGACCTCGGCGACACCCATCTTTGGGGTCACAATAGCTGGAATCACTTCATGGGCGACCACGCCGTCGTGGCGATCGTCATTCCGCTTTCAGCCGGGAAGACGCTGGTTCGCACCAAGTGGCTGGTCCACACGGATGCCGTCGAGGGCGTGGACTACGATCTGCAGAAGCTGACTGACGTCTGGGTCGCGACGACCGACCAGGACGCCGAACTCGTTGCCAGGGCGCATGCCGGCGCTCTCGATCCGGCCTACCTTCCCGGTCCCTACTCGCGCTTTGCAGAGACCACCCTCGACAAGTTCGCAACGTGGTACATCGACCGGATGCGCGCCCATGGATACTAATGCGATGCAGACTTCGTTGGCTCCGCAGAGGGCGGAGTTCTGGGATAGCGAACGCGATGACACCCTCGTGTGCATAGACGTTCATCAGGAGACGCATGACGTGAAGAGCTTCACGTTTGCGTCCCCCCAGGGAAAACATTTCGCCTTCCAGGCAGGCCAATACTTTCTTTTCGACTTCGCCGTCGGAGCGGACACCGAAAGCCGCTGTTACAGCATCTCGTCCTCGCCGCAGCGGACAAACGCTTTCACCGTGACGGTGAAGCGGGTTGCAAACGGGCGGGTCTCGAACTGGCTTCACGACCACATGGCCGTCGGAGCGGCCGTCAAGGCGCAGGGGCCGCTCGGCCACTTCGTTCGACCCAACACGGCCAGCAAGTTCGTGCTGCTCTCCGGCGGCTCGGGCATCACCCCGGTCATGTCCATTCTCCGGGACTTCGGCGATACATACCGCCCCGTTGACATCGTTTTCATGCACGCGGCCCGCTCCCCGCGAGATCTCATCTTTCGCGACGAGCTTTCGAATCTCGCCGGAAGGATGAAGACCGTCAGGCTGCATTTCCTACCCGAGGTCGTGACCGGTGAACCGTCTTGGCCCGGCCTGACGGGCCGGATTTCCGCCGAATTCATGAAGCTTGCGGTTCCTGATATCGCCGAGCGGACCGTAATGTGCTGCGGCCCCGCGCCCTTCATGGCCGCAGCCCGCACGATCGCTGCTGATCTCGGGGTGCCCTCGTCGAGCTATATCGAAGAGAGCTTCGACGCCGCTGTTATCGACGAGAGCGAGATCGCCGCTCCGGAAGTACCCGTTGGAAAGGTATATCAGGTCGAGTTCTCAAAGCAGGCGCGCAAGATCGAGGTGACCAACGAGCAGACGGTCCTGAGCTGTGCCAAGAAGGCCGGCTTGAGGATTCCCTCGTCCTGCGCCAATGGCGTCTGCGGAACCTGCAAGTCAAAGCTGGTCTCCGGCTCGGTGGATATGAAACACAATGGTGGCATCCGCCAGCGCGAAATCGACGCGGGAATGTTTCTTCCCTGCTGTTCCAAGCCTCTGAGCGATCTTGTCATTGAGCGGTAAATCAGTCGCCCGGGCGACGTTGGCATCGCAGCAAGCACCACGAGTGTCGGCGCGCCCGTGTGTTTTCTGGCTTGAAACCACTCCAGAATCTTATGCCGGTGGTAGTGCTTCCACCGGCATCGCTGGGCGCGTAAGGCGCCTTCGTTCACGCACCGAGATATCGATAGCGGCGGGAACGACGGGCGCTGCCGGAGCACCTCCCATTTCTATAGACGGTCACACGCGGTTGCAGGCCGCGTTCCCAAACTTCGCTTTCCAATCTCAAAACCCGCCTCCCGGCGGCTCTGCTAGACACGAAACATGCCAGAAATCTGAAGGGCAGCTTGACAGTCTATCTTATGTCTACTTATTGTCTTCTATTAGGCATAACATGAGGGACGATATGACGACCGACATCGCAAGCCCCGATCGCAAGGCCAATCTTGGCCTCACTCTCAAGAGACGGATTCTCACCATGGAACTGCCGCCGGGCTCGGTTCTGGACGAAGTGGCGCTGAGCGAGGAGTTCGGTCTTTCCCGTCCGCCCGTTCGGGAGCTGATGCGCCAGATGGCTGGCGAAGGCTATATCGAGCTGGAAGCAAACCGTGCCGCCCGCGTCAGCTCGATGAGCTACCAGTCGCTACGCGACTTCTTTCTGATGGCGCCGATGATTTACATCACCGCCAACAGGATGGCGGCCGAGAACCGCACGCGGGCGGAACTCGACGCTCTTAAGCAGATTCAGCAAAGCTTTCAGAAGGCGGTCGACAACCGTGATGTCGAAGGTCGCGTCTTCTATAATGACCAGTTCCATCGGCAGGTGGGCGAGATGGCGCACAACGTCTATCTCGTTCCAAGCCTCCGGCGCCTGCAGATCGACCATGCCCGTATCGGCAAGATTTTCTACAAGCATCCGAATACGCCGCGGATGCAGGAAGAATTGGAGCTGGCGTCAAAGCAGCATGACGAAATGATCGAGACAATCGAACGACACGACGCCGATGCCGCGGGCGAACTGGCGCGCCTGCATCTCGAACTTTCCCGCCGAAACATGGCCATGTATGCGGCCCCAGAAGGTATCGAAGCACCGACCCTCTAGGACCGGATTTCAACACACCCATCTCAAGACCATTTGGCTCGATCTTTCGGCAGCCTAACATTGAGGGACACAACAAGAATGTCTAACTTCCCGTTTCCAGGCCTCAACCTTGCCATCGCCACGCCGTTCGACGACGCCGGACGCATCGACTACGGCAGGCTCGAACACAATGTCGAGCACTACCTCGCAGCAGGCGTCAGAAGCTTCCTCTTCAGCTCCGGCACCGGAATGCATGTCTATCTTTCCAAGGAGGAATCCGAGGAACTGATCAAGCGCGGCGCACGTATCGTCAACGGCCGGGCGAAGGTGATTGCTCAGACATCCGCGCTCCTGGTGGAAGATGTGGTAGAGCGCACCGCGCGTGCGCGCGATGCCGGCGCCGAAGGCGTCATGGTTCTTCCGCCCTTCTTCGAAGGACCGACCGACGATCAGGGAATCCTTGATTTCTATAGCGAAGTTGCGAAGGCGGGTCTTCCCGTTATCGGGTACAATGTGCCCCAGGCCGTCGGCATCGCAATCACGCCCGAACTTCTGGAGAAGCTGAACGAAATTCCTGGCTTCTGTGCCGTCAAGGATAGCTGCGGAGATCTGGCGAAGCAGGCGGCACTCATTCGTAGCGGCCACTTCGTGATGAACGGCGCCGACCCTCTCGTTCCCTATGCGCTTTATGCGGGATGCGACGGTTTGATCTGGGGCGGTGCGAACTTCGCTCCGCGCACCTCGGTCGCGCTCGTCGAGGCCGCCGTGGAGCGCAAGTGGGACGAGGTCCGCGAACTCTGGAAGATCCTGGAGCCGTCCATGGGGCTGATCTGGGAAGGTGATTACGTGCAATCCGTCTACGCCGCGGCCGAACTGACCGGTTACGGCGCGGGCGTGCCGAGAAGGCCGCTCCGCGGGCTCGCCCCCGAGAAGGTTCCGCTTCTCCGTAAATCTCTCGAAGCGCTCATGGAGCGGGAAGCAATCTGACGTGAGCCAAACCGCGAAAAATGTCTATGTGGCATCCAGGCTTCCAAAACGCGCTGGCGTCTCGGGCTGGGTCGCAACGCTCCCGCCGCGGACGCCACGACCGGTCTTGAACGGACCTATCACTGTCGACATCGCGATCATCGGCGGCGGCTTTGCGGGGCTTTCCGCCGCGCGCCGCATTTCGCAACTGGACCTCACCGCCCGTGTGGCGGTCCTTGAGGCTGGTGTCGTCGGCGAAGGGCCGGCGGGCGCCAACTCGGGGTTCATCATCGACCTTCCCCACGAGGTTTCCTCCGACGATTTCAGCGGTGAGTCGGAAGCCAAGTTCAGGCAATCCGTTCTGATACAGCGGTCTGCGGTCGCCCTGGCTACGGAGATGGCAGCGGAGAACGGCTGGGGCAAGGATGTGTTCGATCCGTGCGGCCGCTACAGCGTGGCGATGAGCGCGGATGGCGACAAGCACCTGCAGGCCTATTCCGGGCAGCTCTCCAAGATGGGCGAAGCCCATCGGCTTCTCAAAACCAGCGAGATCGAGGCTGTCACCGGATCGAAAGCCTTTACCTCCGGTCTCTTTACGCCCGGCACGGTCATTATCCAACCCGCCGCATACATACGCGGGGTCGCCGACTGTCTGAGGGAACCGGTCTCGCTGTTCGAGCAAACGCCTGCCCTCTCCTTCGAACGCTATGGCGCAGGCTGGCTGGTGAAGACCCCGCGGGGATCGGTGCAGGCGGCCAAGATCGTCATGGCCAACAATGGACATGCGGAAAGCTTCGGCTTCTTCCGAAGACGATTGCTGCATGTCTTCACCTACGCGTCTCTCACCGAGACGTTCGATCCCTCACGATTGGCCGGTGAGCGAAAGTGGGCCGCCACGCCGGCTCTGCCGATGGGTACGACAGTACGACGGATCACCACTGCTGGCGGCGATCGAATCCTGGTGCGGTCGCGCTATAGCTACAATCCGGGCATCGAAGTCAGTGACACCGCAATTCGCAGAGCCGGGCGGCTGCACGATGGGAAGTTTACCCATCGTTTCCCGGCGTTAGGCGACGTCGGAATGCAATACCGGTGGGGCGGCGCGATGGCGCTCACGCGCAATCATGTCCCGGCCTTCGGGGAAATCGAACGTGACGTCTTCGCGGCATGCGGCTGCAACGGCCTCGGAGCCTCCAATTCCACGGCGGCCGGTATCGCTGCTGCAGAGCTTGCCCTGGGGCACGAGTCCGAACTTGGCCGCGTCTATCGCCAACTCGCCGCTCCGACGTCCCTGCCGCCACAGCCTCTGACCACGATCGGCGCAAAGCTCCATCTGGCCTACCGAGAATGGAGCGCTGGGGCCGAATAGGAAGGGTTTCATCTGCGCCCCCGGCGCACGTGATATAGGCGAGGCTGTTCCATGCGGCGATCCAGCTTCGTTAGACGACGCGCCGCCAAAGGGAACAGAAATGAAAACGTTACTTGCATCAACCTGCCTCGCGCTCGGCCTGTTCGCCGGCGCGTCGATCGCCAACGCCGGTGAGTGCGGCACCTTGACGATCGCAAGCATGAACTGGCAGAGCGCGGAGGTTTTGTCGAACCTCGACAAGATCATCCTCAATGAAGGATATGGCTGCCAAGCCGAGATCACGACCGGCGATACCGTGCCGACAATCACTTCGATGGCCGAAAAGGGCAGCCCGACATAGCACCGGAAGCCTGGATCGACCTCCTGCCGGACGTGGTCAAGAAGGGCATCGACGAGAAGAAGCTGGTCGTCGCCGCCAATGCTCTGCCGGACGGCGGCGTCAACGGCTGGTGGATCCGGAAGTATGTTGCTGATGCTCATCCCGACATAAAAACGATTCCGGATGCGCTTAAGCATCCCGAACTTTTCCCCGATCCGGAAGATAGCAGCAAGGGCGCCATCTACAACGGCCCCCAGGGCTGGGGAGCTACGGTCGTCACGGCTCAACTCTACAAAGCTTATGACGCGGAGAAGGCCCACTTCACCCTCGTGGATACGGGCTCGTCCGCCGGCCTCGACGCCTCGATGGCGAAGGCATACGAACAGAAGAAGGGCTGGCTCGGCTTCTATTGGGCACCGACAGCACTGCTCGGCAAATATCAGATGGTCAAGCTCGATTGGGGCGTGCCCTACGATAAGGAGCAGTGGTCGAAGTGCAATCTCCGTTGCCGATTGCCCCAACCCGAAACCCAGCGCTTGGCCGACCGATCATATCGTGACGCTGCTTTCGACCAAGTTCTCCGAGAAGGCCAACAAAGACGTTCTCGACTACCTCAACAAGCGCTCCTGGTCGAACGATACGGTCGGAAAGCTCATGGCCTGGATGACGGACAACCAAGCCAACGGCGAAGATGGTGCGAAGCACTTCCTGAAAGAAAACAAGGACATTTGGTCGAAATGGGTGTCGCCTGAGGCCGCCAAGAAGATCGAAGCGTCGTTGTAATCACGACCTGGGCGGCGCTGGCAAGGCGCCGCTCTCCCATGTTTGCGCGAAAGTGAAGGCTTACCGAGGCATCGTCGGCAAAGGCGCGCAGAAGCGCGAAACGGCTTCATCGAACAACCATATCACCGACATCATCATGCCGCGCAAAGGGCTGACTTGGCTGAACCAATTAACGCTTGAAGCGTTATAGGTTCTTATGGGGTAGTAAATATGCCGGGGATCTTCCATGTCGTCCGAAGTCGAATTGAAGCTTGAACTTTCCACGAAAGCCGCGCGGCGGTTACTGGGGTTCAATCCACTCGCCAACCCCGACAAGGTGTTGAAACAGACCTCAACCTATTTCGACACCGACGACCACAAGCTCCTTCAGAATGGCTTCACCCTTCGCGTCCGTCGGACCGGCGATGTCCATGTCCAGACCGTGAAAACGGTGGGCCGCGGCCAGTCTCTCTTTGCCCGATCGGAATGGGAAACGCCCATCGAAGGCGACCAGCCGATCGTCGACAATTCCAGTCCGCTGAAGACCGAATTCGGCGATGAACTCACCCTGCTGCCCGCCTTCAACGTGGAAATCGAGAGGCGCCTTTGGACCGTCGAGGAAAATGGCTCGCGGATCGAGGTGGTGATCGACCAGGGATCGGTCGTTTCCGGTGAGCGAAACTCCGCCGTGCGGGAAGCCGAGCTTGAGCTAAAGGGCGGCAACCAGAAGGACCTATTCGTATTCGCGCGCAAAATCGAAGCGGTCGCTCCTATTCGTTTTGGCGTTCGTTCCAAGGCGGAGAAGGGCTTCGCCCTGATCGAGCAGCAGAAGTCCGCATTCAAGGCCGAACCTCTCGATCTCGATCAGGATATGCCCGCATCCGATGCCTTTCAAACGATTGCCGCCTCGTGCTTCCGGCAGTTTCGTATGAACGAGGACGTTCTGCTGCGGCAGAGAAATGCCGAAGCGCTGCACCAGGCCCGTGTGGCGCTGCGTCGCCTGCGCTCGGCCTTCTCGCTCTTCAAGCCCTTGCTTCCCGGTGACGAGCCGCAGCGGCTGAAGGATGAGCTTCGCTGGCTGGCCAGTGTCCTTGGAGAGGCGCGCAATCTGGACGTGCTGCTAGCCAAGGCGGTGGACCCAGACCTGCGGGGCCGGCTGAAGGACGCCCGCGAGGCCGCTTACGACGAAGTGGCTAATGTATTGGATTCCAGTCGTGCCCGCGCGCTCATGCTGGACTTTAACGAGTGGCTTCGGTGCGGCGACTATCTTTCGCATCCCGAGACTGACGACGTTCTGGAGCTTCAAGCATCGGAGTTTGGCGAAATGGCGCTCAACCGGATGCGCAAGAAGCTGAAGAAACACGGGCAGGCGCTCGCGAAGGTCGACGATCAGCAACGCCACGAGGCTCGCAAGGATGCGAAGAAGTTGCGCTACGCGGCCGAGTTTTTCCAATCGCTGTTCGACGACAAACGCGCTATCCGTCGCCACCGACGCTTTATCGGCGCGATGGAGAAGCTTCAGGACCATCTCGGATCGCTGAACGATCTTGCAACCGGACCTGACGTTCTGCGTAAGCATGGCCTGACAGATCATCCCGCTTCGGACAGCGTTCTCTCCCATATGGACAAGGATGCTTTGATAGAGGATGCGCAGGATTCGCTTGACGACGTACTCGACGCGAAGCGGTTCTGGCGGTGAATATCATCATGCAGGAAGCAGACCCTTGAGCGTGGGGATGCCGCGAAGATCAGGGGATCCTCGCGGACTTCGTTTTGAGTACTTCAGTCACACTCTGCTTGCGCCGGCAATGGCGGTAGTGGCAGCAGTCGGCAAATTATACAGCACGGAATCGCCGAATTCATGCGTGCGATAGCTGCCTGCGGTGAGCGCCGCGGAGGCCTGGGCGAGGAGGGCATCGTCGGCGAAGGCGCGCAGGAGTTCGAAATGGCTTTCACCGGGCTGGTGGACGCCTGTCAGAACCGTATCCACCACATGCAGCGCCGTGTCCCGCGCGATGCGCCCGCTCGCAATGCCCTCTCCGGCGAGAACGCTGCCATCGGGATTGGCGGCCGCCTCGAGTGCGCGCACGACGCTCGTACCGATCGCGACGACGCGGCTGCCGCGGAGCTTCGCTCGTGCGATCAGTGCGACAGTGCATTCGTGGATGCGGTATGGCTCGTCGAAGGGAAGGCGCGCGTCAAGCGCGGGATCGCCGGTGGAGGAAATGCCTGCGGCATGTGTGAGTGCTGCGAACTCGATGCCGCGCCGACGCCAAGCCTGAAGCGTGCACCAGTCAAGCGCAAAGCCTGCCGACGGCGCCTCGAACGCGAACGGGCGGGCGGCAATCTTCGTCCAGACATCCCACAGCGCCAGGCGTTCGGGAACATGCGCATATTGGATCGGCCGGCCGTGCTGCGCCAATCCTGCAAACATCGCTGCGCGGTTATCGAGAAAGCGCAATTCAAGAAGTCGCGGATGGTCGCGGAGACACTCAACGACTGCTTCGAGCGGGCCAAGCCGGAGGCGGTCGCCGATCGCCAGCGCAGGCGGAAGCAGCCGGTCTTCCGTGCGCGTCCGATGATCGCCCGGACCGAAGGCAATCGCCAGGAAACGGGTGGGATCGGGAGGTGATAGCCAGCCTGCCAGGCGGACCTCGATTACCTTGCCGCTCGGGACATGCGTGCCCCACAAGCTGGCAGGCAAAGTCGCCGCGTCATTGGCGACAACCAGGTCGCCGGGATTGAACAGTGCCGCGAGGGTGGTGCGCGGCAGGTCACGCATCGTGCCATCAGCCTCGATGACCAACAGTCTGGCGGAACGCCGATCGGAACAGTCGCCGGCAATCATGCTTGCTCTCCGGCCATGAGCCCGGTACGGACGGACAACGCGTCGCGCATCTTCTCGATGATCTCCACTGCCGCAAGTTCGGGGGCCTTCAAGGTCGAAGGGTCGGCGTCCGGAACCGCCAGTGCGTGAAGCGGGGTGTCCATATCGCCGGGGTCCAGCGCCAGAAGCCTTATGCCGTCGGGCTTTGCCTCCTCATCCCAAATCGCCGTAAGATGGGCAAGCGCGGCCTTACTCGCACCATAGGCGCCCCAGCCGGAATATGCGTTGACCGCCGCATCGCTGGAAATGTTGATCACCAGCGCGCCTTGGCCCTCGCGGGCGGACGCGGCAAGCGCGCCGAACACGGCTTTGGTAAGCCGGAACGCACCGACAAGGTTGACCGCAAGCGCCGCCTCCAGCTCTTCGCAATCGGTATCGGCCAGAAG
Source organism: Martinezella paranaensis (assembly GCF_014200235.1). Classification (NCBI taxonomy): domain Bacteria; kingdom Pseudomonadati; phylum Pseudomonadota; class Alphaproteobacteria; order Hyphomicrobiales; family Rhizobiaceae; genus Martinezella; species Martinezella paranaensis. Next base: position 249,518 of record NZ_JACHBI010000006.1, on the reverse strand, counting down.
CGCCAGAGGGACAGGACCGAGGCTGGATGCATTGTTGATCAGGACGTCGAGCCCGCCGAGATTGGCCGTGACCTGCATCGCGATGGGGTAGATGTCGTCCTTCTTGCCGACGTCGGCGACAATGCCATACGCCCCCGTCTCGGCTGCGACACGCTCCACATTCGCGGCCGTGCGAGCGACGAAGGCGACATGCGCGCCCTTCGCGGCAAGCTGCCGCACAAGCGCCAGTCCAAGCCCGGACGTGCCGCCCGTGACTGCCACCCGAAGTCCCTGAAAATCGATATTCGTATGCATTGCCGGTGCTCCTTCAATGGGTACGAACATTTGCTACAAGTTCAAGTTAACTTGAAGTCAAGCGGGATTCGTGTTTTTATTTTTTGCATGGATCCGATGCTTACCATCACCGACGTGTCGCGCCGCAGCGGCATTGCCTCGTCAGCCCTGCGTTTCTACGAGGAGCGCGGTTTGATCGCATCCGAGCGTGCCGGATCGGGGCACAGGCGCTATCACCGGTCCGTATTGCGCCGGATCGCCTTCATCGCCTTCGCGCAGCGGATCGGGCTGACGCTTGAGGAGATCAGTGCCGAGCTTACAAAGTTGCCGGCCGATCGCGTGCCGTCGCGCCGGGATTGGTCGAAATTATCCGGCGAATGGGCAAAGCGCATCGATGAGCGCATAAGCGAGCTGCAGCGTCTGCGGTCCGGACTGACCGAATGCATCGGTTGCGGCTGCCTGTCGATCGACCGGTGCAGTTTGGCGAACCCTGCCGATGTGGCAGGTCGCAAGGGGCCGGGACCCCGATATTGGCTTGGGTGAAAAGGTTGTGGGTTAACGATCCCAGGGTCTTCTACATGCCAAGAGCCTGGATCGCATCAAGCAGACGTTGCCTCTCAGTTGGCTTGCCAACATTGACCGCGCTGGCGAGGATTGCATTCTGGGCCAGTTCCGATCTTTCGCACGCGCTTGCCAGGACGAACGGCACGCCTAGCGACTTCAGCAGAAGTGCGACAGGCGTCATCTTTCCATCGCCGAGATTGACATCGAGGACGGCTGCATCCGGAAGTTCGTCTCGCAGCAGATCAATGGTACCCTCGACGGAGCCGACGGGTCCGAGCACGCGGAAGCCTTCGTTGATCAACGCGGCCTTTAGGTCCATCGCTATGAAGAACTCGTCTTCTACGCTCTCTCTCTCTCGCAGGTCCGCACATCAGATCCTCACACCGGGAGTTTGATCGTTACGACCAAACCACCAATACCATAGATAAGTTCCGCCTCTCCGCCCAAATGGGCAGCGGTGCCTTCGATCAATTCAGTGCCGTAGCCGTTTCGTGTTGGCGCTCTTACGACCGGCCCGTTCTCCTCCCGCCACTCGCAATTCAGGTATGTTCGATCGTTTGACCCGGTTTCAAGCGACCACTTCACATGGATTTCACCTTCGGGAACCGACAGAGCGCCGTATCTTGTCGCGTTGGTGGTCAGTTCATGGACGATCATGCTGATCGGAAGGACCTTGGAACTCGACAACTGGACAGCCGGGCCTTCAAAATGAAGCCGATCCGCGCCGATTTCACCGACTGAGCTTTTCAGCAGAGTCGCAAGATCGGTCGTTCCTTTGTTTGAGACGAGTTCCTGGGCGCGTAGGGCGACCTCCAGCCGCCCCAGGAATGCATCGCGATACTCGATCGCGGTCCGACCTTCGATACTTGTTTGCATCGCGATCGCGCGCACGACTGCGAATAGGTTCTTCATTCGGTGTCGGGTTTCAGAGATAATGAAGTTTTGCTCGGCCTCGTGGCGCTGGCGCTCGGTAACGTCATCGAAAAGAACGAGAATGTTGGTACTGTTGTCATCGGGATGAACGAGGCGGCGCGCATCGATGAGGAAAGTCCGCCGACCGATCACAGGAAAATCGTGCGTCACCTCAAATCCGATGACGGCGGACGCTTTGGGAATGACCGAAGCGATGAGTTGCCGAAGCTCTTCGATGTCCCACTGGCCATTGCCGAGGTCAAAGAAGCTGCGCCCAAAGATGTCGTCGCGCTCGATTTTGAAGGTGCGGATAAAGGCGTTGTTGGCGGTCACCACGCAAAAACCCTGATCCAGAACGACCACCGGCTGGGTCATCGTATCGACGACGCCTTGTGCTTGGACATGGCTGCTTTTCAGTAAGCGATACAGGTCTTCCAACATCATCGAGGAAATCTTTCCCTGACTAGAAGTATCCATATGTTGACGCGCTCGTCCCGGATGAACGTCAGTTTGCACACGCAGTTCCCACCCGGCTTGGAAGACGAATAAGACTGGCGACGGCACTGAAATAAAATGGCAGCGTCACATGGTTTGAACAAGCCGTTTTCTACACGCGATCCGCCAGATCTGCAGTCAGGGTGCGCAGCAAAGCCGCCGCGTGTCCCCCAATACATGGATTTCCATAAGTTGCAGCTCTGCTGTCCCGAGACTAGGGTGCGACATGGGCTCGCCAGTCCCGATACCGAGAGCAAGCCACTCGAAACGCTGACGATCCCAGGCGTTTAGCCCTGCAGGAGCTGCCTATGATACGTGTCTGGTCGCACCGCCCTCAATTCCTGCACCTGGGGCTTTTTATCGTGGCCTATGTCCTGGGCTGCGGATTTGCTCAATCGCTCGCAATCGTCCCTGGAACAGGTATTTCCATTTGGCCTCCGAGCGGTCTTTTCATTGCCACGCTCATTCTCGTTCCCCGGCAGAGCTGGCCATGGTGGGTGCTGGCGGGATGTATTGCTGAACTGCTCAGCAATTTCCTCTGGTTCCAAAGTCCGCTGGCGGCCGCCTTCCTGATCTATGCCGGCAATGCACTTGAGGCAATGACCGGAGCATGGCTGGTGAACCGGATCTGCGGACGTCCTGTTCGGCTGGAAACCTTGCAGGAACTTCTGGCATTCGTCCTACTTGCCGCTGTCATCGCACCAATCGTAAGTGCCACGATCGGCAGTGCGACACTTGCCTGGTTTGACATGCAGTCGCAATCCTTCGTGACCGCCTGGCCGCTCTGGTGGATCGGAGACGCCACCGGGGTCTTGATCGTGGCGCCGCTGGCGCTGGTCGTGCTCCAGAACTGGCGTGGTGAAACCCGGCTCTCGCCCGCGCGATGGCTCGAAGCCTGCCTCCTGGGGCTGATCTTTCTCGGTTTCGCCGCCCTGTCCCTGAGCGGCGTCCTGCCCTTCAGCTATATTGTCATGCCTCCTCTTCTTTGGGCCGCGGTGCGCTTCGAATTCAAAGGCGCCGCCGTTACCTTGACACTTCTTGCCCTGATCACGGCGCTATTCACGATAACCGGCGCCGGCCAATTTGTCGGTGATCCCGGGTCGCAGAAGCACAACCAGATCATGCTGCAGCTTTTTCTGGCCATCTCGGCATGCTCAGCGCTCATCGTCGCCGCCATATCCCGACAGCACCAGCTCGCGTTGGCCACATTACGCCAAAGCGTGGAGGCGTTGCGTGAGCGGGAAAACGAGCTTTCGCAGCTCGTGAATATGGTGCCCGTCCAGATCAGGCGTCTGACGCCCGAAGGTGAGCCGACCTTCTTCAACAAGCGCTTGCTTGACTTCTTCGGTTTGGACGACGTGGCGCAATTGGACAAGCCTGGCATGAGCCGGCTGTCGGCAGCCATCAAGACCCTCGTCCATCCCGAGGATTCGCCTCGCCTGCTGGAAACGGTCCACCGCTCCCTCGCCACCGGCGAGCCCTACTCCATGAAATATCGTATGCGTCGCGCTGATGGCGTTTACCGATGGGTTGACGGTCGCTGGGAACCACTGCGGGATCAAAGCGGAACCATCGTGCAATGGTTCGCAATCTCCATCGACATCGACGACGAAGTGCGGGCACAAGCATTATTGCGCGAAAGTGAGCGGCAGTTGCGGCAACTGATCGACGCCGTACCGGCGCTGATCTGGAGCGCGACACCTGAAGGAGCACCGTCATACATCAACAAGCGGTTGATGGATACGGTCGGCGTCACCTTGGAAGACTTGGTTGCGCCGGATGGATCGCTGTCGCTCGCCGATGTCTACACCGAAGACAGACAAGAGGTGAAGCAGGCACTCGCGCACTCCTTCGAAACGGGTACCCCGTTTGCGATGACGTATCGTCAGCATCGGTCTGACGGAACCTATCGGTGGACCGAGGGGCGTGCGGAGCCGTTGCGCGATCCGGAGGGCCGGATCGTGGAATGGTATGGCGTCTGCCTCGACATCGACGACCTGGTGACTGCACAGGAGGCATTGCGGCAAAGCGAACGCCGCTACCGCGACCTGTTCCACTACATGCCAATCGGGCTGGCCCAGGTGGATGCCGGCAAACTGATACCCCTGTTCAAGGAGTTGCGGGCGCAGGGCGTGACGGAGCTCAAAACCTATATAGACGAGCATCCCGAATTCCTGCCTCGCGCGCTAGAGGCTCTGGAGGTCGAGGAAGTCAACCGGCATATCGTCGACATGTTCGGCGCGAAGGATGCCGAAGAGATGTACGGTCCGATTACCCGGTATTGGCAGCCGGGTATTGCCACCATACGCCGCTCCATCGAGGCGCGTTATCGCGGTGAGGAGGTCTTTCAGGAAGAGACCAAAGTGGCCCGAATGGATGGCAGCGCCATCGACGTGCTGTTCACGACCGCCCGCCCCGGCGCCATCGCCGACAAGAGCCTGGTTGGCTTCATCGATATCACGGAGCGCAAGAAGGCCGAGGAGGCATTGCGCAACCGCGAGCGGGAATTCTCGCAGATCGTCGACATGGTTCCGAGCCTCCTCTGGCGGTTAGACCCAACGGGCGAGCCGGTTTATTTCAGCAGGCGAACGATCGAGTTCTTCGGTTTGAATATCGGGGCTTACGATGGACCCGAACTGAGCGGGCTGGCCGCCACCATAGCGGCGCTCGTCCATCCCGACGATGCGGCGCGATTGACGGAGACGCTCAACCGCTCGCTCGCCACCGGTGAGACTTTTTCTCTGAACTATCGCCTGCGTCGCGCGGATGGGGTCTATCGCTGGATGTCGGGCCGCGCGGAGCCGCTGCGGGATGAGAGCGGAACAATCGTCCAGTGGTACGGTCTCTCGCATGATATTGATGATCAACTGCGCATCGAAGAGGAATTGCGCGTCCGGGAACGCTCGCTCTGGCAACTCGTTGAAACGCTGCCGGCGATGATCGATTGCGCCGCTCCCGACGGGGAGCCGGTCTATCGCAATCCGCAGCTCCGTGACTTCCTCGGATATAAGCTTGAAGACCTGGACAGAACTGGCAAATCCCGGCTGGCCGGCACACTCGATGCCGGCGTTCATCCCGATGATCTCCAGGGCGTCAAGGAGAACTATGCCCATTCCCTATCCACCGGCGAACCCTATGCGCGCAGGCATCGCCTACGGCGGTTTGATGGCGAATATCGCTGGATCGAGACGCGCGCTGCACCAATGCGCAATCCCGAAGGCGCAATTGTGCAGTGGAATGTCATCTGCATAGATATCGATGGCGAGGTTCGCGCCCAGGAAGAGCTGCAAGTGGCCCGGGAAGGCCTCGCACGCGCGAGCCAGGCGGCGAGCCTTGCCGAGCTTTCAGCTTCCATCGCGCATGAGGTGAACCAGCCCTTGGCCGCCGTGGTGGCAAACTCGCATGCCTGCCAGCGCTGGCTCATGGCCGAACCGCCCAATATCGAGCGGGCGGAAAAGACGGTAGAGCGCATCATCCGCGATGCCAACTCTGCGGCTGACGTCGTCAGCCGCATTCGTGCCTTGTTCAAGCAATCCATAGACACGCGAATTCATACGGCACTCTCGAGCGTCATCAACGAAGCCCGCAGCCTCATGGCCGACGAAGCGTCGCGGCATCGTGTCAAGATGGATGTGAAGATCGACAGCGACCTTCCGTTCATTGCAATCGATCGCGTTCAGATTCAGCAGGTTCTGATCAATCTCATCCGCAATGGCATGGATGCGATGGGCGCGATTTCCGACGACAGGCTGATCGGAATCCGTGTGCGCCATATGGGCGATGTGATCCAGACCGAAATCAGGGACCGCGGTCCGGGTATCGAATTTCCCGAGAGGATATTCGAACCGTTCTTCACGACAAAAGAAAATGGCATGGGCATGGGGCTGGCGATCTGCCGCTCGATCGTCGAGCTGCATGGCGGACGATTGTGGGCGGAGAAGAATGAACCGCGTGGAGCGACGTTCACCTTCACCTTGCCGGTTGAAATGAAGGCAGCGCAATGACGATTGATGATCATATTGTCTTCATCGTGGATGATGACGAACGCATTCGGGAGGCTCTTGGCGACCTGCTGGACTCGCACGGCATGCGCGCCATCGCCTTCGGATCGGCCGGCGACTATGTGAGGGCGGACAAACCGGATTCCCCTGCCTGCCTCATCCTCGATATCGAGCTGCCTGACATCAACGGCCTCGATCTCCAGCGGCAGATCGCCGAGGGCGATCATCCGCCGATCGTCTTTATTACCGGACATGGCGACATTCCGTCGTCTGTGCGTGCGATCAAGCACGGCGCCGTGGATTTCCTGACCAAGCCTTTCAGCGATGCGGATCTCATGGCAGCCATCCACGCGGCGATTGCACAGGATCGGGAAAAGAGAGCGGAACGCGCCGAACTCGGCGCGCTGAAACAACGCTATCTCGAACTGACACCACGGGAGCGCGAGGTGTTGCCGCTCGTCGTGAGCGGTCTTCTGAACAAGCAGGCGGCGGCTGAGCTGGGGATCAGCGAAGTCACGCTGCAGATCCATAGACGGAACGTGATGCAGAAAATGGCGGCGGCATCGCTCGCCGATCTCGTGCGTATTGCGGAAAGATTGGAAATACCGGTGACCCACTCGCGCCGCGTGGGAGGAAATTGAATATGGATAAGACAAGACATGTTGTGGCAATCGTCGATGACGATCCAAGACTGCTGGAATCGGTGGGCGATCTTCTGGAATCCGCAGGCTATGAGGCCTGCGGCTATTCGTCGGCGGGATCGTTGCTCGTCAACGGGCTGGCGAACCTTGACGTGCTTATTACCGACATCGGGATGCCCGGCATTGACGGCTTTGAACTGCGTGACCTGGTAAGAAAGCTGCGGCCGGAACTGCCGGTATTTCTCATCACCGGTCGCCACGAGATAGCGGATCAGAGCCGCGCTCAAGGCATTAGCGGATTTTTCCGGAAACCATTCGATGCCCAGGCCCTGCTTGCGGCCATTGCCAATGCTTTACACAACTCGAGAGATGGAGGGTGAGATGAGAGTTGAACAACCTTTCCCGCGGAAATCGGCGCCATTGTCACCGCAGCGGAGAAGCGAAGAAGATCAGCCGCTCGTCATTATTGTCGATGATGATGCAGCCGTTCGGGAGGCATTGTCGGAGTTGATCCTCTCGGCGGGTTTCCGGCCCACCAGCTTTGCCTCGACCCGCGAATTGCTGGATGCCGATATCCTCGACACTCCCGGCTGCCTGATCCTCGATGTGCGCATGCCGGGCGCGAGCGGTCTCCATCTGCAACGTCATTTGGCCGAAAACGGCAACCCCAAACCGATCATCTTCCTGACCGGGCATGGTGATATTCCGATGACCGTCGAGGCGATGAAGGCCGGCGCCGTGGATTTTCTCACCAAACCCGTACGCGACCAAACATTGCTGGACGCCGTAACTGCCGGCATTGTGATGGATGCTGAACGACGGGCGCAAACCGCGATCTCCAGGCGCAACATCGAACGCCTTGAGACGCTGACGCAGCGGGAACGCGAGGTTCTCTATGAAGTGGCACGCGGACGCCTCAACAAGCAGATCGCCTTCGATCTCGGTATTAGCGAGGTGACGGTGAAGCTGCACCGCAGCAATGTCATGCACAAAATGGAGGCCGCCTCCATCGGCGAACTGATCCGGGCTTGGGAAACACTGCCGGCACCGATGCGCGAGGCAGGAGCACACCGAACGATCACATGATCGATCCGGCCCGCGCCGCTACGATTTGGTGCGGGCTAAATGATCGGAGAGAATCCGGTTTCCTGCAAAATCTCCTGCCCACGCGGAGACAGCAGAAAGTCCCGCAGACGCCTGGCTCCCGTGCCCGCATTCGTGCGAACCGCGACGCCGTATTCGATAAGCGGTAGAAATTCGCCGGGGATATCGACGACGCTGAAGGCCGGATCGGCCTCTAGCAGGCGCGCATTCGAATAGTAGCTGATCATGAGATCGGCCTCGCCATCGGTTATCAGATAGCCACTCCCTTTGCCCGGTGGTGTCGGCGGCGAGTTGCGACCACCGACCAGTTGGCGCGCTCGGGATTTCATCGCCTCTCCCCTGCCCGGATGTCGGGCCTCGATGCGGTCGAAAACCTGGAATGCATAGTCACCAGCGGGATCGTCGCCCGGCGTCGACGTGCCGATCTTCACACTCGGATCAGAAAGGACGGTTAGAAAATTCTCCGTCGTCAGGCCGAGATCGGCACGGGCAAGCACGCAGAGCCGGTTGCGGGCAAAACAGACGGCATCTTCGGCAATGCCGATGGAGGCAAGGCGTCGCGGATGTGCCATGTTGGCGGAGGCGAAGAGATCGAATGCTTCGCCAGCTTCGATCCGCCCACGCAACAGCCCGGCAGGCCCAAGCGTCAGTGAGACAGCAATACCCGTTACCTGCTCGAAAGCACTGACAACAGCCGGAAAAGCGTGACGCATGCTGCCGGCAGACAGGACACGAACGGGCTCTGTCACGAGCGGCTTCCTTTCCTGTGCCTTTGCCGGAAGAGTGGCACGAAAGCGCTTTTCATGCGCTGCCCGCTATCGAGCTTGCTCGAGCGGACGGGAATGCCGTAGAGCGCTTCGAGATTGTCCTCCGTCATCACCTCGTCGGTGACGCCGAAGACGGTTCTTGCCTGGTCGAGCATGAGGAGGACCTTGTCGGCCACAGCCAGCGCATGATTGGGCTGATGCGTGGTGAAAGCGATGGCCAATCCTTGTCGATCGGCCAAGGCGCCGACCAGCGAAAGCACGACATCCTGGTTTTTAAGATCGAGCGCCGAGGCCGGTTCGTCAAGCAGCAGCACCGCGTTTTCGCCTGCCAAGGCCCGCGCAATCAGCACGAGCTGGCGCTCGCCGCCGGAAAGCGCATCGATGTTGCGCGGCGCATAATCGGCCATGCCAGTAGCGACAAGCGCCTCCATCGCCTTCTCGACATCGATCTTGCCTGGCGTCTGAAATAGGCCGATGTGGCGTGCCCGGCCCATCAGCACGACGTCCAGCACCGAATAGGGAAAGGAGCCGGAAAACTCCTGTGGCACAAAGCCGGTGCGCGGGCTCAACACCGTCTTGCCGGCGGTTGGCTTCAGAAGTCCGGCCAGCACGCGCAGCAACGTGGATTTGCCCCGGCCATTCGGTCCCAGGATTGCAATGATTTCCCCTGCACTCAGGGCCAAGTCGAGATCGCGGAACTGCCAGCGCTCGCCATCATAGGATTGGCTGGCCTTCTCAATGCGCAGCTTGACCGGATCAGAAGCCACGCGCGCCTCGTTGGGTCTGTCTCAGCACGAAAGCAAAGACCGGCGTGCCAATCAACGCGGTCAGGATGCCCAACGGGATTTCGGTGCTGGTAGCTGTCCGCGCGATGGTATCGATGATCAACAGGTAGAGCGCGCCGATGATCAGCGAGGCTGGCATCATCACCCGATGATCCGGGCCAACGAGCATGCGCGCCATATGCGGCACGACAAGACCCACCCATCCGATGATACCGCTGACCGCGACCTGCGCCGCAACAATGCAGGAAACGAGCACCAGAACCAGCCAGCGTAGCGGCTCGACATTGACGCCGAGAGCGTAGGCATCCTCGTCACCAAGCGACAGCAGGTTGATGCGCCAGCGCAAACCCAGCAACAGGAGGCCGCCAATTACGAACGGCCCCGACATCAGGGAGAGTTTCTCCCAATTGCCGGTGGCGAAGCTGCCGAGCAGCCAGAAAACCATGGCCGGCAGCTTGTCTTCGGTGTCGGCCATATATTGCACGAGGCTCACCAGCGCGCCGAAGAAGCCGCTCACCACGACACCGGCAAGCACGAGCGCAAGAATGTTGCGACGCGCCACCATGCCGTTCAAGGCATAAACGATGACGAGCGCAGAAAGCCCGAAGGCGAAGGCCGAGCCGAGAAGGCCATAGCGCGAGAAGCGTAAGAGGATGGCGAGCGTTCCGCCGAAAGCAGCACCGGCGGAAACACCCATTACCTGCGGTCCAACCAGAGGATTACGGAAGACGCCCTGCAATGTCGCCCCCGACAACGCAAGGCCTGCGCCGGCCAGCAACGCCAGCAGGATGCGCGGCATGCGCACCGTGAACACGACATTGGATTCCGTCGGCGTCACAGGCACGACCGGCTCAGAGAGTGGTGCCTGCAGAATCTCCACCACCCGCAAGAACGGAATATCGTAACGGCCCATCCCGAGCGAAACGACAGCAACGACCACCAGCAGAAGCGCCAGCACAGCGATGATCATTTGCGGCGAGCGCCGGGGAAATGCATCCGCGCTCATTGCGCGGCGCGATAATCGGTGCGGTAGAATTCTTTATAATAGGCGTTCGCCTCGGCCTGCATATCGATATCCGCGAACCGTTCGGGATAGAGCTCCTTCGCCATCCAGAGTTCGCCAAGCGCCATGGCTTCCGGCATGGGATAACCCCAAGCCTTGGCATATTCCGGCATCAGATAGATTTGGCCGTTCTTGACGGCATCGACTGTCTGCCAGGACGCCGCCTTCTTGATATCTTCCACGACGGCCGGATAGCGTTCCTGAACGAAGATGACGGCCGGATTCCACGTCAGCACGTCTTCCATCGTCACCTGTTTGAAGCCGGCGATCGAATTGGCAACATTGCGGGCACCGGCGCGCTCCATCATCAGGCCGGTATATTTGCCGTGGCCATAGGTGGTGAGATCGGGATTCGCCATATAGACGGGCACGCGCTTGTCTTCGGGGATATCGGCAAGGCGATCGGCAACGAGCTTGCGGGTCTTTTTGGTAACCGCAATCATCTCCTCGCCCTTGTCCTTGCGTCCGAGAACATCGGCAATCAGCCGCACGCCGGTCGCAAAACCGGAGTCGATGGCGGCCGGTTCATCCTTGACGGACGGATTGAGCTTGGCGGCCTCTTCCGGCGGAACGTCGAGAAGCGAGATTGCGACGACGGAAAGGCCGGCATCCTCGATCTGCTTCACCATGTCAGCCGGCGCGTAATTGGTGACGAACACGACATCCGGCTTCAGCTTCAGCAGTTCCTCGATGTTCACCTTGGTCAGGCCACCCGGCATCGGCAAATTCGGCAGTTGCCGAGCAAGCCGCACATAGCTGGCGCCGAGCTGCTTTTTCCACTCGTCGAGAACACCGACCACCTTGTCCATCGCATCGAGTTGGACCGCGATGTTGAGCGTTTGATGCTGGAGGATAACGACACGGTTGACCGTATCCGGAATGTGTACCTGCCGGCCAATCTGGTCCGTCACGACCCGATCAGCCCAGGCCGGCGTGGAAAACAATAGACTACCGATAGCAATGACGATTTTCGCAACGGAAGTGAGGCGACCGATATTGAGCATGATGTTCTCCAGACGAAGCCGCAATCGCTATCATTATATTTTGCCATATACAACGGCGTCATATTCGTCTGGATATTTCGATGGAGACAGCGAGGATCGGGTCGCCCGAGCTCATTGATGAGCTTGCCTGAGAGGAGCTTCGCTATCCGCGGATCGTTTCGGAAGGCAATTCACCAAATCTTTTCTTATAATTAACCGCAAAACGGCCCGCATGCATAAGGCCCCATTTTTGCGCCACGGCGGAAACCGAAGTCCCTGGAACCGAAATCAGAAGCTCGTTACGAGCCGCTGTCATCCGCAGCTCCTGCAGAAAGGCCATGGGCGTCGTCATGCGAAACCGCCGAAACGTGCATTGCAATGTCCGGACGCTCGTCTGAGCGGCGGCGGCAATCTCCTCCAGCGTAATCGGCTCGGCCAGATGAGCCTGCATGTGATCGATCGCCCGCTTCACATGTTTGGGCGTTGCGATGCTCACAGGCCCGGCAAGTGCCAATGAAAAATTATGAGGGAGAGCTTCGAGCAACAGATTGCTGATTGCTTCCGTCAAACTCGCAACAGCAAGCGGCGATTGTTGCAAGCCTTTTTCATCCGCCAAGCCAGCGAATGTTGTCTCTGAAAGCATTCTCAGCAGCTTGCCCGGCCCACCTTCCAAATCGAGATCCGGATGGAATTCAATGTCCGCATAGATGGTGCGCTCCAGCATGTTGCCGAGGCGCCGCTTGAGCTCAGCTTGCTCCAACAGAAGAAGGAGGTGTTGCCGCCGGCCGGCGATTTCCATCCTCTCTTGCACTTTCCCGTCGGCAATTGTGCCCCATCCTGGGGTCGAGAATGATCCCAATTTGGTATGGCCTATGTAGGCATCGCCGACCGAAGGCAGAAAAACCAGCAGCTTATCGCTTTCACCCTTCCGCTCGAACTGGATTTCTCCTTCGTAACGGCAATCGGCGATGGCCAGCTTGTTGATGCCGGCAAATTGACAGGAATATTGGATGTTTTTGCTGCGGGGCTCCACGGTCACCAGCGAGGCAGGTGTCGACAATAGAAGGGACAATGCGTCGGGATCAGACCCCTGATATGACATGCAGGTCTTGGCAGTCACTCCGTCCTTCCTTCCATCAAGCCTTCCCCTTCGCTTGTTTGAAAACGGCGGCCGTTGCGCATCATGAGCGCCCCGACAGCGAACGGTCAACTCTTCTTCTCCCGTCACAGAGAACTTCAGATTTTTGTCAAATAACACGGCGCCAAAGATGGCGGATTGCGTGCGAAAGGTAGGATCAGTCGCCTGCTCCCGTGTTAGAAAAATGGGTGCGGATTTTGGCATTGGTCTCTCTGGCGGGCTTGCCTCGAAAGGAATCCAAGCGCAGTTTCGGGAGACTTGCGGATTGCGTTCAGTTCCAGCGCAGGACTGCGCCAAAACGGACAACGACAGTGGGGGATAAATGACCGATAGGCTTAAGGATAAGATTGCCATCATTTCGGGCGGAGCCACCGGAATGGGTGGGGCGGCTTCACGCCTGTTTGCGGCGGAAGGCGCCAAGGTTGCGATTATCGACCGAAACGGCGACGCGGCCGCAGAGACGGTACGGGCAATTCAGGATGCCGGCGGCGTTGCCGATTACTGGGTTGCCGACGTTTCGGACGAAGCGGCCGTCATTGCAGCGGTCAGGGGCATCGAGGATCGTTTTGGTGCCGTGACCATCCTCTTCAATCACGCCGGCACCATCGTCATCAAACCGTTTCTCGAAACGACCCTGGAAGAATGGGAATGGTTGCACGGCGTCAACGTGCGCTCGATGTTCCTGATGACCAAGGCCGTGCTTCCGGGAATGATCGCCGCCGGCGGTGGCTCCATCGTTTGTACTTCGTCGATCTCGGCCGTTGCCGCGACGCCGATGGAAGTGCTCTACGACACGACGAAGGGGGCGGTGCACATGTTCGCCCGCGCCATTGCCGTCGAGTTCCGTGATCGCAATATTCGATGCAACGCCGTCTGCCCCGGTTTCATCCGCACGCCGCACGGCCTGCGCGAGGTGGCCGAACTGCAGGCCCTCGGCGTTGATGTCTCGGATGCGGCAATCATGGCGCAGCAAGGCCGGATCGGAGAACCGGAAGATGTGGCACGCGCTGCCCTCTACCTCGCCTCGGACGAATCCAGCTTCGTCAACGGCATCCATCTGTTCGTCGACAACGGCTTCACTGCAATCTGACCATCCATAGCCAGCTAAGGATTACCTGTAGCCTTCAGGCAACCCTTAGCGCCGGCAAACCACAAGGCAGCGTGCAACAGCCGCCTGTGCCCCAAGATTGGCCTGGACACTATTGTGGACACATGTTCTATAAAGCGGACAGATCTATCGGGAGCACGCCATGCACCTTTCCATGTGGACTTACCCCTGGGACATTCAGGATCAGGGGCTTAAAGCGCTTGCCGCAGACCTTCGCGGTCGCGCGGGCCTCACGGCGGTCAGCATGGCAACTTCCTATCACGCCGGCCGGTTTTTTCAGCCGCGGAGCCCGCAACAGAAGGCCTATTTTCCGGAGGATGGTACGGTCTATTTCCGCCCGGATGAAAGACTATGGCAGGACAAGGTGATCCGGCCGCTGATGTCTAGGAATGTAACCGAGCGCGGCGATATGCTGGGAGCGCTCGCTAGGGGACGCGACGCGACAGGCCTCAAGGTCTCGTGCTGGACAGTCTGCCTCCACAACACCCGTCTCGGCATGCTGCATCCTGATCATGTGACGCGGAATGCCTTTGGCAATCCGAACTACTACAATCTCTGCCCTTCCAGCCCGGCGGCGCGGGCCTATGCCGTCACGCTCGTTCGCGACATCACGACGAACTATCGGCCTGATATGGTGGAACTCGAAAGCCCGAATTTCATGGGATTCGCGCACGAATATCATCACGAGAAAGACGGCGTCGGTCTGAACGCCGAAGACGACTTCCTGCTGTCGCTCTGCTTCTGCGATCATTGCACGGCGCGCGCCACGAAGGCCGGCGTGCCGGTCGAAGGGGCGCGCAAATCCGTCTCACGCTTCATCGCGGAACTCTGCGACCGGGCCGTCCCGGAACGGCAATTCCCGGATTTTCCAGCCGCCGGCATCGATGCATTTCGCGACCATCCGGATTTGCACGCCTATCTCGTTTGGCGCAGCGAACCGGTGACCAGTCTGATCGCAGAGATCAAGGCCGCCGCCGATCCGGCGACACACATCATACTTATCGACCTGAAGGACGGCTGGCTCGGCGGAGTCGATCTCGCGGCCGTCGGCAAGCTGTGCGACGGGGCGATCCTCTGCTGCTATGACATGGAGCCGGAGACCGTCGCCGATGTCATCCGGAGTGGGCGGGCGGCAATCGGACCGGGAAAATTCCTCGGGGTGGGCCTGCGTGTCTTCTATCCGGAAGTTGATGGCCCGGCGATCCTGGCCGCACGCGCCAAGGCGGCCGTCGATGCCGGCGCCGACGGTGTGAACTTCTACAATTACGGCCTCGTACCGGCAAAGCGCCTCGACTGGGTCAAGGCGGCAGTCGACGCAATCACCTGATCCCCCTTCTCATGATGAGATGGGTTCGGCGACCTGGATCAGGCAGTCGCCGGCCTGGCTGTCGCAATGCAGCCTATGGGAAATGACGATGCCGCTCTCCGCAAAGCGCAGCTTTTCCTCCGGCTGCTCCAGACGTTCCAGATCATGGTACCAACCGGCAATGTCGCCGGCGGAAACGGTTGAACCGAGTGCGACGGCCGGCTCGTACCAGCCTCTGCGGTTCGCATAGATGCCCTGGCTGTGCCGAGACAGCGAAAGAAGCTGCAACGGCCCCGGTTCGGGGAGCGGTGCGCGCGACAGGATCGGACGCTCAACGATGCCGAGCGCAATGAACAGCCGGTCGATCGCCGCCGCCGTAAAGGCCATCGACTCCGGCGTCACGGTTCCGCCACCGCCGAATTCCCCGGAAAGACCGACGGTCCCTGCCCGTCCGGCACCCCCCAGCGACGTCGGCGCCGTCGGCCCGTTATCCGCGATGAAGGCATGCGAGGCGCCCATGGCACGCATCAATGAAACGGACCGTTCGAAGCGGGCGGCATCGGCCTGCCGCTCGATCAACGTGCAGGGCAGGTGCGCCATGGACGTGCCGCCCGAATGCAGATCGAGCACGACGTCATGGCGCGGGAAGAGTTCGTGTTCGAGGAAATGGGCAAGACGCGCCGTCGGCGTCCCCATGGAATCGCCGGGAAACGCGCGATTGAGGTTTCCGCCGTCGAAGGGCGAGCACCGCTTCGCCGCCATCACCGCCGGCAGGTTGGCCATCGGCAGGATGGTGACGGCGCCGCGGATTTCTTCCGCCCGCAACCGGCGCATCAACCGCCCGAGCTGGAGTTCGCCCTCGTACTCGTCGCCATGGTTGCCGGCCATCAGAAGCAGAGACGGCCCCTCGCCATTCTTTAGGCGAAGGATCGGGATGCGGATCTGATAATAGGGCGAAGGGTCGATCGAATAGGGAATAGCGAGATGATCGGCCTGCCGGCCCTCACGCGAAAAGTCGATGGGATTGACGAGGCCGCTATGCATGATGTCTCCAGTCCGGACTGTTGCCTTGCCGTCAGAGGGCCGCGACCGCCGTCATTTCGACGCGCAGATCCGGATCGGCGAGGCGTGCCTCGACGCAGGCGCGCGCCGGCGGGTTTTCGATGTCTATCCAGTTATCATAAACGCTATTCATCGCGTCGAAGTCGACGATTGCCGGCAAGAAGACGTTGATGGCGAGGAGACGGGAGCGGTCAGTGCCGGCTTCTTTCAAAAGGGCGTCGATCTTGCCGAGCACGTCGCGGGTCTGTTCCTCGATGCCTGCCTTGCGATTTTCCGCGACTTGGCCAGCGATATAGACGAGCCCGCCGTAGCTGACGGCTTGGCTCATACGCGAACCCTTTTGATAACGCTGGATCATGTCAGTTTTTTCCTTTTCTTGCTTTGGAAGGGAAGGTCAGCCGAAGCTGGTAAGATAGGCCGCAGTCACCGAATGATCCGGGTCGAGGCCATAGAGGATTGCGTGCCGGTCAAGGCAGGTGCAGGGATGCGAGATGCCGCACTCGATCACGTCGCCCACGGAAACGTCGCTACCATCCGCAAGCGCGACGAAGGCGTGCTGATCGTTGAGACGGAGAACTTCGGCGCTTTGGAGATCGCTGAGGCGCGCACCGTCACGATATAGCGCGAGCGGCCGCGGCAGGCCCTGATCCATAGCCACGTCGCGCATGCCCATGCCGCAGATCGCAAGCCCTGCTTCCGGCCGAGACAGAACTTCGGCCCAGACCCGCAGGGCAGGACGGAAACCCGCCGCCGCGGAAACCAATTCGCCGCCGACGCGGAATCCACCCCGTGCATCGAGGCCGATAAGGCCGCGCTCGTAGACGCCGTGATCATGGAAGAAGATCGCGCCGCTGCGCAGCACGAGACCACACGCGGGATCGGCCGCAACGGCGGCTGAAAGCCGCGCAACCACCACGTCGAAGAAGATCGAACCGCCCGCCGTGACGAGGAGCGGCCGCTCGTCACCGATGCGCGAACGGACCTTGGGCAGGAAGTCGGCCGTCGTCGCCATCAGCGCTTCGATCCGACGCATCGTCTCTTCGGGATCGGCAGTCGCAGCGGAGCCCTCGTAGGAAGCAATGCCAGTCAGCCGGAAAGTCGGCGTCTCGGCGGCAACGATCGCATCGAGAATTGCTGTCGCGGTGTCGATGCTGCGAACACCGGCGCGACCGGCGCCAAACTCCACCATCAGACCGAGAGGCGGCAGATCTCCACGTTCCCGCCATGCGGACCGAAGAGCGTCGGCGTGCACCGTCGAATCCACGAAAATATGGAGTTCCGCATCGGGATAATCAGCGAGCAGGGCAGCAAGCCGGCGGCCGGCGGCTGCCCCGCCGATCTCGTTGGCGAGGATCAGACGGCGTTGTCCCGCCTTGAGCAGGACCGCGGCCTGGCGGATATCGGCAACCGTCGAGCCCCAGGCGCCTGCCGTAAGAAGCATATCCGACAGTGCCGTCGACATCGGCGTCTTGGCATGCGGCGCGATTTCGGCGCCGTGGCTCTTCACATAGGCCATCATCATCTCGACATTGTTGGAGAAGGCCTGCCGGTCGAGCGAGATCAGCGGCAAGGCCATCCTGCCGTCATAGGGCTTCCATCCCTGCTTGCCGATTGCCGCGAGTGGGAGCGGTGGATGGCCTGGAGGAAAGCCGCGCACCCGGTCATCGATCAGCATAGCTTCCTCCGCAATATGAAGGTCAGGCAAGGCGACCTCCCTGGACCTCGGCCGCGTCGTCTATACCGAGGCGGTAGGTGTCGTTTGCGGTGACAAAGAACAAGGCGCGTTGTTCATCGAGAGACAATTGCGAGGCGATCGTGCGAAAGGTCAGATAGACGTCGTCGAAGGAAGCGTACAATCCCGCGACTGGAAAATCGCTCGCGAACATGGCGCGCGTTGGGCCGAAACAATCGAGGCAATGCTCGATCACCGGGCGCAGGCTTTCGAGCGTCCGCTGGTTATCGTAAGCGACGAGATCGGAGATCTTCAGGCGCACGTTCGGCTCATTGCCGAGCGCCTGCAGGCCTTGGCGCCAGAGCGTCATGCCTTCAGGCGTCCGGTCGATGGGGCTTCCGCCGTGATTGAGCACGAACAGCGTTTCAGGACTGGCACGCACAAGCTCGAGCGCGTCCTTCATCTGCCATGGATAAAGCATCAGGTCGAAGACCAGCCCAAGCCGCGCAGCGTAGGCCAGCCCTGCCCGCCAGGCGGGATCGTCCATCAGATCTGCGCGTCGCGCAAAACTCTTCGCCGGGTCCGGATGCCAACTCACGATATCACGGATGCCGACGACATTTGGGTTTGCCGCTTCCGCCTCAAGCAGGCACATGGGGTCCGGCGCGTCAAGAGGAACCCGCGCGATATAACGGCGCGCCACACCGGAGCTGCGGTCGAGGCTATCCAGCCAGCCGGTCTCTTCCAGTGGATGCGCATCGGACCAGCCGGCTTCCACATGGATGGTTGCAACCACGTTCTGGCGCACGGCGTCGACACGATAATCTTCGATGCCGTAGTTGCGCAGGATCGGTGTGAGGCTTCCGAAAGCCGTCTCCCCGCCGGTCGCCCGCGCTTTCTGAAGCCAGGGATGGCGCTCTAGCGTAAGATCCCAGAGGTGATGATGCGGGTCGATCAACGGCCCGTTATAGCATCCGGTCATCGGCGCGCCTCGCGGCCGGATACGAGGAGGAGCGCAAGGATCAGCGTACCGAACATGATGGACCGCCAGCCGGGTGAGGCGTTGACGACCGTGATCAGCGCCGTCGTCGTCACGAGTAGGATCGCACCGGGAATGGTACCGGCATAGGTGCCACGGCCGCCTAGAATGGACGTGCCGCCGAGCACGACGGCCGCGATCGAGGTCAGCAGATAGGGATCGCCGATGCCGACATAGCCCTGCCGGTTCATGCCCAGCACGAGAATGCCGGCGAGGCCCGCAAAAAAGCCCGACAGTGTATAGACAAGCAGCGTGTTGCGTTCGACGCGGACGCCGGAAAGTCGGGCAACCAGCGGGTTCGCACCAAGCGCAAGGACACGTGCGCCGGTCGGCATGCGATGGATGAGCAGCAGGACGGCAACCGAGACGACAAGCCAAAGCGCGATGCCTGCCGGAATGCCGAGCGGCCGCGCCTGGCCGAGCAGAATGACCGCCGGATTGCTGACGGTGATCGCGCTGCCACCGGCGATGATGACAAGCAAGCCTTGCAGGAAGGTCGCCATGGCAAGCGTCATGATGATCGGCGGCACGCGAAGATAGGCCGAGCCTGCCCCGTTCATGAGGCCGATGCCGGCGGCGATGGCAAGGGATGTCGCGATGCCGACGAGGCCGGTCGGATCCCAGGCGGGCGAGATGAGCGGCAGCAGAATTGCCGTGACGGTGATCACTGCGCCGACGGAAAGATCGATGCCGCCCATCAGGATGACGAGCGTCTGGCCGGCAGCCGCAATGCCGATCACCGCGGCGAGTTCGAGCAGGTAGCGCAGATGGCCGTAGGCCCCGAAACCGCGCAGCGTGAAGCTTGCGACGATCCAGACGAGCGAGACCAGAAGGAAGGTCAGGAGCGGCGGGTTGCGGAATGCGGTCCTGATGACGTTCATTGCCTTGCCTTCCATTGTGCGAGAAGTTCCGGAACCGCGACCGCGCCGACGATGATCAGGCCCTGCGCGACATATTGCGCGACCGGCGGAAAGCCCAGGAAAAACATGACGTTGATCATGACAGAGAGCAGCAGGCTGCCGCAGATCGCGCCGCGCATGGTCCCCTTGCCGCCAAGGAAGCCGACCCCGCCGAGCACGGAGGCGGCAATCGAGTTCAGCGTAAAGGGCGCGCCGATGACCGGATCGCCGGACCCGGTCTGCGCGGCGACGAAGAGACCGGTCAGCGCTGCAAGAAGGCCTGATAGCGCGAAGGCGACGACCTTCACCCGCTCGACCGGGACACCGGAGCGGAATGCGCCGATAGGGTTGTCGCCGGCCGCATAGATGCCAAGGCCGAGCGGCGTTGCGAGAAAGGCTTTCCAGAGCACGAGCGTCATGACGAACAACAGGAAAGCAATGGGCGTATCGCCGGCCAGCGTCGTCGACAGCCACTCGGGAATGAACCCGCCCGGTCGCGGCAGCAGGATGAGCGCGACCCCGGTTATGATGAAGGAGCCGGCGAGCGTGACGATGATCGCCGGAAGCCTCAGATGCGTCACGATGGCCCCAATGACGGCGCCGATCGCAAGACCGGCGAGTGCGACCGCAAGAATGCCGCCGGGGACGCCGAGCGCCCCCTCCATTGTCGTCGCGGCGATCACTGCCCCAAGGCTCACCAGCGGCCCGATCGCCAGCGTGATGCCGCCATTCAACATAAGCACTGCCTGCGCCATGGTGACGAGCGCAAGCGGGAACCAATTCTGCGTGAACTTCGAAAAGCCGCTGATGGAAAGAATGCCCGGAAAGAGCACGACGTAGAGGATGAGAAAGGCGGAGACGACCAGATAGACGCCACTGAGGCCGCGGTTACGGCGGAGCTGGATCAGGCCATAGAGCCTGCCGGATGACGAAACTACGCTCATGCTGCCACTCCCTGTGTCGTGACGCCCATGGCCGCACCGACGATCGCCCCTTCGCTGATCGCAGCGCCCGATAGCGTCGCCACAACGTGCCCTTCGCGCAGAACCACGACGCGGTCGCAAAGATGCACCAGCTCAGGCGTGTCGGAACTCGCCAGGATAACCAGCCGTCCCTCGGCGGCGAAGGCGCGGAGCA
The DNA here is from genome assembly GCF_014200235.1 of Martinezella paranaensis. Lineage (NCBI taxonomy): Bacteria > Pseudomonadati > Pseudomonadota > Alphaproteobacteria > Hyphomicrobiales > Rhizobiaceae > Martinezella > Martinezella paranaensis. The sequence goes on along the minus strand of NZ_JACHBI010000006.1, from coordinate 228,569 downwards.
TGAGGTAGATTTCGCGCTTGGTTTCGATGTCGACGCCGCGCGTCGGATCGTTGAGCAGTAGCACGGACGGATCGAGCGGCAGCCATTTGGCGAGCGCCACTTTCTGCTGGTTACCGCCGGAAAGCGCCTGCACCGGGCGGGCCGTATCGCCCTTGATCGTCAGGCGACGCGCGAGGTCGGCGACAAGGCCATCTTCGGCCCGCAGGTCGCGCAGCCCCTTTCTGGCGAGCCGCCCGAGCGAGGGCAGGATGAGATTGGATGCGATGGAATGAGGCAGCACCAGCCCCTCATGTTTGCGGTCGGCCGGGACATAGACGATGCCGGCCGCATTTGCCTCGCCGACATGGGCGGGCAGGCAGGGTTTTCCGGAAATCTCCGCTCGGGCAGCCGAGGCCGGAATTGCGCCATAGAGGCCGAGCAACAAGTCTTCCTGCCCCTGCCCCACGAGCCCGCCGATGCCGACGATCCCGCCGGCGCGAGCGGAGAAGCCGATGTGGCGCACCTTACCGGCGGAAAAGTCTTCGACGCTGATGCGCGTCGCGCCGGGCGTTGCGGCTGGACGCGGCGGGAACAGGTCGCCGGTCTCGCGGCCGACCATAAGGCGCACCAGTCCTTCGCCATCGATGCCGGATAACGACTGATCTGCCGTGACGCCGCCGTCCTTCAGCACCGTGACATGCGAGCAAAGCGCCTGCACCTCATTGAGGCGGTGAGAAATATAAAGAAGTGCGATGCCGCGCTTCCTCAGCGTCTCGATGACCTGGGCAAGGATGCCGGCTTCATGAGCTGACAGCGACGAGGTCGGCTCGTCCAGAATGAGCACGCACGGCTTGCGGAACAGCGCCTTGGCAATCTCCACCATCTGACGGCGGCCGAGCGCGAGATCGGCAACCGGCATGTCGATGGGTTCGGTAAGCCCCACCATGTCGCAGACTTCCAGCACGCCGCGATGAAGCGCTTCATAATCGATGAGGCCGAACCGGCGCGGAAACGCGCCGAGCCCGATATTCTCGGCAATCGAGAGGTTCGCCGTGAGGCTCAGCTCCTGCTGGACCACGGCGATACCCGCCGCACGCGCAGCCGCCGGACTGAAGCGTCCGACGGGCTTGCCGTCAACGACGATGGAACCACTGTCGGGCTGGAGAGCACCGGACAACAGGTTGATCAGCGTAGACTTGCCGGCGCCGTTTTCTCCGAGCAGGGCATGAACCCTGCCCGGAAGAAGGGCGATGTCGACGCCCTTCAAAACGGGATTGCCGAAAAATCCCTTGAACACCTGCCGGGCTTCCAGCAGGGGATTTTCTTCCTTCATGACGGCTTCCTTCAAGACGAATTACTGGGCAAGCAGCTTGTCGAAGAGCGCCTTGTCGTAGTCCGAGTAGATATATCCGTCGGCCGGGAACTTGTCGGCTTTTGCGAGATAGCCGCCGATCGAGCTGTCATCGATAACCGGCAGCGGCACCTTGACGAAGGCCGGAACGTTCTTGCCCTGCAGCGCCTGCACGGCCGCATAGACGGAGAGCGCGCCGAGCCAGTTGGGCTGCATGGTCGCCCAGCCCTTCAGACCATTCTCCTTCCAGAGTTCCAGGAACTGCCGCGCGTTTTCGCCTGTCGTCGGCACCTGGTCACGACCCTGACGCTCGAAGGCAAGAACGGAGCCGGCCGAAAGCGCGCCGCCAAGCGACAGAACGCCATCGATTTGCTGGTTGGCAAACAGCAGGCTTGTCATGGCTTCCTGCGACGGCGCGACGTTATATTCCGTGTTGGTTTCCGTGATGATCTGAATACCCTTGTTCGCATCGAGCACCGGCTGCGCACCCTTGCGGCGGTCATCGCTGACGGAAACGCCGGCGGGACCGTTCATGATGATGATCTTCCCCTTGCCGTGAAGCTGATCGACCATCCACTGCGCAGCCCTTGCGCCCCACTCGCTGGAGTCCGTGTTGATCTTCGCCGTCAGATTTTTGGTGTCCACGAGGCTGTCGAAATTGACGACGGCAATGCCCTTCGAGCATGCGTCGGAGATGACGCGGTCGAGAGCCGTGGACGAACCGGCTTCGACAATGATGGCATCGAGGTTCGCGTCGATCATCGATTGGATCTGCTGGATCTGCGTCTGGGCGTTGCCCTGTGCATCGGTGATCTTCAGGTCCTTGACGAGGCCGTCTTTCTTCAGAGCAGCCACTTCATCGGTGATCGTGCCCTCGGTCTGCTTCATCCAGGTCGGGACGGAATAGATGTTCGCCCAACCAATCGTATAGGGCGCCTTGCGATCACCCTTGATGCAATTGGCTGCGGCCGACGCCGTGCCGGCCGAAAAGGCAAGAAGGACCGCAGCGGCGGCAGCACCCGCGAGAAGGCGGTTGCGCAGCGAAGCTGAGGTGCAGTTCTCAAAATTCTTCATGTCGTTCCCCTTTTGTGTGCGGCAGCGTTTGCGCTTGCCATCTGTTTGTGTCCGCTATATTGTACATATGATCTTTATACCGGACGTCGGCGATCTTATGCCGATTTTTTCCCCTCGCAAGAGGGGTGCAAAAATTTCGTTCGCGACGAGTGGCGGGATCGATTGACAGATGCAGCGGACGGCTTGAAAAGCTTGTGCCGGACTAGGAACGGGAATCGACGACGATGGATGCAGTTCAGGACGAAGCAGGCGGCAAGCGCGCCCGAGGGCTCGACCGCGCTTTCGAGATCCTCGATTTCCTGCGCCACAAACGGCAAGCCCTGAAGCCGAACGAAATCGCTGCGCAGATCGGCGCGCCGCGCTCATCGGTTTACGAGCTCGTCAACCTATTGCTGCACAACGGCATTCTTGAATTTACGGGTGGCGAAGGGCGCGTCTATCTCGGCCGCAAGCTCTATTTCCTGGGCGCGGCTTATGAGAACCACTTCGATTTCACCCGCGAATGTGAGGCGACGCTCGAGAAGCTTGCCGACGAAACGCGGGAAACGGCACAGTTCTGCATGCTGGATGGAAACAAATACACGGTCGTCCGCATGCGGGAAGGCGCCCGGCCATTCCGCATCTCGACGGATATCGGCCAATCGGTTCCGATCCCGTGGACTGCCTCCGGCCGCCTGCTCGTCGCACACCTGTCCGATCAGGAAATCCTGAACTTCATTCCTTCGGATGATTTCCGCCTGCCGAGCGGCGAATGGCTCGACCCAGAGACCTTCATCGCCGAGGTGCGCAAAGCCGAGTACGAGGGCTTCTTCACCTTCAACAGCATCGTCGACAGCTTCACACATTGTTTTGCCGTACCGATACGCGACCAGGAAGGTCATGTCGCCGGAACGCTCTGCCTCGTCACGCCGCGCGACGACGGCCTTGCGAACCGGGACCGTTACCTCGCCTGCTTGAAAAAGGCGGCCGCCGACCTGAACCAGACCCCATCGAGGCCAAAACGGGCTTAGAGCAATTCCAGGAAAAGTGCGAAGCGGTTTTCCGTCCGGAATTGCGTAAAAACAGAGGGATAGAGCGGGAAAGCGATTCCGTGAGACGCTGAACCGCTCTAGTGCCCGAGCGTAAGGAAGTGCAGAACTCCCCGGTCAGCCGCGACGATCTTGCCAGGTACGCGGCGCTACGACAGCGAAGTGAGCATAGACTTGTGCGTTGCGCATATCGGAGAAGGTCCGAGGAAACCAGCGAACGGCACAGAACATGCCGATCAACCTGTCACTCCATAGTCCAATTCTTCATCAAAACCACAACAGAAGGCGCCAGACCTATCCGCTTTGCGAATATTTCTGAAAAATTAATTCATTATTAAATACAATTTAAGCAAATAGCTCTAGTTGAAATCCATTTTTATTAGGGCAACTTTTATGAACATCAGTATTGCAAAGAGCCTTATTGCTTTCGGTGTCGTGATGACCATAGGGCTTTCTGGCTCGGTAGGGTTGCAACAAATGGCCTTGAACCGGCTCAAAGTGAATGGGCCGATCTATGAGCAGGTCGTCAACGGAAAGGATCTCGTTGCCGATATCCTGCCGCCGCCGCTTTTCGTGGTGGAATCCTACATGCTGGCTTTGGAAGCCAGTGATTTTCCGGAGCTCGCCACCGCGAATGCGGCCAAGATCGCCAAACTCCAACTCGACTACAATGAGCGCCGCGCTTACTGGCAAACCTCCAGTCTGCCACAGAGTTTGAAGGATCAACTGGCAAATGCCGTGCTGACCAAATCCGATGTCTTCTGGAAGGAAATGGACGGCGAGGTTCTCCCGGCGCTGGCGGCCAAGGATATGGCAAAAGTCAAGGATCTGCTCGTTCATCTCAAGGGCACGTTTCACCTGCACCAGGATGCCGTTGAAGAACTGGTGACCAGCTCGAACGATTTCCTCTCGGGTCAGGAGTCGGGCGCCCGCGCAGAGATTGACCGCTGGACCATATTCTCGCTCTCCGCTGCAGGCGGGTCGATACTTCTGCTGGTTGGCGGGACACTCCTTTTGCGACGCAGGGCGATCGTGCCCCTGGAAAGGATGAGAGCCTATATGGGCGTGCTTGCTGGTGGCGATTACACCGGGGAAGTGCCACATTCCGAACGCTCCGATGAAATCGGCGCGATGGCGAAGTCGGTTGCGGTGTTCAAAGCGAAGGCTCGGGAGCACCAGCGGCTCGAGACGGAAGCGGAAGCCAATCGCACGCTTTCCGAACAGGAACGCGCGGCGCAGGAGCAAGTCCGCGCGCGGGAGGCGGCAGATATCAAGTTCGCGGTCGATGCGCTCGCCGGCGGTCTCGGCCAGCTCGCCAGTGGCAATCTCACACATCGGATAGACGTCGCCTTCGCGCCGCCGCTCGACGTCGTGCGCCGAGACTTCAACGCTGCGGTAGAACGGCTTGAGGACGCTCTTCGCAAGGTCGGCCAAAATGCACAGTCGATTGCGACCGATTCCAATCGGGTCAGGTCGGCAACCGACGACCTATCCAAACGGACGGAACAGCAGGCTGCTTCTGTCGAGGAGACCGCCGCAGCCCTCGAACAGATCACCACCACGGTCACGGATTCCAGCCGTCGCGCCGACGAGGCTGGTAGATTGGTCGTAACGGCGCGCGAAAATGCGGAAAAATCCGGTGATATCGTTCGCCGCGCGATCGCTGCGATGGGTGAGATCGAGGCATCCTCGAACGAGATTTCCAACATCATCGGCGTCATCGACGATATCGCTTTCCAGACGAACCTTCTTGCCCTGAATGCAGGTGTCGAAGCGGCGCGCGCTGGCGAAGCCGGAAAGGGCTTTGCCGTCGTCGCGCAGGAAGTCCGCGAGCTTGCACAACGCTCGGCGGCGGCTGCCAAGCAGATCAAGACGTTGATCAACACCTCCGGCGACCAGGTGAAGAATGGCGTGGCGCTCGTCGGGGATACCGGCCAGGCGCTCGACGAGATCGGCCAGCAAGTGGCGGCCATCAATGCCAACGTGGCGGCGATCGTCGAAGCCTCGCGAGAACAGGCAATCGGCCTCAAGGAAATCAACCAGGCGGTCAACACCATAGATCAGGGCACGCAACAGAATACGTCCATGGTCGTGGAATCCAACGCCGCCAGCCATAGCCTTGCGAACGAAGCAGAAGCTCTCTTTAATCTGCTCGGCCGCTTCCGGATCGGCGCGGCCAATCAGCCGGCCGCAGCCTCTGTTGCAGAAGCACATAAGCGACATAGGCCTGTGGAGTCGCCGGCACGTCGACTGACAGCGAAGTTGGCAGGCGCTCTCGGAGGGACAGCCGTGGCAGAGGCCGCCACCTCCTGGAAAGAATTCTAAGGCGCGAAACAAATATCTATGGCGAGGTGATTACCACCTCGCGCGGATGAGCGTTTCCATCGGGCAAGCGGCCTTCGCCTGAACGGCGGGCGCCGCTTACCCGATGGCTGAGAGCACGGCAGTCCGCAGTACACGCGACAACTGTCCTGTGACCCGACATTAGAATATCGCAATGCCCGATGGCAGACCGTCGACGCCGAGGTTTCATTCCGGGACCTGTCAGAGCACCATCATGAGCAAGGCATGGCCTTCCAAGCGACTAGATTCGTTGCACAAAAGCGCGCGTTAACGTTTCCCTACTTGCGCGCCACGGACCCGTTTTTTTGTTATCCATATTTTGCGACCCTCACTTGCTAGCTAATTTTCATTACGCTAAATTACGCAAGAGTTAGTTGTATCTATCGTCGCCATTCGGCGGCGCTCAGGGTTGTCAACGCGGGTTCTTCGTCTATCACCATGATCTGGAATCATCGCATCACGCGTATCGCTGTCGGACTGTTGCTGCTGACGATCGCCATCATCGTCTCATTACCGGCAATTACCGGCTTTACGAGCCGTGACGGCACCGTCAATGCCCGTTTCGCCATCGTCAACGCCCCCATCGACGGCATGATTTCAGGAGAGCCCGCCAAGGTTGGCACACCTGTCAACGAGGGCCAGACGCTTGCGGAAATCAACAACCCACGCGTCAACAGGGCAATCCTTGCGTCGCTCGAGGCGGATCGCAATACGGCGCGCGACCGCGTCGTGGCGCTGAAGGCGGAGCGAGACGCGCTTACCGCCCTTCGCGAGCAGCTATCCAAACGCCTGGACATTTTCAGGGAAGCGACGATTTCCAATCTGGAACGCGAAGTGGAGATCCTGAGAAAGAAAGTCCAGGTCTCCCAAGCCCAGGATCTTGCCGCACAGGTCGACCTGAGCCGCCGAATGGATCTTGAATCAAAAGGCATTCTCACGCAGAGGATGGTCGACGCCGCGCGCGCCGCCGGAGCTGCAACCGGCGGCGAGGTCGAAATCAGCAATCTGACCGTCGATCAGTTGGAGCAAAGGCTCACTGCGCTTCGCCAGGGTATATTTGCGTTCGGCGACGGGCAGAATGATGTGCCTTATTCGCGACAACGCCAGGACGAAGTTATCGTCCGGATCGGTGACTTGAACTCCCGCATAGCGGAAAATGAGACACGCGCCGCCGAAGTCGACAAGCAGTTGATCGAAGAACGAAACCGCGTCGGCAGCCTTGAGTCCGCAACCGCAATAGCCCCGTTCGATGGTGTGGTTTGGAGCAGGAGTATCGTCAACGGCTCCAATGTCGTGCTCAACAGTGAGCTGATGCGTCTCCTCGACTGCCGGGAGATGTTTGTCGATATCCTTGTTCCCGAGGTCGATTATGACGAGATTTATCCTGGGCTTGCTGCGCAGGTGCGGTTGTTCGGGCGCAGCGATGTCTTCAACGGCACGGTGGTTTCCGTAAAAGGCAGTTCAGCGGCTGTCGACAGTGATTCCTTTGCAGCCAGCCTGCCGGTGTCGTCGCAGCGCAATGCCCGCATTCGGGTTCATCTCGATCCGTCTTTCATGAACGACGACTTTGCGAATTTCTGCCAGGTCGGGCGGACGGTTCAGGTGCGGTTTCCCAAACACGGTATCGGCTTGACGAATTGGGTTAAAAACCTGTGGTTCAGTATCTTCTAGCGCTGGCTCCGACCTTTGTCGTTTTGGCCCTTTTTCTGCTGGGGCCGTTCAATTGGTCGCGCCACCATACCTGGACAAGGGCAATCACCTGCGCCTTCGTCGGAGCGATCGCGTTACGCTATATACTTTGGCGCCTGACGCAAACCGTTCTTCCCTATCCCTATGACGGCCTCAATTTCTATTGGGTGTGGTTTGTCTTCATCGTCGAGATGCTGGCCTTTACGGAGGTCGTGCTTTTCCTTGTGCTGATGAGCCGTTACGTCGATCGAAGCGCCGAAGCCGACAAGCTGGCGCGGGTCTTCTTTGCGCGCAACGAGCGGGAGCTGCCGACGGTGGATGTCTTCATTCCCACCTACAACGAACCGCTCGACGTGCTCGAAAGAACCATCGTTGGAGCGTTGTCGCTCGACTATCCAGCCGACAAACTCACAGTATACGTGCTCGACGACCAGCGCCGAGACTGGCTCAAGAGATTTTGCGAGGAAAAGAACGCAATTCACGTCACGCGCGGCGATAATTCGCACGCCAAGGCTGGCAACATGAACAACGGGCTGAAGGTCAGCTCGGGCGACTTCGTCGCCGTCTTCGATGCGGATTTTGTGCCATACCGGAATTTTCTGCGTCGGACGCTGCCTTTCTTTTCCGATGAAAGCGTCGGCATCGTCCAGACGCCGCAACATTTTTTCAATGTCGATCCGGTGCAATCGAACCTCGGGCTGGAGAATATCTGGCCGGATGAGCAGCGCTTGTTTTTCGACGAGATCGCTCCCAGCAGAGATGTGTGGGACGTCAGTTTTTGCTGCGGCTCGTGTTCGATCGCCCGGCGCAAAGCAATCGACGCGATCGGCGGCTTTCCAACGGAGTCCATCACGGAGGATCTGCTGACGACGTTGTCCATGCTCAACATGGGCTACAAGACGCGCTACTTGAACGAGCGTCTGTCGATGGGACTGGCAGCCGAAAACCTAACCGGCTATTTCGTGCAGCGCGAGCGGTGGTGTCAGGGCGGCATTCAGACGCTCTACCTGCATAATGGCCCGCTGCGCGGCCCGGGATTGTCGCTGTTTCAACGGATCATGTTCCTGCCGGCATCGTGGCTGGTGCAATATCTGGTCCGTTTCATGATATTGATCGTGCCGATCGTCTATCTTTGGTTCGGGCTGCTGCCGCTCTATTTTACCGATATCGCCGACTATGTTTCCTACCAGATACCGCTGCTGACGGCCTATTTCCTGCTGATGCTGTGGATAACACCGACGCGTTACCTGCCGATCATTTCAAGTGCCGTCGGGACATTTTCGACCTTCCGAATGCTGCCGACTGTCGTGTCCAGCTTGATCCGGCCGTTCGGCAAACCATTCAGGGTGACGCCGAAGGGTAGCGGCAACGAGGCGAACCAGTTCGACAGATACACGTTTACCTGTATCGCGAGCCTGATCGCGATCACCGCCGCCGGTCTGCTGATCAACATCGTGCCGGAAACCACCAATGTTCAAGGACAGTTTTCGCCGATCGCGGCCTTGTGGGCAGGTATCAATATCATTGTTTTGATCATCGCCTCTCTTATCTGCTTTGAAAAGCCCCGGCGATTGTTTCACGCGTTCAAACTGGAAGAGGCTGCCACGGTTGACGGTATCCCTGGAGAGGTCGTCAGCCTGGCGCTGGACAAAGCAGTCGTCGCAGTGCCCGTTGAAACCCAGTTTCAGTCTCGATCAGTCTCGCTAAAGTTTGACGGCTTCGCGCCATTCGCCGCAGAGCTCAAGCAGGTCACCCAGCGGCGAAGGAGCATCGCTCGCGGTGGCGACAAGCAAGCTTACTATCTTCATCTGTATTTCGATCTCAGCAAATCCGATCGCGACAGAATGATTGTGAAGCTCTACACCGGTGAATATTCGCAGGACATCCACGACATCGACAAAGTCGCCGTCTCGGTCAATCTTCTGCTGCGTTCGTTCGGGCGAACGCGCACCCTGTAATCGGAATCCCTTTGCGGCGGAAACCGATAGGCTCCCGCCGCAAACGTGACCTTTACTCGCCCCCTCAAGCCGCGAGCAGATCGTCGGCTGGACCGAAGAACTCGTAGTGAATGCGGTTCGACGGCACACCCACAAGCGACAGCGCCGAAACCGCGGAACGCAGGAAAAGACGCGGTCCGCAGATATAATAATCCGCCTCGCCGACCGGAGTATTGGAGACCAGCCAGTCGTCGGTGATAATGCCTGCTACGTCGTAATCCCGGTCTGCGGTTTCGTCGGCCAGCGGCGTTTGGTGAAAGTCGGTGACGCGTACCGCCTTGGCCCCTGCCGCAAGCGCGCGGACATGATCGCGCATCGCATGCGTCTCGCGATCATGCGTGCCGTGGACATAGTGGACCGGCACGTCACGGCCCTCGGCGACCAGCGCCTCCAGCATTGCCACCATCGGGGTCAGGCCCACGCCGCCAGAGAGCAACACCACAGGACGCTCGGGACGATCGGCGAGGAAGAATTCGCCTGCGGGTGCTGCGACCTTGAGGATCGTTCCCGCCACGGCCTTGTCATGGAGCCATCCCGAGGCAAGGCCGTGCGGCTCGCGCTTCACCGAAATACGGTAGGTTTCGCCGTTCGGCGCCGACGAAATCGAATAGTTGCGCTTGATCGGCGGATGGCCGGGGATATCGAGCCAGAAGGTGAGATATTGCCCCGGCTTGTGGTTCATGACGCTTCCCCCCTCAGCCGGCCGCAGGATGAACGATTGGATGACGGTGCTTTCACGGATGACCTTCTCGACACGGAAATCCCGCCAGCCGTTCCAGCCGCCGGCAACTTCCTTCTGTTCCGTGTAGACGCGCGCTTCGCGCGCAATCAGGATATCGGCAAGGAACCAATAGGCCTCTCCCCATGCGGCGAGGATGTCATCGGTCGCGGCATCGCCCAGCACGACCTTGATCGCGCCGAGCAGAGCGTCCGCGACATGGGGATAGTGCTCGGGAAGGATCTGAAGCCCGACATGCTTCTGCGCAATCCTCTCCACAGCAGGCGCAAGCGCGCCCAGATTGTCGATGTTGCTGGCGTAAGCAAGGATCGCTCCGGTTAGAGCCCGCGGCTGCGAACCAGCATCACCGTGATGCGACTGATTGAACAGATCCCGAATTTCCGCATTTTGGAACATCCGCGCATACATCTCCTTTACGATCTCGAGACCGTGGGCTTCGAGCGCGGGAACGGTGGCCTTGACCAGCGCGATGGTCTGCGTGCTGAGGGGCTGCTTCATCGATATCTCCTGTGATTTGAGTGATTTCGGGGGAGGCTGAAAACGTGCGATCGGCCGCCATTAGCGGTTGAATGTGGATCGGCGATCATTTCATTGAAGATCGGACCGATCTTCGTATCGGCCGGGGCATGAGCATAAAACACATCGATGAGGTGACCTAGCCCCTTGCCACCAAGCGTAAACCCCGCCATTGCCGAACTCCAAATCATGCATCCAGAATGCATCTATATCTTCGTCGGAAAACATGCAACAAGAATACATCATTAGGAGACATGCAGATGCGAATGACGCGCTACACCGACTATGCCATGCGCGTGATGCTCTATCTTGGCAGGGAGCCGGACAAGTTATGCTCGATCGGCGATATCGCACGCGGCTATGCCGTCTCGCAGAACCATCTGATGAAGATCGTCAACGATCTGGTGAACGCCGGCTATCTTGAGAGCGTGCGTGGGCGTCACGGCGGCATACGTCTTGCTAAGCCACCCGCCGAAATCAATATCGGCGCACTGGTCCGTCACACGGAGGACGACTTTGATCTGGTCGGCTGCGGCTCCTGCATCATCGCGCCCGCCTGCGGTCTTACCAGCGTGTTGGACGAAGCGCTGCAATCTTTTCTGACAACGCTCGATCGCTATTCCCTGGCCGATGTCCTTGCACGCAAGGGCGATTTCAAACATCTGCTGAAAGCGTCATAAAACAAAGTCGCAGGCCTTGGCGGCCAAGCTCCGCCAACTCAGTCCTTTGCCATCAGTCCGTGCAGAATAACATCCATATGCGCTTCGAAAAATGCGTCGACGTCCTGTGGTATGCGATCTGCGAAGATCATCTTCGATATACATAGCGTCACGGCCGCTCCTATCACCGTATCGGGAATCTTGATTGCTGGCGCATCTCGCAGTTCGCCGGCGGCAACTCCGTCTTCAAAAAGCTTTTGTGTCGCATCCATAAGCGGGACGATGAATTCTTCATGATGGCGATCCACGACCTGAGGAAAGCGTGCCCCCTCAGCGATCACAAAGCGGAGGAGTTCTCTCGTGTTCCGGTCCAGCACGATGCGATCGTAGGCCATGCGGAGAAAGGCCCTGATCCTTTCCGAGTAGGGGCCGCTCAGTGTCTTTGCGTAGGCGCTGACATCGGAAAACGACACGGAGATGCGACGAAGCATCTCCTCAAACAGCCGCTCTTTGGTGTCGAAATAGAAGTAGATCGTCCCCTTCGTCACGCCAACGCGACTGGCGATGTCCTCGACGCGTGTCGCCACATAGCCCCGCTCTACGAACTCTTCGAAGGCCGCATCGAGGATCTCATTGGGCCGTTGCGCTTTCCGCTGCGCGCGCAACCCCATTTGTTTTCCTGCTGACATCTCACGTCCTCCCTGGCTCGGGATACTTCGCCACAATCGCTTCCATAGTCACCAACTATTTCATTGACTAATCAGTCAGTCAATAATATTTGGCTGGACACGAACATGAAATCCGCGATCGAGGGGATGAAATGGGTAAATGGGCAATCATCATGGGGTTCGCGCTGACGCTCGCGCTTTCCTCATGCGATCAGAATGACAAGCAGGCCAAGCAAGTGCCGCAGAGCGTCAGAACCGTTGAGGCAGCGCTCAGCAAACCCACGGCAAAGACGACCGTGACCGGCGAAGTGAAGGCCCGGATTGAATCGGAGCTTTCGTTCCGCGTCAGCGGTCGGATTGTCGAGCGAAACGTCGATGTCGGAGCGAAGGTCAAGGCCGGCGACCTGCTGGCCAAGATAGATCCGCAAGAACAGCAGGCAGACGTCGATGTGGCAACCGCAAGCCTTCAGGCAGCCGAAGCACAGTTGACGCAGGCACGATTGGCGGACGCACGCCAGGAAAGCCTCTTCAAAAACCAAGTCACCACCCGAGCTGCCTACGATGCCGCCCGGGAGACGCTTCTGACCGCTCAAGGGACTGAGGAGGCAGCCAAGGCTCAGCTTGAAACCGCCAAGGATGCCCTTTCCTATACCGAACTTCGCGCCGACGCGGACGGGATCATCACGGAACGCAACGCCGAGGTCGGCCAGGTGGCGCAGGCGGCTCAGTCCGTATTCACGCTCGCCCATGACGGTCCGCGCGATGCGGTCTTCAATGTCTTCGAGTCGCTGTTTCTCAAGGAGCGCCCCGACAAGCAGGTTGAGGTCGCCCTGATTTCCAATGCCGCCAGGCGGGTATCGGCGACGGTGCGTGAGATATCGCCGACGATCGATGGCACTACGGGCACGATCAGGGTCAAGGTCGGGCTGGAAAATGGTGCCAGCATGCCGCTCGGAGCGGCGGTCACGGGGACGTTCAGCATGCCGTCGGCAGAAGCAATCGTCCTGCCGTGGGGCGCCATGGCATCGGCGGGCGGCCAGCCGGCGGTCTGGGTCGTCGACCCCGCCACGAGCGAGGTCTCCTTACGCAAAGTTCAAGTCGCGGAATATGACACCGGACAGTTCGCGGTCAGTGCCGGACTTAAGCCACATGAGATCGTGGTTGCTGAAGGCGGCAAATTCCTGCGCCCCGGCCAGCACGTCGACCATTCCCAAGAGGCCGCGAAATGAGAAACTTCCTGATTGCAGCATCGTTGCTGCTGGCAACGTCGATGCTGACCTCCTGCGACGCGAAGCCCGCCGAGTCCGAACAGAAAATACGGCCGGTTCTGTCGACGATCATCAAACCAGAGCCCGTCATCAGCCTGAAACTGCCTGGCACGATCGAACCGAGAATCGAGACGGAACTTGGCTTTCGCGTGCTAGGCCGGGTCGTCGCGCGTGACGTCAATGTCGGCGATCTCGTCACCAAGGGACAGGTGGTCGCCGCCATCGATCCCCTTTCACTCGAGCTTGCTGTCCGCAGCGCCCGCGCCGACCTTTCAAACAGCCAGGCGCAATTGACCAATGCCTCGACATCGGAAGAACGCCAGCGCGCGCTTGCCGAATCCCGATCGGGCAGCGAAGCCGCTCTCGAAAGCGCCGAGCAGGCGAAAAAGTCAGCGGCCGCTTCCGTCGCCAAAGCGCAAGCCAATCTGGCGAAAGCGGAAGAACAGCTTGGCTATGCCCAGTTGGAAGCGGAGTTCGATGGCGTGGTCACAGCGACATCGGCGGAGATCGGCCAGGTCGTCTCGGCTGGACAAACCGTCCTGACTGTTGCGCGTCCGGACGTGCGCGAGGCGGTCATCGATATCCCAGAGGCAAGCCTTGACGGCCTGAAGCCGGGTTCGCCGTTCGAGATCGCTCTGCAGCTTGATCCGGCCATAAGGGTCACAGGCATCGTACGCGAAATTGCGCCTGAAGCGGAGGCGACCACGCGGACGAGGCGCACAAAGATAACGCTTGCCAATCCGCCGGACGCATTCCGTCTGGGTTCGATCATTACGGCAAGCGCTGTCGTCGACAGCGCGCCGACCATCTCTCTCCCATCGACCGCCATCCTAGACAAAGACGGCCAGCCCGGCGTCTGGGTGATCGACCCTCAGAAAGCGACGGTATTCCGCAAGGCAGTAACCCTCGATGGCTCCTTTAGCGATCCGGACCGGGTACGGGTCCTCGGCGGCCTCCAGATCGGCGATCAAGTAGCGATTGCCGGCGTCCATCACCTGACCGAAGGCCAGAAGGTCAAACTCACGCAGGAGAACCAACTTTGAAGTCCTTCAACCTCTCCGACTGGGCGCTCGAACACCGTTCGATGATCTGGTACTTCATGATCGTCTTCCTTCTCGCCGGCGTGTTTTCCTATATGGGGCTCGGCCGCGAAGAAGACCCCTCCTTCACCATCAAGACCATGGTCATCCAGGCGCAATGGCCAGGCGCTTCCGCCGAGGAAGTCACCAAGCAGGTGACCGATCGCATCGAGAAGAAGCTGGAAGAACTCGAATCGCTGGACCACACCCGCAGTGTCACCACCGCGGGGCAGACGACCATTTTCGTCGAACTGCTTCCAACGACAAAAGCCAAGAATGTGGAAAGCACCTGGGTGCGCGTCCGCAACATGGTCGCGGACATACAGGGCGATTTTCCGTCCGGCGTGGTTGGACCGTTCTTCAACGACCGCTTCGGCGACGTCTACGGCAATATCTTCGCCTTCACCAGCGACGGCCTCTCCCAGCGGCAGCTTCGCGACCTCGTCGAAGATGCGCGCGCCCGTATTCTCACTGTTCCGAACGTCGGCAAGGTCGATATCATCGGGGCGCAGAACGAAGCGGTCTATCTTGAATTCTCCACCCGCAAGATCGCCGCGCTCGGCATCGATCGCCAGTCCATCATCTCGACGCTGCAGGCGCAAAACGCCGTCACCCAATCCGGTTTCGTCGAGGCGGGGCCCGAGCGCATCGCGCTTCGCGTGGGCGGCCAGTTTGCTTCGGAGGATAGCCTGCGCGCGATCAACCTCCGGGTCAACGACCGCTTCTTTCCTCTGACCGATGTCGCGACGATCAAGCGCGGCTATGTCGATCCGCCGTCTGCGCTTTTCCGCTTCAATGGCCAGCCGGCCATCGGCGTTGCGATCGGCATGAAGCAGGGCGCCAATCTGCTTGAATTCGGCAAGGCTCTGGAAAAGAAGGTCGATGAGATCGTCAGCATTTTGCCGGTGGGCGTCGATGTTCATCAGGTTTCCGATCAGCCGGCCGTCGTCGATGAGGCTGTTTCAGGCTTTACCCGCGCGCTCTTCGAAGCAATCGCCATCGTGCTTGCGATCAGCTTCATCAGCCTCGGGCTGAGAGCGGGCCTGGTCGTTGCGATCTCCATTCCGCTCGTCCTTGCCATTACATTCCTCGTGATGACCTATGCGGGCATTTCGCTGCAGCGCATCTCGCTCGGCGCCCTGATCATCGCACTCGGCCTCTTGGTCGACGACGCCATGATTGCCGTCGAGATGATGGTGGCACGTCTGGAGGTCGGCGACGACCTGCGCAAGGCGGCGACCTACGTTTACACCTCGACGGCCTTCCCCATGTTGACCGGCACGCTCGTCACCGTCGCGGGCTTCATTCCGATCGGCCTCAACGACAGTGCCGCCGGCGAGTTCACCTTCACGCTCTTCGTCGTGATCGCAGTATCGCTGCTGGTCTCCTGGATCGTCGCGGTTCTCTTCACCCCACTGCTAGGGGTGACGATCCTGCCCAAAACCATGAAGAAGCATCACGAGAAGAAGGGCTGGTTCGCTTCGCTATTCTCGGGGACTCTCGCAACCGCGATGCGCTTCCGGTGGGCGACCATCGCGCTCACCATCGTTGCCTTTGGATTTTCCATCTTCGGCATGGGCTATGTGCAACAACAGTTCTTCCCGTCATCGGATCGGCCGGAACTGATCGTCGACTGGAACCTGCCGCATAACAGCTCGATCACCGAAACGAACCGGCAGATGGCCCAGTTCGAACGGGAAATGCTTGCCAACAATCCGAGCATCGATCACTGGTCCAGCTATATCGGCCAGGGTGCGCCGCGCTTCATCCTCTCCTTCGACGTGCAGACGCCTGACGTTACCTTCGGCCAGACGGTCATCGTGACGAAGGGGCTGGACGTACGCGACAAAGTGCGGGCCGAGCTTCAGGATTACCTCAAGAAGACTTTCCCCGGAACGGACGCTTTCGTAAAGCTGCTGGATATCGGTCCGCCGGTCGGCAAGCCTGTTCAATACAGGATCAGCGGCCCGGACATCCAAAAGGTCCGCAGCATAGCGCAGGACTTTGCGGGCATCATGGGTGACAACCCATTGCTCAACGGCATCAACTTCGACTGGAACGAACCCGCCCGCGTCATCAAGGTCGACGTGCTGCAGGACAAGGCGCGCCAGCTCGGCGTCTCGTCCGAAGACATCGCCACCACACTCAACAGCATCGTCGAAGGATCGAGCAGCACCCAAATCCGCGATGACATCTACCTTATCGATGTGATCGGACGGGCTCAGACGGAAGAGCGCGGCTCTATCGAAACGCTGCAGAACCTGCAACTGCCAGCCTCGAACGGAAAGGCGGTTCCTCTGTCGGCCGTAGCAACTTTCCGCTACGAGCTGGAGCAGCCGACCATCTGGCGCCGCGCACGCATCCCGACGATCACGATCAAGGCGGGCGTGACTGGCGACGTCCAGCCGGCAACCGTCGTCCAGCAGCTCGACGAGAAGGTCGAGCAATTCAGGAAGACGCTGCCCGTCGGCTACTCGGTCATCGTCGGCGGTGCCGTCGAGGAAAGTGCCAAGGCACAGGGACCGATCGCCGCTGTCGCTCCCATGATGATTTTCGTGATGGCGACTATCCTCATGATCCAGTTGCAGAGCTTCAGCCGGCTGTTCCTTGTCTTTGCGGTCGCCCCCACGGCTCTCATCGGCGTCGTTGCCGCCCTGCTGATGAGCAATGCGCCGCTCGGCTTCGTGGCGATATTGGGTGTGCTGGCGCTGATCGGCATCCTGATCCGAAACTCGGTCATTCTCGTCGTGCAGATCGAGGATCTCAGAAGATCGGGGGTCAGTGCCTGGCATGCCGTGATCGAGGCAACCGAACACCGCATGCGGCCCATCATGCTGACGGCGGCCGCCGCCACCCTGGCCCTGATCCCCATTTCGCGCGAGGTGTTCTGGGGACCGATGGCCTACGCCATGATGGGCGGCATCGTGGTCGGTACAGTCCTGACGCTGCTGTTCCTACCCGCTCTCTACGTGACCTGGTTCCGGATACCGAGAGAAACGGCAGAAAAAGCGTCGGCATAACGTCAAGCAACGGACCTGCGCTGGAATATTCGAACGGCGCAGGTCCATTTGGGGGGCACGACCATTCAAGACCACGTCGATTGGCTGATCCAACAGGGTATGGCCTGCAACGATATTGGCGACCTCATCGCCGGACTCTGTCGGCGGCTGATCGCGGACGGCTTGCCTTTATGGCAGGCGAGCATCGCAATGCCGTCAATTCACCCCGTTTACCGTGGAGTCATGGCAAGCTTTACGAGGGGTGCGGAGACCGTCACCGAGAATGACGAATATGGGAGCGCCAGCGAGGAAAGCTTTGCCCGCGCACCGGTCTTTTATCTGTTGGAAAACGACCTGCTTTTCGGCAGGTGGAAAATCTCGCGGGGCGAAGGTGTCGAGCTATATCCTGATCTGGCCGAGCTCCTGCAAAAGGGCGGCACTGACCACGTCATCAATCTCGTAGCCTTTCCCACGGAAGTTGCTCTGCGCGGCATGGCCTTCTCGGTGACCACCGATCGTCTCATCGGCTTCTCCGATGCGCATCTCGAAACGCTAAAGGCGCTGCTGCCGAGTCTCGGGCTGACCTGTTACCGCATGGCCGCGACCAAGACGGCAACTGATATGTTGGCAGTCTATACCGGCGCAAGAACCAGCGTGCACATCCTGGGCGGCGAGACGCAAAGAGGCGCAGGTGGCGCGCTTCACGCGGCAATCCTGTTGGCCGATCTCAGCAACTTCACCGCCCTGACGGAATCGCATTCGCGCGACGAGATCGTCGCCATGCTCAACCAGCGCTTCGAACTGGTCGGGCAGAATGTCGAGGAACACAATGGCGAGATACTGAAGTTCATGGGAGATAGCGTTCTTGCAATCTTCCCCGCCGATATCGATTCCCCGAATGAGGCGTGCCGGAATGCCGTTGCGTCCGCTCAGCACATTCTTGCGGCAAACAGGGCTCTGAACGATGACGGCCTCCGCCGATCTGGTCCGCCCGTCGACATCGATATCGTACTGCATCTCGGAGAAGTTTTTTACGGCAATGTCGGCGCGCGCGGCCGACTGGATTTCACGGTAATCGGCCCGGCGGTCAACGAGACATCCAGGCTCGAAAAACTCTGCGACGAACTTCAGCAACATCTCCTGCTTTCCGAAAGCTTTGCAGCGGCCAGCGGCCTCGCATGCGAGCGACTGGGAGATTTCAAGTTGCGCGGAGTTTCAAAGCCTGCGGCCGTGTTCAAACTGGCTTGACGCCCCACTCCGGCGTCTGAAGGGCAATGGAGGCTTCAATTGGCGAAGTGGACGACGACTCCAGGCCTGACCATACCGGCCAATTCCTCGGCGTCCCAGTTTGTCAGGCGGACGCACCCGTGCGACTGCCCCTTGTCGATGAGTTCCGGATCGGGGGTTCCATGAATTCCGTATGTGGGCTTGTCCAGATCGATCCATACGCTGCCGACCGGCCCATTTGGCCCTTTCGGTATGATCAGAACCTTCTTGTTCTTGCCCTGTTTGAAGTTGAGTTTCGGGTCGTACCGATAGATCGGCATCCTTGCGACGCCTTTCACCTTGTGGGTTCCTGACGGCGAAGGATTGTCCTCACTGCCGATCGTTGCTGGATAGACTACCAATAATGCGTCGTTCCGATCATAGGCCATGACCTGGCCGGTTCCCTTGTTGATCTCGATGCGCTTGACACGTCCTTCCTTCGGCGAACCGGGCGAGACGACCAAAACCGTCCTGCCAGGAGCAAAGTCCGAGCCCGGATTGAGCTTATTCAGCAGGCCGGTGGCCATATGAAACCGTTCCGATAGCCGCTCCGCCACGCTGGTATATCCCATGCTCTTCATCTTCGCTTTTTCACCGTAATCGTCGGGAATGTGGTCAACCAGTCCCTCGGCATCCTCCGGCGTGACGCGGTAAGTCTGGGTGATCGGCGCGTCGCTCTCGAGGCGGGCGACCACATCCGGATCGAGCTTCCCATCGGCTGGAAGGCGATTGAGCGCCTCGAAGCCCGCTATAGCCTTGCTGACATTGTCTCCATAGAAGCCGTCGATCACGCCGGGAGATGCGCCGGCTCGATCGAGCAGCACCTGGAGACGGATGATCGAAGGGTCCGGCTCCTTGGATGCCTTGGGAGGACGCTCCGGCGCGACGGAGGCGAGCGACGCCGTGTTGATCGTCTCAGGGCCGAGCGCTTGCGCGGCTGCACCGCCGAACGACAGCGGGAGCATGAGAATCGCGATCGCAGCGTGGGTCTTCATGAAACGTCCAATGGCCAGAAGCGCATCTTGTTCCGAGGTCCGTGAGAACTCCCATTGCAGGACGATCCATGGCCAGGCCATGTCGACTTTCACACCCCGTTATGCGGGGGCAGCCATGCTCTCACGCTGAATAAATCGGCTGCGAATGACGTTTCGCATCTCCAGCTTTTGCTCCGGCCGATCGATGGCTGCCAGCAGGAGGGCGACTGCCGCCTGGCCCATTTCCTCGACGGGCTGCTCGATGGTCGAAAGCGGTGGCGAGCAGAATGCGCAAACGGGCGAACCGTCGAAAGAGACGACTGAGAGGTCGTCCGGAATCCTCAGCCCCATACATTGCATCCGGCTCATGAAAGAAATTGCCATATCGTCGCTGGTCGCGATGACGGCGGTCGGTTTATCCGCAAGACCAGCAAAATCATCGGCCGCCTGCACCCCGATGTCGAAACCCTGCTGATAATCCAGATTGCCGCCTGACCGGACCACCGCAGATTCGGACAATCCCGCCTTCTCTAACGCCTCAAGGACGCCTCCATAACGCTCGACATCGTGATAATTGCCCTCTGGGCCAGCAAGATAGAGAAAACGGCGATGGCCGAGACGGATAAGATCGGCAGTCACGTCCTGCATAGCCTCGCGGTCGTTCGTCACCACGCTGGGCAGGCCTGCATCGCTCATGTCCAACAGCATAGAGACGATCGGCAGGCCAGCGCTGGCGAGAGAACGTCCATCTATTTCTGGCAGTTTGGATGACAGAATGATCGCGCCGCGAACAGTTCCGCCAAAAGCAAGATCCAGAATATGTCTTTCGGAAGCTTCATCGCGGCCGAGATTGGCGATCATCAAATTGTAGCCTTCCTTGATAAGAGACTTATTGATGCTCTGCAGCACCTGCGGGATGACCTGGGAAGCGCCGTAATAGAGAGAACCCGGCAGAATGATCATAATGGTGTTCGACTTGCCGACCCTGAGGCCGCGGGCCATCGCATTCGGCGTGTAGCCCAATTGCTTGGCCGCCGCATCGATCTTGGCGCGCGTCTTCTCATTGACGCGCCCAGGATTGGCAAGTGCGCGGCTGACCGTGGAAATTGCCACTCCAGCCAGCTGCGCGACATCCGCCATCAAAGGCCCTGATTGCTCCACCGGCACGCCTTTGTTTTTTTTCAATTTTTTCCATCCTTCCCGATGCCTGCTGCGCCGGATGCTACGGCAATCGTAGCCATATAGCAAACGATTGCCAAAAATCGCTTGCATAAAAAAACGACTTGTCTACTATCTGAGCATGGCAAACGATTGCCAATAACAGTGCCTTGGAATCATTATGGATTACTTGTTGCGGAACCTCGATTCCGCAACCGATCCTCTGTGCCCGGAGAACGGATAGCGTCATGATCTCAACCGAACGGCTTCGCTTTGGCGTCGATCTCGTCACCTTTTTTCACCCAGGCTTTTGGGGCGTGAAGGATTACGACGGCATCATTGCACTCTCCCGACGCGAACCTCGCGCCTTTTGGGACAAGATCCTTGATGCTGCGCAGACTTCCGGCGTTAGCGGCGTGGAGTTGACCTTCTCGCCGTTCAACTGGCAGGACGCGACGAAAACCTATGGCTCACGCGAGGCCTTCGCTGCCGAGCTTTCCAGCCGCGGACTGACACTGGCGAGCGGCTTTTTCGCAGAGCTGGAAGCGGCCGGCGATTTTACGGAGGCCAACGCACAGGCCGCCATCATCGAAAAGGCTGAGAAATACGCTGAATTCCTCAAAGCCTGCGGCAGCGACATCATGGTCATCGGCGCGCCGCTGCGTCAGACGCTCGGCGCTCAACCGGTACGGTTCTTCGATTTCGAGCAGGCGCGCAAGATTGCCGATTTCCTCAATCGTCTCGGTGCTACTCTTTATACCAGGGGTGTGCGGCTGGCCCTCCACACCGAGGCGCACTCGATCTTCGCTGCCTCCCGCGATGTCGATTTGCTGATGCTGCTGACAGACCCGGCCTACGTGCATATGTGCCCGGACACGGCCCATATCATCGTTGCCGGCTCCGACCCGCTGCAGGTTGTCGAGCGTCATCACGAGCGCATGATCATCGCCCACTGGAAGGATGCACTCGGACCTATGCCGGCCAATACCCCGATCGATGAACACATCCATGATCGCCATCACCCCTATTTCTGCGGCTTCGGACTCGGCCGCGTCGATTGGCCAGGCTGGATCAGGTTGTTGCGCGACCGCGGCTATGAGGGCTGGGCCATTCTCGAACTCGATGCCGCACCGGATCCGGTCGCCGACATCGCAAACGGGCTCAAGCTCGTGCGGCAGGCGCTTTTGCCGACCTATCGCTGATTTCATGACCCGAAAACCAAAAGCCCCGGCAAGAGGGCTTTCTTGAAGAGGTGGAACGATGAAAAACACAATGAAGCTCTTACTGGTGGGAGCCACCGTGCTCTCAGCAGCCATTTCCTCGGCCCGTGCCGAAGACAATCCAAAAGCCGAGGTGATGACCTCCTGGACCTCCGGCGGAGAAGCGGCGGCTCTGGACGTCATCAAGCAGGAATTTGAAAAGCGCGGCGGGGTCTGGAAGGATTCGTCCATCGCTGGTTTCGGCGCCGCCGACGCAGCTTTTCAGAATCGCTTGGTCGCGGGCGATCCGCCGGCCGCCAAGCAAACCGTGCTTGGCCTCGCCAATGCGGACTTCGTCAATCAGGGCCTTTTGACCCCGATCGATGGCATCGCGAAAGCCGGAAAATGGGCTGATGTCCTGCCGAAATCGATCGCCGACCTCATCTCATACAATGGTCAGGTCTATCTTGCCCCCACCGGCGCCCATGGCGAAAGCTGGGTGTTCTATTCCAAAGAGACCTTCGCCAAGGCCGGCGTGAACGAAGAGCCCAAGAGCTGGGACGAATTCTTCGCGGCTCTCGACAAGCTTAAGGCCGCCGGTGTGCTTCCAGTTGCCTGGGGCGGTCAATCCTGGCAGGAATCCAAGGTCTTCAACATGATCCTGCTGACACAGGTCGGCATTGACGGTTTCCTGAAGATCTACGTCGACAAGGACAAGGGCGACGCATCGACGGAAGGCGTGAAGAAGACGCTCGATATTCTCGGCAAGCTGCGTAGCTACGTCGATGAAGGTGCAGCAGGCCGGAACTGGAATGACGCCACCGCCATGGTCATCACCGGAAAGGCCGGCGTGCAATTCATGGGCGATTGGGCCAAGGGCGAATTCGTTGCCGCTGGCAAGGTGCTCGGCAAGGACTATGGCTGCATGCTCGCTCCGCAATCGCCGGGTATGGTTTATGTCGCCGATTCCTTCTCCTTCCCGAAGATCGCCGATGCGGCTTCACAGCAAGGACAGACGCTACTGGCCCAAGTCGCCATGGATCCGGCCGTGCAGGTCGAATTCTCGCTTAAGAAGGGCTCCGTGCCGATGCGCAGCGACGTCGACAAGTCGAAGCTCGATGTTTGTGCCCAGAAGGGACTGGAGCTGATGAGCGCCGGTAAGATCGTCCCGGATCAGGCGCTGATCCTCTCTCCGCAGCAGGCCGGCGCACTCAACGACTTCGTCGACGAGTTCTGGACCAACCCTTCCGAAGACAGCGCCTCTGGCGCCGCGAAGTTTTTCGCGATCTTCGAATAGGGCCTCGTCATGCGCCGACCGCCGGGGATCCCGCCGGTCGGCTCAGCCCATTCCTTTTGAGAGAGTTTGCCGATGCAAGCCAAGCGCAGACGTTCCCTTGCTGCGACCTTTGCACTCCTGCCGACATGGATCGCCGCAATCTTCGTCTATATCGGCACCATGGTCTGGTCGGTCCGGCTGTCTTTCACGGATTCGACGATCTTCCCGTCGTCCAACTATGTCGGCTTTGCCCAATACGCCAGGCTGTTTAAGAATTCACGCTGGCTCGCATCATTGGAAAATGTGCTGATCTTCGGCGTTCTCTATGTCGCAGGCTGCCTCGTCCTCGGCTTCGTGCTGGCGGCCGCCCTTGACCGCAAGGTCCGTTTCGAAAGCGTATTCCGTACCATATTCCTCTATCCCTATGCCATGTCCTTCGTGGTCACGGGCCTTATCTGGCAATGGATGCTGAACCCTACCCTCGGCATTCAGGCCTCCGTCAGAGCGCTCGGCTGGCAAGGCTTCGCGTTCGACTGGATCGTCAATCGTGACATGGCGATTTATACCGTCGTCTTCGCCGGCGTCTGGCAGGGGGCCGGACTTGTCATGGTCATCGCGCTTTCCGGCATGCGCGGCATCGGCGAGGAGCAATGGAAAGCCGCGCAGATCGACGGCATTCCGATCTGGCGCATCTATCTTTCGATCATCCTGCCGCAGCTCGGGCCGGCGCTTGCCGCATCGGGCATGCTGCTTTCCATGGGCGTGATCAAGACCTACGACCTCATCGTCGCGCAGACAGGCGGCGGGCCAGGCTATTCGACCGAAGTGCCGGCAAAATTCATCATGGACAACCTGTTCGAACGCCAGAACCTCGGGCTTGCCAGCGCCGGCGCCACCGTGTTGGTGCTTTCCGTCGTCATGGCCGTCGCCCCGTTCCGCTATGCGCTCGCCATGCGCGCCAGAAGAAGGGGAGCGCATTGATGACAACCCGCCCCCATCCTCGCGGCCCCAAGCCGTCCAGGCTCAGCGTCGGCCAGATCGGTCTCTACGCCTTCCTGATCCTGTCGGCGCTGTTTTTCCTGTTGCCGCTCTATACGATGCTCGTCACCTCACTGAAGTCGATGGCAGAGATCCGGGAGGGCCACATCTTCGCCCTGCCGGCAGCCATCGATTTCGATGCATGGAAGACCGCATGGTCGGGAGCCTGCATGGGAACACAATGCCTTGGCGTGCGCATCGGGTTCTGGAATTCGGTCAAGATAACCGTGCCGGCTGTGGCGATTTCCGTCTTCATCGGCGCGATCAACGGTTATGCCCTCTCCTTCTGGCGGCCGAGAGGCTCGGGCCTGCTCTTCGGACTGCTGATGGCCGGCGGCCTCATCCCCTATCAGATCTTCCTTTATCCGCTGGTGCGGCTGCTCGCTAATATGAGCCTCTATAATTCGGTGGCCGGCGTGGTCCTCGTTCACGTGATCTTCGGCCTGCCGCTGGTGACGCTGCTGTTCCGCAATTATTTCGTCGCCATACCCGAAGAACTCTGCAAGGCCGCCCGCGTCGATGGCGCCGGCTTCTGGCGGATCTTCGTCGAGATCATGCTGCCCATGTCGGTACCGATGGTCGTCGTCGCTTCCATCTTCCAGTTCACCGGCATTTGGAACGACTTCCTGATCGGCCTGGTCTTTGCCGGACGGGACAATCTGCCAATGACGGTGCAACTCAACAACATCGTCAATACCACCATGGGCGAGCGCGCCTACAATGTGAACATGGCCGCCACCATCCTGACCGCCATTGTTCCACTCACTATCTATTTCTTCTCCGGCCGCTGGTTCCTGCGTGGTGTCGCCGCCGGCGCCGTCAAAGGATAACGCAATGCAGCCTGCCGTATCCGTAAAGGACCTCAAGATTGCCTATGGCGATCACACCGTCATCGAGAAGATGTCGATCGATATCGCACCACGCGAATTCCTAGTGCTGCTCGGACCATCCGGCTGCGGAAAGTCGACCCTGCTCAATACGATCGCGGGTCTTCAGGATATCAGCGACGGCGAGATCTGGATATCCGACAAGAACGTCACCTGGGCCGAGCCGAAGGATCGCGGCATCGGCATGGTCTTCCAATCCTATGCGCTTTATCCACGCATGTCGGTGCGCAAGAATCTATCCTTCGGCCTGCGCGTTGCGGGGCTTCCAAAGGCCGAGATCGAGGCGCGCATTGCCCGAACCGCTTCGCTTCTCCATCTCGACACACTGCTCGACCGCCGGCCTTCTGAATTGTCTGGCGGTCAGCGCCAGCGTGTCGCAATCGGCCGCGCGCTGGTGCGCGAGGTCAACGTCTTCCTGTTCGACGAGCCGCTTTCCAATCTCGATGCCAAGCTACGCAACGAATTGCGCGTCGAGATCAAAAAGCTGCATCAGAGCCTCGGCAACACGATGATCTACGTGACCCACGATCAGGTCGAAGCGCTGACCCTTGCCGACCGCATTGCCATCATGAAGGACGGCGTAATCCAGCAGCTTGCCAGCCCCTCCGAAATCTACCATCGCCCCGCCAACCTTTTCGTCGCCGGTTTCATCGGGGCGCCGGCGATGAACTTCATCAAGGGCGAGATCGCAATCAAGGCGCAGGCCCCGGTCTTTGAAAGCAACGACCTGACCATCGACCTGACCGACTATCCTTTTCTGGCACCCGTCGCGCCAGGTCCTGCTACGCTCGGCATCCGGCCGGAACACATCGCGCCGGACGGCGCCGCGAGCGATTGGCCTTCCATTCCCGGCATCGTCTCGGTCGTCGAGCCAATGGGAGCAGACACCGTGTTGTGGTTCGACTGGGCGGGACAAAGTCTTTCCTACCGCATCATGGGGGACGCCGCACTCCAGCCGGGCACGGCGATCAAGCCAGGGCTCGATGTCGCCAAAGCCTCCCTCTTCGACGCTGACGGCGCCCGCCTCTAAAGCCACTTTCACCCCATACGGAAGCTACCCATGTCTCAGACTGTCTACGACGCGTTGGTGATCGGTTCGGGCGCTGCCGGCTCCTTCGCCGCCAAGGAATTGACCGCTCAGGGGCTCTCAGTGCTTTTGCTCGAAGCTGGTCCCGCAGTGAGCCGGAAGGATTTCGATCCGGCTCGCAAGAAGCTGCCGGCCAGCAGCATCAACATATGGGAGCGCGCACGCGCCACGATAAAGGGCCAGCCCATCCAGGCGCGCGCCGCCTTCTTCACCGAGCGTTTCAGCCATTTCTTCGTCAACGACCGGAAAAACCCCTACACAACCCCGAGGGATGCGCCGTTCCTGTGGATTCGTGGCCGGCAGGGCGGTGGTCGCCTGCACAGCTTCGGTCGCGTGCTGCTGCGCTGGACGGATGACGACTTCAAGATCCAGTCGCGCACAGGCAAAGGTGTGGACTGGCCGGTCAGCTATGACGATCTCGTGCCCTATTACGAGGAGGTTGAATCCAGCCTTGGGCTCTATGGCAATCCTGACGGCGTCGAGACACTGCCGGACGGCGTCTATGCGCGTCCGGCAAAACTCACGCCGGCCGAACAAATCTTCAAGAGCGAAGTGGAAGGTCGCTGGCCGCACCGGCACGTTGTGTCTTGGCGCTATATCGCGCCGGACGCAGAGCGTACGCCGAAGCCGTTGCGCGAGGCGCTCGCGACCGGACGGCTGACCATTCGCCACGATGCCATCGTCCGCCGCATTGCGACGGATGAGCAAGGTACCCGGGCAACCGGCGCCGAGTTCGTCGATCGCATCACCGGCAAGGTCGAGACCGCGCATGCTGGTCTCCTGGTGCTCTCTGCCTCGCCGATCGAAAGCGTGCGGCTGCTTTTGAATTCGGCATCCGCCAGGCATCCAGAAGGATTGGGCAACAGCTCTGGTGCGCTCGGGCGTTATTTCATGGACCAGCTGCCGTGCCTGGCCTTTGGCTCCTTTTCGAAGGCAAAGGGCTGGGCGGCCGACGACTCGGCTCCAACGGACCCATTCTACAATCCATCCGGTGGCATCTTTGTGCCGCGTTTTGGACCCGACGATGCCGGCCGCGGCGATTTCGATTATCAGGGCAGCATCGGCCGCGCACCGACGCCGCACGACGGCTCAGCGCGGTTAGCATTCTTCGGTTTCGGCCGAATGTTGCCCTACGCCGACAATCGCATCACGCTCAATGCCCGGCGCAAGGATGCCTGGGACATCCCCGTTCCCCATATCCGCTGTGTCATGGGCGAAGAAGAGCATGCGCTTCTCGGCCAGCAGGAAGAGGTGCTCATCGACATGGTGCACAGCGTCGACGGCGATCTCGAGTTCATCGGATCCCCCACCGGTCTTAGGGAAATGGGACGCGGCGCCTTCCCCGATGCCGATCCATTCAGCCGCTTCATGTTCCGAAAATGGTTCCGCAAAACGATGTGCATGGGCGCGGCGATCCACGAAACGGGCGGCGCCCGCATGGGAAATGACCGACAGAATTCGGTGCTCAACCCCTACAACCAACTCTGGGACGCACCCAATGTCATCGTCACGGACGCCAGCGCCTTCCCCGGCAGCGGCATCGCCGGCACGACGCTCACCGTCATGGCACTAACGATCCGTGCATGTCGAAATCTCGTCGACCGATACCGAACGGGTCGCGTGTAGAGACCGTTCGCGGTCCCAGAATGTATATGCAGGACCTGAGCCGGGGCGGATCAGAGTGCACGAAAGCGCATTACCGAGGCTTTAGTTGCGACCTCGTCTGGCTGCCTGCCTTTCGATCTTGTCGCCGACCTTAGACCCAGACTCGCGACACCCGTTACTTACACCCATCAAAACTTCCAATTGAGATTGCAGACTGAAGATGGTCCTATGCGGCCCGCGTAGCTGACTGCCCTCGCCTTCCTCCCGATTTTTGACCGAGCGGCCCATGTCGATTTCAGATGCGATCTACAGTCCCTTCGAAAAGCTCATCCGGCCGCTCGATATCCCCTACCAGCCACTGCCTTCAAGCGGCCCTGTGGCCGTGCTTTTGCACTTCATCTCGATGTTCCGCGGCGTTCTGATCGCATTGGCGCTTTCCTCCGTCGCGGTTGAGGCCATCAATCTGACGATCGTCTGGGGGCTTTCGGTCATCGTGGATGGCGTAACGCAAAAGGGTGCCGTCGCGTTCCTGCATGGCGAATGGCCACTGCTTGTCGTCCTCGGTCTACTCATCTTTCCAGGCATGCCCGTTGCCTCGTTCCTTTTGAACACGCTCACCTCGCATACGCTCACAATCGCCATGCCTGCTGCAATCCAATGGCAGGGTCACAAGGCGGTGGAGCGGCAGGATCTCGCCTTTTTTCATGATCTTTTTGCTGGACAAGTCGCCTCGCGCCTGTCGCAGGTGGCCTCCGCGGTCCAGCAGCAGATCATTACCGCCTTCCAATGGGTGCCGCGCTCCCTTTTTCAGATGGTCGGCTCGATGATCCTGCTGAGTGCCCTGTCCTGGCAACTCGCATTGCCCGTCCTCGTATGGATCATGCTCAATGTTGCGCTTTCCGTCAGATTGGTGCCGACTTTCGTGGAACGCTCGCGTCGCTCCGCCAAGCGGCGCAGCCTCGTCTCCGGCGCCATTACCGATCTCTACAGCAACATGCAGATGATCAAACAGTTCGCGGCCGAAGACAGCGAAGCGGGCGCCATTCGCCGCATCATTCAAAAGGCCGTCGGGACGCAACACAAGGAACAGCGCATCTACCGAACGGCCGAACTAACAGTCGTGGTGCTCAATATGGCGCTCTGGCTGGGGATGATTTCGATCGGGTTTTCGGGCCTCGTCAATGGCTTTCTGACAGTCGGGCAGTTTGTCGCCGCGGTCTACATCCTCCAACGGCTGTCCGGGCAAACCTTCACCTTTTTGCAGATGGGCCAGCAGATCTTCCAGGCGATAGGCACAATCAAGGACGCCATGCCGGTGATGACGACGCCGCCCAGCATAATCGACCGGCCAGACGCGACCGACCTGCAGGTTAGCCGCGGAGAAATCCGTTTCGAAGATGTTCGCTTCGCCTACAAGTCCGGCAGGCAGGTGATCAACGAGCTGTCGCTGACGGTTCGGCCCGGCGAAAAGGTTGGCCTGGTCGGCCTTTCAGGAGCCGGCAAGACCACCCTGGTCAGCCTACTATTGCGCTTCTACGACATAGGGGACGGCGCGATCTTGATCGACGGGCAGGACATCCGCACGGTCACGCAGGCAAGCCTTCGCCGCAATATCGGGGTCATCGCGCAGGACGTCGCGCTGCTGCATCGTTCGGTCGGCGACAATATCCGTTACGGCCGGCCGGAGGCGACGCAGGACGAGATCGAACGGGTAGCGACGATGGCAAATGCCGATGTCTTTATTGCCGAACTTGCCGATGGCGACGGCCGCGAGGGCTACGATGCCTTCGTCGGCGACCGCGGTATCAAGCTTTCCGGCGGCCAGCGCCAGCGTGTCGCCATCGCGCGTGTTCTGTTGAAGGACGCACCTATCCTAGTGCTAGACGAGGCGACCTCCGCCCTTGACAGCGAATCCGAGGCCGCCATCCAGGAAAAGCTCAACCTGGTGATGGACGGAAAGACGGTGATTGCCATCGCACACCGCCTGTCGACGATTGCCCGGATGGACCGAATTGTCGTGCTCGATCAAGGGGGCATCGTGGAAGAAGGCAGGCCGGATAAACTGGTCGAACAGGGTGGGCTCTTTACCCGGCTATGGAAACGCCAGACCGGCGGCTTTATTCCGGACGAAATCAGCTAGCCTTTGCCGGGATTGCTTCTGACCCAACTGACGGGCTGACGCCGCCGCTACTTTGGCAGAGCCGGATAGCTCGACCATTTAGACGCGAAAAATGGCTGTAAGGGCTGGAGAAAGACGGTTTGCCCCTTACTTCACCAGGGAATGGGAAACGAACAGCGAAAGGACCACGCAATGGCAAAGAACACGATCTGCGTATGGTACGACAAAGACGCTGAAGCCGCCGCCCGCTTTTATGCCGAGACTTTTCCCGACAGCGCGGTCGGTGCCATCATTCGTGCACCCGGAAACTATCCGGCGGGCCAGCAGGGGGACGTCCTGGTTGTTGAATTCACCGTTGCGGGTATCCCTTGCATCGGTCTGAATGGCGGTTCCGGGATCACACACAACGAAGCCTTCTCATTTCAGATCTCAACGGACAATCAGGAAGAAACCGACCGCTACTGGAACGCCATTGTCGGCAACGGCGGCCAGGAAAGCGCCTGTGGCTGGTGCAAAGACAAATGGGGCGTGTCGTGGCAGATCACACCGCGCGTATTGATGGAAGCCGTCGCAGCCGGCGGTGATCAAGCAAAGCGTGCCTTCGATGCGATGATGACCATGAAGAAGATCGATGTCGCGGCGATCGAAGCGGCACGACGCGGCTGCGGCATCAGCGGATGAGATTTTTGTCAGAGCGTCAGCGCCTGGCCAGCAGCAACCCGGCCGCAGCGGCATTCCAAAATATTTTTGGCGCGCGCGATAAAAATGGCCGGTTTGAGCGTTAGGGTGTGTATTCCGGATGCAGGGTGCATTCGGATGGTCAGAGGAAGACATGATGAAAAAGCTGCTTATCATAGCCCTCACATCCGTAGGGGCATTAATCGCAATCGCTTCCACAGCCAACGCAGCACAAGGATGCGGTGCCGGATATCACCGCGGTCCCTACGGCCATTGCCGTCCGAACGTCGCCACCGGCGGCACGGTCGTTGTCGTGCCGCCAGGGGGGCCAAGGGTCGGCGTTTATTATCATGGACGAGGCTATTGGGATGGCCGCCGTTACTGGGTGAATCGTGAGCGGTATCACGGCGGTTGGCGCTACTATTAAGGGCAGCTTCGCTGGGTCGGTTCATCGACCGGCCCAGTCCTTAATGGAAACGGCATCGGCTTGATTGCTTCAAATCAGCCGACTTGATCACGACCTGTTTGTCAAGCTTCCGTGTCGACCCACGCGCGCATCTTCGCGTTACGCTTCGTCGAGCGCCTGACCCAGATCGGCGATGAGATCGTCAGGATGCTCGATGCCGATCGAAAGACGGATGGTCGATTCCAGCACTCCGATGCGCTGGCGCACCTCGGCCGGCACGCCCGAATGCGTCATCGTCGCGGGATGGGAGGCGAGCGATTCCGTCCCGCCGAGGCTGACGGCGAGTTTGAAGACCTGCAATGCGTTCAAAAACCTGAACGAAGCAGGTTGGCCGCCCTTGATATCGAAGGAGAACGTCGAGCCGGCACCGGTGCACTGGGCTTCGAATGTACGGCCTGTCGCTGAATTCGCATCGGCGTAGGACAAGTAGTGAATCTGTTCGACCTTCTCATGATTGTGCAGGAAGTCCGCCACAGCCATTGCATTGCTGTTTGCACGTTCCATGCGGATCTGCAGCGTCTCCAGAGACCGCCCCAGCATCCAGCAAGAATGAGGATCGAGCTGGGTGCCGATCGAGCCTCTGAGCGCCTTTACCTGAGCAACGATCGCTTTTTTACCGAGCACGGCGCCCGCGATCAGGTCGGAATGGCCGCCGATATATTTCGTCAGCGAGTAAAGCGAGATGTCCGCACCGTGGTCGATGGGCCGCTGGAAGACCGGGCCAAGAAGCGTGTTGTCGCACACGAAGATCGGCCGATGCCCCTGCTTCTCACCGATCGCATCCGTTATGCGTCGGATCATCGCGATGTCGACGAGAGTGTTGGTCGGGTTGGCGGGCGTCTCGATGAGAATGACGGAGACGCGTCCCTTCGCCATTGCTTCCTCCGCCGCGGCCCGGACGGAAGCTTCCTCGACGCCGTCAGCGAAGCCCACCGCTGAGACGCCGAGATTGAGGAATGTCTTGGCGAGCAAAGTTTCCGTGCCGCCATAGAGCGGCTGCGAATGGAGAATGGCGTCACCGGGGCGGACGAATGCAAGCAGGGCGGTGGAGATGGCCGACATGCCGGAAGAGAATACTGCGCCGCTCTCCGTGCCTTCATAAACCGCGAGACGATCCTCGACGATCTCGCTATTCGGATGATTGAAACGCGAGTAGACGAGGCCCGCGCCTCTTCCCTCCGGTGGCACCTTCCGACCTGAGACGTAGTCAAAGAAGTCGCGGCCGTCCTCGGCGGATTTGAAGACAAAGGTCGATGTTAGGAAGACAGGCGGCTTCACGGCCCCCTCGGAAAGTTCGGGATCATAGCCGTAGTTGAGCATCTGGGTTTCCGGATGCAGGATCTGGTTTCCGACACGGGTTTTTGACGGGTGCGGCGCGGTCATGGAACGTCTCCTTGATCAAGGGTACGGGCTCGCATCGCGGACCAAGACAATCCGAGCGAACTATCAGTGATATCTGGAGCGGCAACGCGCAGTGAAAAGACCAGCGCCTCTACGTCAAGAGGATAACCTTACGCGGGGATAGGAGGCGAATGCTGGGTCCCGCTTTCCGATCTTGCCGGACACTGATTTATGCCATGTCCGAACTGCGGAGATTCGCGTAGGATGCGCTGGCATTCTCGCTCAAGAGGGAACTGGCATGACGGGTCATAAGATTCCAGCAAAATTGCTTGCGGTAGCAATTTTGACGCTCGCGAACCAAGGACTTGCTTTCGCACAGATGCCGCCGCAACAGCCGGATGCGAAGGCCTTCAAACTGGGCAAGCTCGACATTGCCGCCCTGCACGACGCGCAGTTTGTCCAGCCTAATGACGGCAAGATATTTGGTCTTGACCATAGCCCAGCCGAGGTCGCGGATTTGCTGAAGGCGGCGGGCGCGCCGACCGATACGGTCACCCTTAGCGTCGACGCCCTGCTGGTCAAATCGGACCGGCACCTCGTCCTGATCGACACCGGTGTCGGCGGCGCGCTGCAGGACAGCCTGGCAAAAGCCGGCTACCACGCGGATGCGGTCGATGAAATCCTGATCACCCATTCTCATCCGGATCACGTTGGCGGACTGGTTTCGAATGGAAAGCTCGCTTTTCCAAATGCCACGATCCGCATGTCGGAAACGGAGTGGTCCTATGCCAAGGCAAATGAAAAGCTGGCTGATGTCGTCAAGGTCATCAAGGACCGTGTCAAGACATTCACGCCTGGCGGTCAGGTTGTTCCCGGGATCACATCGGTTGCCATGAGCGGTCACACTCCCGGCCATGTCGGCTACCAGATCACCTCGGGAAAAGAGACGCTGTTCGATGTCGGCGACACTGTTCACAGCTCCATCATTTCGCTTGCCAAGCCGGATTGGGCGCTATCGTTCGACGGCGATAAGCCGGAAGCCGAGCAGAACCGTGTGAAAACGCTGAACACGCTCGCAAAGAGCCATGAGAGGATTTTCGCGCCCCACTTTCCGTTCCCTGGCGTGGGATATGTCGCGGCAGAAGGCGACCACTTCAAATGGACTCCGGATGACAAGTCCGAATAGCTCGAGAATATAACCGGGTCGGCGGCAGAAAGGTCTTTGATTGGCTCGTCTTGCGCTTGATGCAGTCTCCTGCTGTGATTAAGTCAATGACGACGTGGGTGAATTTCGGCAACTCGTCTCATGACTGTTCGAAGACCCGGGAAAGAAATACGAGCACGTGACGACCAGCATCAGACATATCGCCAAACTCGCCGGAACATCGGTCTCGTCGGTATCACGCGTGCTTAACAATAGTGGTTATGCCTCGCCCGAACTCAGGGACCGTGTGGAAGCGGCCATTCGCGCGCTGAACTATACGCCGAGCAAAGGGGCGCGCATGCTGCGCGGTGCGCCAAGCCGGATGATCGGGCTGATGCTGCCATCGATCGACGTGCCGTTCTTCGGGATTCTGGCCCATACGATTGAACAGGAGTTGTTCCAGCGCGGCTATCAGACGTTGATCTGCAGCACGGCGGAGAACATGGACCACGAGGCGCGCTACATGTCTATGTTGCTTGCCCAGCGCGCCGATGGCGTCATCGTGGCCAGTGCCTTTGGCAGCATCGAGCACTTCGAGGTCCTGCGGGATGCCCATATCCCGATCGTCGCGATCGACCGTGAACTGAGCGGCATTGCCGACGACGCGGTCATGGCCGATCACGAGGAAGGTGGACACCTGATGGCGCGTCACCTGATCGGCCTCGGCCACCGGTCGATTGCCATCGTCGGCGCGCCGGCCCATAGCCAGCCCGTTCAGCTTCGCCTCCGGGGTATTTCGGCGGAAATGGCGAAACACGGGATCACGCCGGCCGTCGTGACAATGGCCGAGGAGCACAGCTTCGCGGCAACCTACCCGTTGGCACGGGATCTGTTGGCGGCGCTCCCGGAGATCACGGCGATCATCGGCACGACCGATATTTCGGCGATTGCGGCAATCCATGCGGTTCAGGATCGCGGTTTTTCCGTTCCGGGCGATTATTCGGTGATCGGTTTCGATGACCTGCCCGAGGCCGCCTATGTCTTTCCCCGGCTAACGACGGTCGCGCAGCCGATCCGCGATGTCGGGCAGCGGGCGGCACAGCGGCTGGAAACGCTGATCGCGGAACACCAAGCGGGGCACGAACTGCGACCGGGCGCCGTCGTGAAAGTACCGGTTACCCTGATCCAGCGGGATTCGACCGGATCCGTCCGCGGCTGAGGCGTACTGAGCCCGTGGCGTGACCATTCGCTAGGGGCGGACGATGACCTTGATCTCGCCTGGCAATGGCGCGCTCCCCACGACCTCCGCGACCTCTTCGAGACCTATGGTCTTGGTCACCAACATATCCAGCTCCAATGCCCCACGCGCAACCAATGCCGCAGCCCGCGAATGGGTGAACGGATTGAGATAGGCCGGTCTTATGTCGACTTCGTTGACGAGTAGATCGAACGGCAGGACAGGCACCTCGACACCTCTGGGCGTTACTCCGAAAAGCACGAAGTTGCCGCCGCGCCGTGTCATTTGCAGGCCGGTCTGCAAGGTCTCGGGAACGCCTGCGCACTCGATGACGACATCCGCGCCA
The DNA here is from genome assembly GCF_014200235.1 of Martinezella paranaensis. Lineage (NCBI taxonomy): Bacteria > Pseudomonadati > Pseudomonadota > Alphaproteobacteria > Hyphomicrobiales > Rhizobiaceae > Martinezella > Martinezella paranaensis. The sequence continues at coordinate 193,359 of NZ_JACHBI010000006.1, read as the reverse complement.
CCATGGGTGACGTCTCGAACAGCCGCGACCGCGTCCGAAGCCGTCGGGTCGAAGGCATGCGTCGCACCCAGGCGCAGCGCAGTTTGGCGTCTCGAGAGCTGCCGCGTGATCAAAATCACCTGGCTTGCACCAGCAAGGCGGGCCAATTGCACCATGAGCAGACCGATCACCCCCCCTCCGAGGATTGCGACGCTCTCGCCCGGACGGATCTCCGCCTTGTCGATGGCATGAAGACAGCAGGCAAGCGGCTCGCAGAAAGCGCCATGCACGGGATCGAGATCGGCAGGCAGCGTGAATGCCTGGCGGTACGGCAACGCCACATATTCGGCAAAACCGCCATCCCGGGTCACGCCGATCGCGGTCAAACCCTCGCACAAATTCACCCGCCCGCGCGCACAAGCATGGCAGCGACCACAGGCGATATTGGGGTCTACGGTCACCAGCTCGCCGCCGGTAAAGCCTGTGACCTGCTCGCCGACCACTTCCACGATGCCGCAGAATTCATGGCCCATCGTGACCGGAATCGCCGTCGGATACTCGCCTTTATACATGTGGCGATCGGAGCCGCAGATGCCGGCGGCAAGGACACGGACAAGCAATTCGCCCGGCCGCGCAGCCGGCTTCTCGACACTGCGCATGGTCATGGACGCGATCGACTCCAAGCGGACAGCTTTCATTCCTCTCCTCCTCGCTGATGCTTTCATATCGCAGGCCTGGGAAGGTTCCGCCTAAACGATTAGCCCATGACGTTGCCGCCATCGACATTGTAGCACTGTGCCACGATGTATGCCGCATCCGGCCCGGCCAGAAAGGCAGCCATGGCAGCCTGCTCCTCGGGCCTACCAAATCGCCCGGCCGGAACGGCGGCGGCCACGCGACGTTTCACCTCGCCAGGCTGCAAACCTTCGCGGCTCCCAAGTTTCGCATCGACGACGTCCCACATTGGCGTATCGACCACGCCGGGAGCGATGGCGTTCACGTTGATGCCATAACGGATCAATTCCAGAGCACAGCTTTGGGTGATGCTGATGACGGCGGCTTTGGAGGCGCAATAAGCGACGGCCGGCCCCTCGCCGCGGCGGCCGGCCTGGGACGAGAAATTGATGATGCGTCCGCCCTCACCTCTTTCCACCATGTGCCGGGCAACCGCCTGCGTCATGAAAATTACGCCTTCGATATTGACCTGGAAGACCCTGGCCGTGCGCTCGCGCGATATCTCCAGAATGGATTGGACGTCGTAAATGCCTGCGGCGTTCACCAGGATGTCGATCTGCCCGGCGGTCTCTATCGAGAAGCGGACGGCAGCGTCGATGCTCTCCTGGCTGGTCACGTCGAGCGCCACGCCCCAGGCATCAGGCCCGATCGCCTGCGCGACGCCTGCACATCGTTCGCCGTCGAGATCCGCGACGATGACCTTCGCGCCTTCCGCCGCGAAGCGTTCACACACAGCCTTGCCGATACCACTCGCGCCTCCCGTAACCAATGCCACCTTTCCGGAAAGCCGAGATGTCTGCTCAGAGTTCATCGCGTCAACTCCTCCATGTCCTCCAACAGGACCGTCATGTTGGGAATGCCATCTGTGGCGGTCGCGCCCGCAAGGCAATGTGCAGCCGCGCCATGGGCGGCGGCGCAGATATCCTCAACAGGCCAATCCTCATGCAAGCCGTAGAGCACGGCAGCGCAGAAGGCATCTCCGGCGCCGACGGTGCTGACGATATCAGGCGGCTCGACAGGCCGCGAACGCGTGACGATCGGTGAAGCGGCGGGCGCAAACCAGAAACAGATTTCCGGCGCATGGATGATTGCGCCTTTGGTGACGCCCGCCGCAAGCAGGCGTTCGCCCGCGTCCAGAAGCCCGGCCTCGATCAGATTCCCCTCCGCGTCGCGAACGGTAACGCTCGTTGCCCTGCCCGCCTCTATCTCGTTGATGATCAGGAAATCGCAAAAGGGCAGAGCGACACCCACCTTGGCGGCGAATTCCGGGTCTTCGCTCGAAACGAAATCCACGCAGGTCGCGAGCCCCGCGCGCTGCGCGGCTTCCAGTAGGCGCGATGCCCCCGACCGACCATCCGGGCCGATCTGGTCGAGCCCGGGCAACAGCATCAGATAGCCAAGATAGAAGAGCCGGTAACCGGCTCTGGCGAAGGTCTGGGGCGAGACGAGCGCATCCGTGACCGCATCATTGGCACCGCCATGGTAGAAGAAAGTGCGGTTCTGGCCAGGTACGTTCATGACATGCGTGTGAGCCGTCACCCGATCGGTAAGAGCCGTCAAGCCGCCGATATTGATGCCTGCGGACAAAAGGCGTGCCTTGACGATCTCTCCGTCCGGATCGGCGCCGATGCATCCCGCCGCCGCCAGCTTTCCGGGAAAGCCGAGTGAGGCGAGGTCGGTGACGACATTGGCCGCCCCGCCGCCAACCCCCAAATCCTGGTGCAGGATATAAGCGAGGTTACCCTGCTCCGGCCAATAGGACAGGGTGTGGACGCGATCGACGATGAAGTTTCCCGCGCAGACGATACCGCCCGGCTTTTGGCTGTCGCGGCTGTGAACCTCCTCCCCGGTTCGCATCAGCCGCCTCCCTCGTTCCATAGGGGTCTGAGCGGTGGCTCGTCCTCCTCGATCGCGGCAAAGCGGCCGATCGGTTCCAGAAAGAAGTTGTCGCTATTGTCGTCGTTGACCTGGCTGACTTCGCCGACAAGGACAGGCCCGCCCCCTTTCCTGCCGTAAAAGCGATGATAAAGCCCGGTGCGGATCGTCACGCTCTGGCCAGGCCCGAGAACCAACGGCTCCCATGCGGCAAGCCGGTGTGGCAATCCATCGACCGGAACCGTCACATCATCGTTCAGCGCATGGCCGTCGGTATCGGCGGCGGCGAATTCGATCACGAGATCGCCGCCGGCGCGGTTGATGATGTCTTCCATCTTCGCGGCATGACGGTGCGTCGGCGTCACCTGACCCTCCTCGACGAAGAGCAGCTTTTCGGCATAGGTGCGCTCGCCCTCGACACCGACGATGCCGTTGCGCAGGCAGAACAGCACGAGACCGCATTCGGCGAAGCGGTTGGAGCCGAAATCGGTGACATCCCAACCGAGCTGATGGGCGCGCAGATAGCTTGCGGCCTGCGGACGAGCGGCAAACTCCGCCGCCGTCCAATATCCCCACTCCGGCAGGGACCAAGGCCAGCGTTCGAGGGTCTCGCTTGCGCGCCGCAGCGCGGCGTTGATTTCGGAGCGCTTCATCAGACTGTCGCTCCGTCATATTCGACCGAAACGACTGCATCCTCGCGGCCGGATTTCAGAGCGGCCGTCAGCACCGCGTGATGCGCCTGCGCCTCCGCCGGCGTGGCGCAGGCAAAACCGTTGGCATTTCCTCCGGCAAGCTCATCGACGAAGGCCGCCCACATCTGCTGTATGGCATCGGCAAAGCCGAATTCGAAGATCTTGCCGGTGATCGCCGGAAACAGCGAACCATATCCGAGATCCTCGGTGCTCCAGGCCTGCGCGCCGCCATCATAGTCCATCCACTGCCATTGGCGCGGCGACTTCGTGCTGAAGAATGCGCTCTTCTTCATGCCGAGAATGCGAATGTACCAGGTATTGGATTCGCCGGGCGCAATGCGCCAGGTTTTCAGGACCATCGGGAAATCCTGATCCCCGGTGCGCACGCGAGCGCTGATCGTGGCATTGTCCCAGGTGGTGCAGGGCAGCATGCCGCCCTTGCCGTCAGGACGTTCGGTGACCTTTTTGACCAGTTGCGCATGCAGCGTTTGCGGGCGCCAGCCAAGGCGCAGCGGCACATGTAGCACATGCATGCCGAGATCGCCCATGCAGCCATATTGGCCGTTGATATCCGCCATGCGCTTCCAGTTGATCGGCTTCTGCCGGTCGATATCCGAGGAATGCAGGAAGCCCGCTTCGACTTCGAGGATATCCCCCATCTCGCCGCTTTTGGCGAGGGCGATGACCTTCTGTGCACCAGGGAAGAAAGGCATTTCCGACGAGCAGCGGACGAGGAGATCGGGATGCTCGGCGAGCGCAGCCATGATTGCCCGGTTCTGTGCGGCATCCATGCCGAACGGTTTTTCGCCGAGAAGATGCTTTCCGGCTTTCAGGACGTCGATATGGAACTGCCGGTGCAGCACATGCGGGACAGCGCAATAGATCGCATCGACCTCGGGGTTGGCCAGAAGCTCTTGATAGTCGGCAGTGAATTGCCGGACAGTCGGCACGTTGTCCCGGAACCAGTCGAGCAGCACCGTGTTGGTGTCGCAGACAGCGATGATTTCCGGCCGCGCCTTCATGTCGGCCAAATGCAACCAGCGCGCCGCGGCGCTCGCAAACTCACGCCCCATCAGACCGCAGCCGATGACGCCGAAGCGGAATATCTTGGTCATGTCTCCTCCTCCCAAGGATACGTCAGGCGAGATGCCGCGAGGCGTCTTCGACGGAAGCCTGCTCATGCACGATCGCCATCAAGGCACGCGTCATACCGCCGGGATTGTTGTGCTGGATGACGTTGCGGCCATAGACGATGCCGCGTGCTCCCTGCTCCATCAACTGCTTTGTGCGGGTCAGGATTTCCTGATCAGAAACGCGACCACCGCCGCGCACCAGCACGGGAAGCCCCTGGGCGATTTCAACCACTCGGTGATATTCATCGACATTGTCGCATGGATCGGCCTTGATGATGTCGGCGCCGAGGTCGGCTGCCTGACGCACCAGCGGCAGGATCTTGTCGATCGCGCCATCGACCATGTAGGCGCCCTTGGAATTGTCCTGCATGACCAGCGGTTCGACCATCAGCGGCATGCCGTAGATCTCGCATTCGCGTTTCAGGCTGTTCACGTTGCGCACGCAGGCGCGATAGACTTCCGGCTGGTCCGGCAGCATCAGGAGATTGACGACGACGCAGGCGGCATCCAGAGCTATCGCCTGTTCGACGCCCCGGTCGATCATTTCGGAAAAGAGCGCCGAAGGCAGCGGGTTGCCATAGATATTGGCAATATCGGTGCGCAGGACCAATGCGGGCCGCTGCTTACCGGGAATTGCCTGCAACAGAGGCGCCGTACCCGGCGGAAGCTGAATGGCATCGGGTGCGGCAGCCGCGATCACTTTGATGGCCGTCTTCATATCCTCGATGCCGGCGAGAAACGTTCGCTCATTGAACATGCCGTGATCAATGGCGACGTCAAAGCAATTTCCGGACACGCCAAAAAGGCGATTTAGCCGCGCGGATTTCATTCGGTTCCTCCCCCGTATGGTAACGTTTCCATATGAAGCATATGCGGGTCGAGATGGCGAGTCAAGAAATGTGGTAACGTTTCCATATGCCGCCTAACCTCCGATGCGCTGATGGAGGATGCCTTGTTTCATGGGATCGCTGACCGGAAAATTTTGGAACATGCCGGACCGGCATTTGTTCGAGGTCGGAAACAGAGAACATCCAAGGAGAAAGATCATGTTCTTGAAAATCCTGGCAGTGTCAGCTCTTTCCGTCGGCCTCGCAACATCAGCATTGGCCCAGCAATCCGGCAATACCGGTAGCGCGTCAGGTTCCGGAACCGGTTCCGGGGCATCGACAACCTCAGGCTCCGGATCTGACAACGGCACAAACAGCACCAATGGCTCGAGCGCCAACACCACCAATGGCAACAATACTAAAGGCACAATTGGCAGCGGCGCCAGCAACAACGGAAAGGCGAATGACTGCAACGGAATGTCGACATCAAAGAACACGACAACGTTGAAGCAGGACGAGGCGGCCAACCCATCAACTTCGTCGAGCTGCCCATAGTCGAAGCAGGCAGTGACTAATTCCACTGTCTCATACGCTTTCGAAATGGGGATTGCGCCATTTTGGCGGGGCAATAGCGTATGCCCTGGTGTTTGGGATATCCGCGACGGGATCGAAGATCCCCGCCATGGAGGCCGCAAAACTTAACTAGCCTTTGACATGTCGCCGGGCCGCGACGCGACCTGTACGTTGTTGCGGCCGTTTCTCTTTGCGCTGTAGAGGGCACCGTCGGCCGCCGCGACAATTTCCGCCGGCGCATTGCGAGCGTGGTTTGCCACGGCGAGGCCGAAGCTGGCAGTCAGCCGTAGAGATGTCCCGGCATGAGTCTCGATCGAAAGTTCCTGAATGGAACGCCTCAGGCTTTCCGCACGTTCGACCGCCTGCTGCTGCGAGCAGTCTTCCAGGACAACAACGAACTCCTCACCGCCATATCGTGCGACGAGGCTGTCTGCGTGCCAAGGCAAGTTGGTCAGCACATTGGCGACGGCTGCGAGAGCTTTGTCACCGACCAGATGGCCGAACGTGTCATTGACGGATTTGAAGTGGTCGACGTCGATCATGACAATCGCGAGATCGGGAGTGCCGGCTCGCCGGCTCAAGGCCGAGGTAAGATAGTTCTCGAAGGTCCGGCGGTTTGCCAGTCCCGTCAACGGATCCTGTTCCGCCAGGCCATGCAGAATGGCGTTGGTGCGATGCAAGTCATCTGAGACCTGTCCGTAGGCAACGATTGCCTCATCGATCATTGCCAGTTCGGCGATGAGCGGAGCGCGCTTCAAAGAAACGACCTGCTCGTGCTTTCCAATTCGCTCCAGATTATGGATCGCAGCGACAATAGGCGCAGTAAGATGATGTCTCGCAGCGACCAGCAAGGCAGCAGAAAACAGGCTTGGAACGAGCAGGATCAAAATCCATCCGATCTGCATATGACCTGCGCTGCGCTGGATTTCGCGCGCGAGATCGTCGGCGACGACAGCGGCATCGCCGCTTAGCTGTGAAGCCATCGTATCGACGGTGTGCATGGCTCGATCGTAGGCCTGCGTCGTCAGCTTATCGACATCATCAGGATCCATCGTCGCTTCCGTGCCGGATGACGACGGCTGGCCCTCGCGTAAATCGCGGGCCTCCTGACGGAGTTTTGCAATTGTCTTGGTTTCGTCGGCGACTTGCCGTGACCCTTCGATGAGCCGGGCATTTTGATCGAACGAGAAGCCCTGCGTCAGGGCCTGAATCTGCAGTTGGATCTGCCGCTCCAATCTGCGGTCTTTCGCGAGATAGATGGAGCGCAGGAGCGAGGATAGACGTTCGATTTTTACCGCGTTCCGCGTCTGCGTCATGATGAGCGGAATTTGCGTATCACGGGTAAAGTTGGCCTGTGTCTCGATTCTATTCAGCAGGACGAGCGAAATCCCGCCGGCGACCAACGAATAGATGACAACACCAAGCAGAACAAATCGGCCGACGAAGCTGAGCGAGAGCTGGCGCCTTCTCAACCCCTTAATCTCCTCCATACCGATGGCTCAATAGATACTGAAGGGGAAATAGGCATCATTGATGCGATCATAGACGCCATTGAGCTTGATCTGCTTCAGCGCGTCGTTCACCTTCTGAATGAGCGCTCCATTGCCCTTTTTCGCAGTGATGTGCGCCGAGCTTTGAAGAAAGTCGGTGGATATCGGGTCGCCAACATAACCAAAGCGCGCACCTTCCGGCGTCTGCAGGAAGCTCAGAAGCTCGATGGCATCGCCGATCAAAAGGTCAGCCTGATTATCCAGAAGCAAGCGTTGCGCGGCAGGCTGGTCTTTCGTCAGCACCGTCTTGCTGGCCCCATAGGCCTTCTGCAAATATTCCGCCTGAATGGTTCCCGTTGCTGCCGCAATGCGAACGCCAGCGAGTGCTGCCGGCGCACTATCCTGGAATTTTTCCGCGTCGCCTATCAACACCGAGTGAGAGCGATAATAGGGCGCAGAAAACTCCATTTTCTGAGCTCGCTCTTCGGTAAAGGCCATGCTGGCAACGATGAGGTCGTATTTGTCATCCGCCAAACCCTGAATGATCTCCGTCCACGGCACGGCAACGAGCGAACATTCGGTCTTCATCTGCTCGCAGAGAGCCTTGGCGATATCGACATCGAAGCCGGCGAGATGCCCCGACGTGTCCTTGAAGTTGAAGGGCGGATATGCGCCTTCCGTGGCGATGCGAAGCTGATCGCCCGCGGTTGCCAGGCCAAACGAACCTGCAAAGAATATGGCAATAAACACAAGCCGAGCGATCATCTGTTCCCCCACGATCGTATTGCGACCATTTTAGGAGGAAACCGATAACAAAGAATGATAACGCCCGGTCAATTTCGACGCTTCGGGGCAAGCGCAGCAACGGCATCAGATCGCCGTGTTGCCTCCTTCAAACTCCGTTCCGGAGGCTTATGGCAGATAGCCGGCCGGTAGGAGTCCCTCGAACCGGCCACTCTCGATTGCAGAGCGCATATCCTTGAACAGTCGCGAGACGAGGCGCGGGCGCGATCCTGGCCTCTCGTCGATCAGCACGACGGACATCTTCTTTATCTCGATCGTAATCGTGCGTGCATCGTCTTGCCGACGAAAATTCGATGCATTGAGCGAATGGAATCCATTCTGCGCCGCCCATGCGGCTATCATGTCCGCGTTCATAACTATCCTGTTTTAAGGAGATCGGGCGGACGCCTTCAGCCGTTGTCCTGCCTTTGCGAATCGCCTCTTGATCTGAGGAATACCTCGACTGAATCGCCGGAATCCAGCCGAAACCCTTCGCGCTGCGAATTGCCCGGCGGGTGTTGCGAGAAAGACTCACGCGCCATGGCGTTTGGGCGATTGCGTTTCGACGAAACGCGCTTTGTAATAGAGCCATCATAGCAAAAGTTGTATCAGGGCACAGGCGCATGGACCCCACACATTTGTTCGAACTCGTTATCGGGATGTTCGTGGCGATCATCGCGCTGCATTACGCCGCCCACAGGTTCGGGCTACCGCCGTCCGTGGCCTTGCTTGCCGGTGGCGGGTTGCTCGCCTTCCTCCCGGGTCTGCCCACGATTGCCGTCGACCCCGGCCTGGTGCTCGTCATCTTTCTTCCGCCACTGCTCATGGACGGAGCCTGGTTCATTCCTCTGCGTCCACTGCGCCGTCACCTGATCGGCATTGCCTCGCTCGCCATTGGTGCGGTGTTCTTCACATGCGCCGTCTTGGCTGTGGTGACCCATCTCCTGTTTCCATCGTTGCCTTGGGCGGCATGCGTCGCACTCGGTGCGATCGTTTCGCCGCCTGACGCCATTTCCGCCCGCGCAGTCCTGCAACGAGTAAAGTTGCCCCGGCGCCTGCAAATCCTGCTCGAAGGCGAAAGCCTGCTCAATGATGCCAGCGGCCTGGTGCTCTTCCGCCTCGCCGTCGCGGCCGGTGTTACCGGTGCTTTCAGCACAGTCGATGCGGCGGGGAGCTTTTTGCTGTTGGCGGCGGGCGGTGCCCTCGTCGGCATCGTCGTTGGAACAACCTGGGTCCTGTTTGTGAGGCTGCTGCGCGACGAATATCTGATGATCGCCGCGACAACGGTGCTAGCTTGGACCTCTTATCTGCTCGGCGAGCAAATCCACGTTTCGGGCGTCATCGCAACAGTAACCACGGGACTGATCGCGAGCTGGCATCAGCATACAGTGCTTTCGGCCTCGATACGCATGCGCGGCACGTCGTTCTGGACCGTGATCATCTTCCTTATGGAAGCCGCGGTTTTCATCTTGATCGGATTGTCGCTGCGGGGCGTTGTCGATCGCGGTGGCGGCTTTGGCGTAGTGACCGCAACGATGGGAATGCCGATCCTGGTGATCTTGATTGCACTCACCCTCGCGCGCTTCGGCTGGGTGTTCGGATCCGACCTCGTGATCAAACTTTGCAATGTCTTGGGGCTCGATCGATACACGCCGCTCGGTGCCCGCGGCGTCACTGTCATAAGCTGGGCCGGCGTTCGTGGCGTCGTCACGCTGGCCCTGGCGCTGAGCGTGCCCGAAGGCTTCCCTGGCAGGGATTTCATCCTGGTGACCTCATTCGCCGTCATTGTCGGAACCGTGCTTATTCAGGGGACGACGCTTGGGCATGTGATCGCCTGGGCAAGGCTCAGCGAGCCGGAGTCGGAAAAGGCGCGCCTCACCATGAGCCAAGCCGAAGCTGCCATGGCCCAAGCGCAATTTGCGACCGTCAAGGGCCTCGCCTATGACAGTGACGGGAAGCTCATTCATCCGCAATTGCTGGAACGATATCAGCGCAGGTCGGTGGCGATCGTCGATTATGCGGCGCGCACGGAACAATACTCGCCTATGCTCCAGGCCCATTTCGATGTGGTTCTCGAAGCGGTTGCCACGGGGCGTCGCGAACTCATCCGGCTCCACCGCGCCGGCGATATTGATGACGAGACGTTGCGCGAACTGGAGCGAGACCTAGATCTCGAGGAGTTAAGCGCCATCTCCGCCAAGTCCTAGCGGCAGGCGCAAACTTCGTTTCAGTCTACGGCCCAAACGCTGGACGACATGCCGCGGCTATGCGGCAGGCGGCTCTCGTCTCTTGAAGACCAATTTGATCGCACCGTTGCCGCCCAGCTTGCCGCCGCTGCCAAAGACGCGGACCTCGCCTTCCGAGCTGATCTCCACCGAGAGCTCGACCTCGTCGAGCGTCAATGCCAGCCTGCTTAGCGGCTGATCGAAGACATGTTGCACGACCTCGAGCAGGTTGGTCATCTGGTCCTTCAGCGCATCAGCACCGATGCTGACCGCCTTGAGCGGCGAGCCCAGGATGGAACCGAAACCGCCACCAATATCGTCGCCGCTGCGTGCACCCTGGTCGCCTATGATCGGCCCGGTCGTGAAACCAGCCGAGGACGCTGCATCGGTAATGATCGTGATTTCCCTGTTCATGTCGCGTGCTCCTGTCGTGTCCCGTCAACGGATGTGCACCGGAAAATTCATCGGCATGCCGCTCAAACTTCGCAGACCACTCTGAAACCGACCCGCCCCTCCCATCCCGTCAGGGTTTCCTTCATCCAGTCCCGATAGGCCGAACGGCAAATCGCCGGGTTGTGCGAGAAGGAACCGCCTCGAAGCACGCGGACGGAGGATTTGGGATCGACAAAGGGCCTGCCGTCGCGCGGTATCGATCCAAGATCGGGATTCCAATTGTCGAGACAATGCTCCCAGACATTCCCGTGCATTTCAAAGAGGCCAAAGCGGTTCGGCGGATACGATCGGACAGGCTTCGTCGACCCATAAAAGCTGCCTTGCGGCCCCGTGGCATAGGCGCCATCGGGATAGGCGACATCGGCATAGCCGGCGCTCGATACGTTCTCACCAAAACTCATGCCGCACACCGCGCCGCCGGTGCCGCAATAATTGGCGAGCGCCGGCGTCAAGGTCGGTCCGAAATGGAAGGCCGTCGTCGTATCCGCCCGGCAGGCACGCTCCCATTCGGCTTCGCTCGGCAGCCGAATGACGCGTTCCGTCAGATCGGAGAGCCTGGCGCAGAATTCGGCCGCCTGTTGCCATGTGACAGTTTCCACCGGGCGGTCGTCGCCAGGAAAGGAGAACGGCGCTGCCGATAGCGAAATGCCGATCTGCCCGGGATGAGCCGCGAGCACGGCACGCCATATCCTTTGGGTGATCGTCGTGCGGCTGACGGCGATGCGGCCGATGGTTACGTCGATCTGCTGCTCAAATTTGCCGACGCGGAGGAGTTCATCATTTGGCGAACCCATTTTGAAAGTAGCGGACGGCAGGATGCTGAATTCGACGGCGTTGTCGACGTCGATGGGCTGGCTGAAGGTTTCGACACTCTCCCAACGCGTATCGAGCAGCTCGCCCTTGTCATCGACGGTCGTCACTGGCACCGTCTCGGCGCGTATGGGCGACGGGCGCAACGTTCCTCGGCTGCGAAGCAGCCAAGCTCCCGTCCCGACCGCGGCAAGAACTCCCGTGGCACCGGCCCCATAGAGAAGCGCCCGTCGCGGTATCCTCGGAAGAGCGACGGCATTTCCTCTGCTTGCGGTCTCCGGACGCGGTTCGGCGACGCCGGGATTATCGCCGCCATCGGAGTCGCGCTTTAAGGTAACGCGCCTGATACCCTCTCTGGTCTGTGCATCTGCCGGCGCGACGGCGTTGATGCGCCACCATAATTGCTCGGCCTCGGCAAAATTTCCGTTTGCCTCGGCCTCCAGCGCTTCGAGCTTCAGCGGCTCCAAGTCCTCGGGCAACGCGAGTGCCGGAAGCAAAATGAAATTGCGCTTGGACAGCGGCTCGACAAAGGTCGAGGGCGTTTGGCGAGGCTTTCCATATTTGCGGCATAGGTCCGGGACAGCGAATTTCAGATAATTGTCCAGCCGCTCGACCGTCGCGCAATTCTGCTGGCCTTCCATTCCGAGGCCTTCGAGCAGTCCGTAGGTGAAAGCGCCATGGCGAAGTTCGGAGATTTCATAGGAGAATTCCGAGGGGCTGCAGGAGCAGATGGTGACGGCGCCCTGCTGCCTGTCGAGACCGAGGCCTTCACCGTCGCGCGCACCTTCGTTACGACAGGCATCGAGAAGCAGGATGACATTGTCTGCGCCGCTGCGTTTCAACCGCTCAGCGACGTGATGCACCGAAATTGCCGTTTCCTCGACATTGCCGGGATCGGCATCGATCGGCAGCAAGTAGTCCTGATCCCGATCCCGCCGCCCGTGACCGGCAAAGAAGAACCAGAGATTGTCGCTTGGCCGAAGGAAGCGCTGTTCGAAACGCACCCTCAAGAAGCGCATCAGATTGCCGAAGGTCGGACGAGACTGCAGCGGGCTTCCGAAATCCGAAGGCAGCGGCGGCGCGTCCTCCGCGAGAAAATAGACTCGGTTGAAATGGGCGGTCGTGCTGAAAAAGTCGCTCATCGCTTGAGCATCTTGTTGAGCGTACTCGAGCGGCCTCAAATTATCGTAGCGATTTATCCCTATGCAGATCGCCCAATTCTCACTCATGCCCGCATTGCCCGCCCCATAGCCAATGTCGACCGATGCAAACAGCAGTTCCTCATATTCCCCATCGAGACAGCCACCCGGCAGCGCCGCCACCGGTTTTTTCGTATCGGCGTCTCCCGGCCATCTGACTCACTTCATATTGCCGCTGCCACTACCGCCCGAACTGCTACCACCCATATTGCCGCCGCTCGTGCTCCCCGTGCCCGAGCCGCCGCCCATGTTGCCGCCGCCACTCGTGCTGCCGCTCGCACCGGAGCTGCCTGATCCGCCGCCGTTACCGCCACCTCGATTTCCATGGCCGCTCCGCTGTGTTTCCCCCGTCGGGCTATTTTGAGCCGGCGACGACGCCCAGGGCCACATGAACGGTTTGCGGACATATTGGCTGTAGAGAATGATGGGGCCCGTTGCCCGATCGGCGGCAGACTCCGGAGCCCTGATGGGATCGGCGAAGATGACACGTCCGGAGGGAAATTCGTAGGCACCCGCCTCCCCTGCGCCCAAACCGGAGCCGACAATCGCCGTCATTGCCAAGATCACGCATAAGTCGTTCATCGCGACATCCCCAATCTGCGTGAGAAAATTATAATATACAAAACCTCCCCTTGCACGACGAAACACAAACCACGCTCAAAGGTACTCGCGCGAATTGGCTACGGTTGGGAAACGCGCTCAGGCTCTTGTCAGTGCCAGTCCTGATTATGGGAGCGGTGAACGTCCGTGAGCCCGTTTCTGAAGAACCGATCATAATAGTCGATCTCGACGTGATGGGCCTGCAGCCAGACGCCCGGCACATGGATCGCGTCGCAATGCGCCGGGAAACGGCCATGCGTCTCGTAGATATAGGTGCAGATGTCCCGCGCGCAGCCGATGACGTCGTCGTTGTAGACGGCAGCCTCCGCCAGATAGCGTTTGCCGTAGTCATCCTTGTATATCTCGGCAAAGAGGGCCTGATCGTTGAAGAGGCCGTTCTTGCCGAACTTGTCCTCGACGACGGCCTTAACGGCGTCCGCCATGCTGTCGTAATAGGGTGGCGACATACCCTTGATCAGATGCTCGCCTTTGAAGCGCAGTCCGATCGGGTTGCTGCGCAGGTTGGCGTAACGCGGCAAAGGGACCTGCCAGCGCAGAATGTCCATCAGGCGCCAGCGCGGCGTGACGACGTCGAAGCCCAGCATGGGGCCGTACGTCTTCAGGAATTTCGAGTCGCCAACGAGGACCGGTGGGCTGATGGAGCCATGGATCCAGGCGCCAAGCCCCATGGCGTCGGCGGTCAGGAATATATTCTGCAAAAGGAGATCGGCCTCGATCTGAGTGCGCAGCGAACCGATGACGCCGAGGGGGATCTTGATATCCTTGTTCAGAAAGCCCTTGTCCACCCAGCGCTTGACACCTGCGAGCCGGTAGAAATTGCGGTCGTCCACGATTGCCGGCCGGGCGCCGTCCGGCTGGGTCAGCAGGTACATCATGCCGTTGATATATTGCCGCGAGAGGTCGACCACCGGCAGGAAGATGGTCGTGCCCGGCAGGTTCGACAGGAACCGATTGGAATCGAGATAGGCCGGAAAGGCGCGCTTGCCGTCCGGAACATCAAGACGGTGATCGAGAATACGCACCTTCGCCTCTGCCGCCCGGGCGATCAGCCTTTCCGCCGTCAGCGCTTTCTCGCCATCCGGTGGCGGCGGCAATTTGCGGATGAAATAGGTGCCGCTGTCGTTGATCATGAAAAAATGCGTGCCCTGGGCATTGTCGGGACTGCCGGCGGTGCGGCCCTCCATGACAAGGTTCGGCTTGGCCATGATCGGTTGATGCGTGGCCGGGTCCTCGAAAGGCCGGTCGGGCATGGTGAGACCCGTCGAACCCGTGATGGCAATCAGCATCGCCTCTTCAAGCTCCGAAAGAGGTTCCCGCGGGTGCTCCGACTGGTAGCTCATCGTGCCGGCCAGCACCGAGCTCCCTTGGCTGACGCGATGGGTGCGTCGGCGCCATATTGTCTCGATCAGCGGTCTTCGGAACAGCGCGTCAAGGCCGCGATTGCCTGTCGAGGTTCCAGTCGCAGCCGCACCTGCCGGCGAACGATCATCTGTTCCAGGTAGGTCGGTCATGATGCCCTCTTTTCCAGATCCTGCTTTTCGCCGCCGAGAAGAACCGGCCGCCAGGGCACAAAGGCGCTGGCATTGCGCGGCAGCATGGATGCAAGATCCGGGCAATGCCGCAGGATCAGGCTCGTCATGCCGTTATTGGCGATCCAGTCGATGCCGAAGGGCGAATAGACCTCCGGACGGAAATCCACCGTCAGGAAGCGATCGCTCTGCAGCCGGCGCGATGCCATGAGAATGAAAATACGG
Source organism: Martinezella paranaensis (assembly GCF_014200235.1). NCBI lineage: Bacteria > Pseudomonadati > Pseudomonadota > Alphaproteobacteria > Hyphomicrobiales > Rhizobiaceae > Martinezella > Martinezella paranaensis. The sequence goes on along the minus strand of NZ_JACHBI010000006.1, from coordinate 178,210 downwards.
AAAGCGGTGTCGCTGAAGCCGAAGCCTTCCGGCGGGGGTTCGGCGAAGAGGCCGACCACGGTGTCGATGCGGTCGATGTCGCCGTAGATCTCCTTCAGCAGCCGCACGTCCTCCGGGTTGGTCGACAATTCCTCCCAATGCTTGATCCGCGGCCGGTGCAGGCCGGCCCTGAAATCATTGTAGCGCGGCACGCCGCGGCGGCGCGTACGGACGAGATCGACGACGGAAAGGTCGATGATCTCCTTATCGCGCGTGAACGCCTGAAGTGCACGGGGGAAGTTGTGCAGGGTGATGGCGCCGGGATGGGCCGTGCCGAAGGAATAGAGCGTGTTGCGAAGACCATATTGCCGCATGATCTCATCGGCGCCCGGGCCTTGTATATCCATGAAGCTCTTTTCGGCGATCTTGGCCCCCGTCTTGTGATTATAGAAGCAGTAATCGTCGGGCAGCAGCGGATGCATGCGGTAGACGGTGACGAAATCCTCGGTCAGCGAATAAGGCGTGCCATGATGATCCGGCATCGTCTTCGGGATGCCGGTGGATGCATGCGCGTCGATTAGCCAGAGGCCTGCCTTCGTCAGCCAGTCATTGGTGGGCGGGCCGTTCCAGTTGCTGGAAAGGCCAACTTCGATCGCCTTGGTGGCAAGGATCGCCGGCGTCCATTCGACCGTATGGATCTTGGCAATCAGCGCTGAGACGATCAACCTGGCGGTCTGGTAGATGCGTTCGTCGTCCCAATTGCCGTATTGGCGCCGGAGCTCGTCGCAGAGCAGATTATGTTCGCGCGCAAACAGCGTGTGCATGGCGCTCAAGCCAAGCCACCAGCTCTCGTTGAAGCCGGTCACTTCGAAACCGTGGACATCGACCGGAAGGTGCCCGTCGACCAGGCGTATCTTCGGACCCTCGCGCAGGTCCTTGGCCTTCTTGCTGTCGGGACCGTAAACCTCCGATCCGTCCCACCAATGCGAGGCGGCATTGCCGAAATAAATCGGCTGCTTACCGTCATAGCCGCTGATCTCCATATTTCCGGCAATCCGCATCACGTCTTCCGGCTTGCCGCCGACCTCGCTCGTCCATTTCATCCCGGCGGGAAGGCCGACGACGACGTCTTTTTGTCCCAGGGGATGGCGGGCATGGTTGACCCAATCGTGGACCTGAAACTGAATCCAGGCGGCGGCGAGGATGTTGAGCGAACGCGCCGGAATGAACGTATCACGATGCAGCAATTGCTGCGCAACCACCACCGGATTGGGCGTGTCGAACAGTTCAGGCGCAAAAACCGGCGTGATGTTGCGGCCGAAGGTCGAGCCCACGGCGCCCATCTTCGGTGCCGATAGATCGTTGAACGTACCGTCATAGGTCCGCATTTGCCGCTCGCCTTCGGCAATCGCCGGCGGCGGTGTCGGACGAGCGACTGGCGGCGCTTCGACAGGATCGGTCCCGATCAAGTTCTTTTCGCGCAAGACGTAACGGAAAGCATCGAGATTGAGCAGGCTCAGCCGCAGCGGCAGCCGGTGCCAGGCGATGAACCGGTTTATGACCAGAAAAGCAGAGCGCGCAATGCTCCCAGCCACCCGGTTGCGAAGCGGCACCGGTGTCGTCCAACGGAAACTGTGGCGATAAGCGGCGCTGGCGTCATAAACCGCTTTGCGCGCCCGGTTCAGATTGCCGAGTGGCCTGAAGGCGTCGGTCGTGTTCCAGGGATTGAACGCCAGCTCGTCGACAAGGCGCGCATTGGCGATGGTTTCGGCGTCGCCGGTTTTCGGCTTGCTGACTTTGAGGTCTGCTACCTTGATCGGAGGCGAGGCGGACTCCGTCCATTCGACGGATGTGTCCTCGATCGGCGTCTGCTTCCGATCGACGAAAAGCTGGAGACAGAGTTCGTAGCGGATATCCCCGACCTCCAGCCGCCGGGCGAGTTCGGCGGAGAGATAGCCGGGATCGGTTTTGGACGGATCGGGAGCATATGGCGCATTTGGTGCGGGCCGGAATAGGTAGCGCACCGCCAGCCTGTCGCCCCAACACATCGCACCGCGGCTCCAGAACGTCTCAAGCGCCAGGCTGCGGATTTTCCGGTTACGGCCGGTCGTGACATTGCGGATCATGCGCAGGGTTTCGGAGGGTCCGAAAGTGAAGGCGAGGCCGATCACACCGAAGAGCCGGCTCAAGCCGCCGCCCGCCGTCGCCTTGGCAAAGGCAACGAACTGCCTAGCATCGCGGGCATGGGAAACCGGAAAATTGGTCGCCAGGAGATCGTGTTGCTCCTGATCCGAAACATTGATCCGCACAGCCAAGCCACGCAGATCGGGCATATAGTCCGGTTGACCGTAACCGCTGGCATTGGACAGGCGCAGGATGGCGGAATAGCTCTTGCCCGGCGCAGCGAAACCAACCCTCAGATCTTCGGGCAGGTCATCGACGAACGTCAACTCGGCATCGATAGCCGCAAAGACCGCCTTGCTGTGAAACGCGCGCTGGATATCGGCCGCTTTGGCATAGCTGCGCGTCTTGTATTGGACCCGCATCATGTCTTGCGCGAGCCGCTCGAACATCAAGCGCTCAGCCTCCACGCCACCTTGGTAGGATTCACTCCACTCCATTGTCGCCCTCCGTGAACGCATCGATACGATGGCTTTCGGCCCCATCGCATCGATGGGAATGCATAGGATTGAAATGCGGCGGACGATCCCCGTTTTCCCTGCGCCGTCCGCGATGCGACAGGGAAACGCTTTCGATTTCGGTGCATTGCGCCGACGAACAAAGTGGCTATTGCGTGCCCCGACCCGGGAGAATCCGATTCTCGACCATTTCCGCGATACCGGACAGAAGCCCTTTCGGAGACGGGCTGTAATGCGGTAGCGCAAGTCGTGTGATGTGGGCGTCGATGATCACCGGCTTACGAAGTGCGAGCGCCTCTTCGAAGGCGCTTTCGAACTCCTCGATCGTCTCCACCCTATATCCCTGCGCCCCGCAGGCCCTGGCATAGGCGACATAATCCGGATTACCGAATTCGACCAAACCCGATTCCGCATAGGCTTCGAGTTGATAAAGCTTGATGAGCTTGAATTCGCCGTCGTTGAAAATGATCCAGATGACCGGGATGTCGTATTGAACGGCGATCAGAAGCTCGAAGCCCGAGAGCAGATAGCATCCGTCGCCGCAGCCGACGATCACGGGACGGTCAGGATTGGCGCATTTGGCGCCAAGCGCACCATTGACATGCCCCGCCATCGGCCCGAACCCGCCAGGCTTGCGAAAGAACTGCCCCGGTGAAAGCTCCAGATAATAGCCGAGCCAGGCAAGATGTGCGCCGGCGTCTGCAAGCATAATGGCATTCGGCGGCAGACGCTTGGAGACGGCCTGGGCGAGTTGGCCAGGATGAATGTCGGCCAGGAGATGGACGATCCGCTCCGCGTCATAGTCGCGCCCCTCGGCGGGTCTCGACGGCACGGCCTCGACCCTCGGCCATATTTCCTTGTTGAGCGCCGCGACCGCGCGTTTCGCATCGCCGATGATTGCGGCATCGGATTTGTAGACCTTGTCTATTTCGCCGATGTCGATGTTGATATGGATCAGCGTCTTGCCGCTCAGAAGATCATCGCGAAAATTGAAAGTGGCATGCTGCGCGAAAGAGTTCCCCACCGCAAGGATCACATCGGCCTCAAGGAAAGCCTTCCAGGCGGCGCTGTGGCCGCTGTCGCAGAACACGCCGACTGAGAGAGGATGACGCTCCGAGATGATGCCTTTTCCATCGAGCGTCGTCGCAAACGGGATCTGGTAGCGCTCCAGCAGTTCCGTCAACTCCGGTCCGGCACTGCTGCGAACGGCACCGAAGCCGATCAACGCCAAGATCTTTTTACCCTTAGCAACGGCACCCGCCAGAAGCTCGGCAACCTCACTCACCCTTTTCGCGTCTGGCATCACCGACCGTCGCTCAAGATTGATGTCGCGGTAGTTGTCAACGGAGACGCCATGATGCGTTAGGTTTTCCGGAACATGGATGTGCACCGGGCCGGGGCGGCCGTCGAAGGCCAGGTTGACGGCCTCTTCGACAACGTCACAGGTCTTGGCGGCATCCGTCAGTAGAAACGACTTCTTCGTGGTGGCCGCAAACATCGCCTGGGAATCCGGAGTCCGACTGACGCCGGAGGTTTCATTCAAGGCGCCCTTCCCCTTCCAATCGAGGGAGGCGTATCCGGAAACGGCCAGTACGGGATAGGAGTCCGACATGGCAACGGCCAATCCGGAAAACAGATTGAAGGCGCCCGGCCCCGCGGTCGCAAAGCAAAAGCCCAAGCGATCCGAATGCATGGCATATCCGCATGCCATGAAGGAAGCCGCCTGTTCGTGGCGAGTGATGACGGGTTTTATCGAGGAATGTTTGAGGGCAAGCATCAGACCGGCGGCATTTTCGCCTGCTCCGCCGAAAGCGGCGCCGACCCCTACTCCCTCAAGCGCCTTCACGATCGCCTCGTAGACTCTCATCGAGAATGCCCTCCAAACGCACAGACTAACCGACGCGTCTAATTCTCAACTACATTGTCAATGCGGAAAGACACTGCTCCTGCATTCAAGTCCCGAAAATATTAGAAAATATCTATATAATGGCCAAACCTGCTTGGTGAGACCCGCCGCATTTCGCGCGTGAAATCCAAGCAACCGAAGCTGAAATATGCTGTCGAACGAAACTGCCATTTGGTGGGGTAATCGCGCCACCTCTCATCGTCCGGGCCATCTTTGCGCATTTTGAAATAAACTTCAACCTCAGATTACCGCAAGGAAACAGTACTGAACGGCTTCTGCTTTTTCTCGGTCATAACAACGGGTAACGAGATTCCTAAAACAATTTGTGATCGTATATCCACTACCTAAAGCCGCGCGCTGAAGGCGGCGCGCAGCTGCGGCGGAACATTCAGCAACGCGAGTGCCGCGACAAGCTCATCACTCCAGCCGGCTGGTAAAGTCGATGGCTGCGCGAATTCATCGGTCCCACTCAGAAAGTGCTGAGCGGCGTGAAAGCCGAGCGCGCGATAGACCTCGAACTGCTCCTCGCTGAAAAATTGGTCGAGTGTCGTCTCGTGCGGAAAGGTCGGGTTCCGCCTCTTATAGTCTATGATGTAATCGTTCTCGTCGCCGGTCAGCGATGACTTGATGTAGAGCAATATGCCCTTTTCGTCCTCGCCGTATTCTATGATGCCGACGGCGGCGTGGGGTCCTTTGAATCTCGCCGGCGCACCTATCTTCGCTGCCATCTCCTTGGTCACGTCCAGGCCTCTCTTCTGGATGTCCCGCCAGGGGAGTTCGATGCGTATGCCGAGGTCGATACGTGCCATGACCTGGAGTTTCACGAAGGATTCAAATGTCATGCTTGGATCGGCTTCGGCATCGATGGCGAGAATAACTTTGCAGCGGCGGCGTAGCAATTCGTATATGCCGAGATTTTCTATATGGCCGCCGTCGGTCAGATAGACGTTCAGCCTCCTCTCGTCCAAGCGACCGGCGGTTTCATTGGCAAAGTACCAAGTCCCGAAATTCGACCACCATCGGTTCGGCCAATGGCGCAACGCGCCGAGCTTTGCCGGATTGGCAAGCCAATAGCCGAGGCGGACGTTCAGCAAGGATAGGCTGAAGGTCAATATCCGGACGGTATGGTTTCCCATATTCGCCGACGCCGCCGCACCGGATGTGGCCATCGCCGTCGCAAGGCTGAGCGACGGAACGGCGTCCTCCATCTCCTTCGTCGCCACGTAGCGCGTTGCTTGGCTACCGATATACAACGGGCTAAAGATGAAATTATCGGCGTTGCGGCCGCGCTTGTTGAGGGCCTTCGACGCGATCAAATTGATTGTCGTGTTGACGAGCAGATAAGGCGCATAGGCCGCTCCCTTGTTCCAGATGCCTCCCTTGGCATTGAACTGCTTCAACGACGAGAATTTCCAACGGTCGACATCGACAGACGGCTTGCCGCTTCCTAGACGCACGCGCTCAAACAGGAAAGCCCGGCTGAGACGGTCCCGGTAGAGCTGGTTCAGCGAGTTGGAATTGGGCCCGATGAAGAGGCAGATGAAGGCGAGCAGCAAGGCGACCCAGAGATAGAGCGAGCCGATCTCGCCGAGCCTCCCGATGGCAGGAATATGGTTTGTGACAAGGGCAGACACAGCAGAAAGCCAAGACGGAGCAACGGGATCAGGCGGAGGAGCGGAAGCCAGCTCGGCTACGGGCGTAATCGCCCAAAAACTGAGATAGAGATAGGAAACCCACAGCAGCAGCGGCACGACAAAGGCCGAAAGATAGAGGGCGATACGGCTCGCGTATTTTTTTAGCGTTGCCGTCCAGGTTGCCTCTCCGAGGGTCGCTCTTGCGATGTTCGCGAGCTTCTGCGCCGCACCTATCAACACAAGAGCTGCTGGAAGCAGAACGCTGGCAAGCGATGGAACGATATGCGCGATCGCCAGAAGAACGCTCTTCATGCCGCCGTTTTCGAGGCCGGCGATTTCGGCCGTAGTGGTCGTTGCCCCAGCAAACATGCCGCTGAGGATGAGCGGCTGCAGCTCGATGAGAAAGGCGCCGGCAATGGCCGCGACGAGCCAGCCGAGGATCCATGCAAGCCGCTCGCGCGTCATCAGCCGGCTGGTCTGAAACGTCACGGAGGTTGCGATCGCGCTGACGAACATCAAGGCCAGGACGACAACGGTAACATTGATCGTCAATGTGAATGCTTCCAAGCCCTTGACGGTGATGAAGGGAAGCCAACCGCGGCTGAGTGGAAAGCCGATAATATCAGGCTGCCCGAGATCAATGGAACGGGGATTGCAGGCGACGGTAAACACGGCAAGCAGAAGCAGGGCGGGCAGGACGATCAGCGCGTTCACGAATAATCCGCGCATCAAAAGCGCAAAGCTCGTCAGATAGTCGATCGTTCCGTTTGGGACGAGGAAGTTCGAATAGTTTCGCAGATGCTGGATTTCCGGCGTTTCCTGGGAATCGAGCTTGCTGGCAAAGGGGAAGGTATAGGGCTCCTGCATCATGCCTGAGACGATGGATGTACCGATGTAGCCGCCACCGGACACCGTAGAGAGATAATCGAAGGCGTCGAAGACACGCGGCTCGCCATCATGCGTCAGCGCATCCAGCGCTTGCGAGACGCCGAGGCAAAAGGCGGCAGAGCGGATGCCGCCGCCGGAAAACGCAAGCCCGGTCAGGTTGCTGCCGGTCTCAATTCGGACGGTGCCACGTTTGCCCGCGCCGGTATGGTCCTGCGAAAGTTTCGCCGCATGGCGGGGGATGTGGAACCTCGCATTCCCCGCGCCTTCCGTTGTGGAATGGCGCTCGGCCCGCACAGCTTCCACGCCGCCATTCTGAAGTGACTGGCGCCGGAAGTTGACGACATCCAGCTCCCGTTTGAAGATCGCTTCGAAATCCAGGGTCATGCGTCCCACCCCATTGCCAAGAATGGTTGCCATTCAAATACGCGCTGCAATTGTATCAGAAATGTTTCGTGGCGAAGGAAGCATTTTTCCATGGCGATTGCGCTCGCCGTCGCACCCGCGCTGACGGCAGTTTTCGACAGCCTTAAAAAATATGACTGAAAAGCTCTTGTTTTTGACGCCGCTCAGGGGCTATACCGCCGGCATTTACGCCCGGCCCTTCCGGCTACAGAACAATCAGGACCTTTCTTGTGACCCTATTGAAATCATTTCTCGCCATTTCCGGCCTCTGCGCCGCGCTCAGCTTCAGCGGTGCCTCGGCATTCGCCGCTTCGAAGTATCCGCTGACCATTGAAAATTGCGGCGTGCAGGTGACCTTCCAGAAGGCGCCCGACCGGGCGATCGGCCTTGGCCAGAACAGCGCGGAGATCCTGCTGCTATTGGGCCTTCAGGATAAGATGGTCGGCACAGCCTTCTGGCCGAGCAAGGTATTGCCGCAGCTTGCCGAAGCCAATGCCAAGGTGAAGCTGCTAACGGTCGAATTCCCGACCTTCGAATCCATCCTCGCGGAGAATCCCGATTTCGTGGCAGCGGCTTTGCCGAGCTTGATGGGGCCGAGCAGCAAAGTTGCCAAGCGCGAGGACTACGACAAGGTCGGCATCCCGACCTACCTTTCGCCCAGCACCTGCCTCAGCACCAAAGAGGTCAAGGACCAATATGGCAGCCGCGCTCAGCTATGGAACACGGACCTTCTCTACAAGGAAATCGACGAGCTGTCGCAGATCTTCGACGTCGCCGATCGCGGCCAGGCGCTGATTGCCGATTTCAAGGCGCGCGAGGCAGCACTTCGCGCCAGCGTTTCGAAAGACGGCAAGAACCTCTCCTACGTCTTCTGGTTCTCGAGCCCCAGCCCGTCGGCCGACGCCTATCTCGGCGGCAAGAATGCCGCTTCCGGCTTCATCGCCGACCTGCTCGGCGGGTATAACGCGGTGACTGCGGAAGCGGAATGGCCGACGCTCGGATGGGAAAGCATCATTGCCGCCAATCCGGACGTCATCGTCGTTGCCAATCTCGACCGCAACCGTTGGGAACTCGACAAGTCCGACGCCAAGATTAAGTTCTTGACCACCGATCCGGCGGTCAGCCAAATCTCGGCTGTCAAGAACAAGGCGATCGTGGTCATCGACGGCCAAGCCATGAACCCGACGGTTCGAACGGTCTACGGTGCCGAACAGGTGGCGGACCAGCTGAAGGCGCTTGGTTTTCTGAAGTGACCGATACGCGTCGCCCTCTTCAGCGGTTTTTCGCCTTCGGCTTGCTGCTGTTGGCTTCGTTCGCTGCCATCGGTCTCGTCGTCGGGATTAGCGTCGGGATCGGCGATCTGCCGATCCCGCTCGTCACCACCTTCTCCGCCGTTACCAATCGAATGGGATGGACGGCGGTAGAACTCAACAATATCCATGAGGCGGTAATCTGGGACTATCGTCTCAGTCGGGCGCTGGTGGCTGTCTTCTGCGGCGCAGGGCTTGCACTCTCGGGAGCGATCATGCAGGCGCTGCTGCGCAATCCGCTTGCCGAACCCTATGTTCTCGGCATCTCGGCGGGCGCATCTACCGGCGCCGTTGCGATTGTCATCCTCGGCGTCGGCGCCGGGGCGGTATCCCTATCTGCCGGGGCTTTTGCCGGCGCCTTCGCGGCCTTCCTCCTGGTGGCCTTGCTGTCGAACGGCACACGTGGCGGCGCCGACCGCACCATCCTTGCCGGTGTCGCCGCATCGCAGCTTTTCAATGCTGCGACCTCCTATATCGTGACGACATCGGGCAATGCGCAGCAAGCCCGCGATGTGATGTTCTGGCTGCTCGGCAGTTTCGGCGGCGTGCGGTGGCCGGAATTCATCCTGGTGTCGATCGTCGTCGGCTTCGGGCTCGTCGCCTGCCTGCTTTATGCCCGCGTGTTGGATGCCTTTGCCTTCGGCGACGAGGCGGCATCCTCGCTCGGTGTCAATGTCGCGAGGGCGCGGATCGCGCTTTTCGTTCTGACGGCAATGATAACGGCGACGATCGTCAGCATCGTGGGCTCGATCGGTTTCTTCGGCCTCGTAGTGCCGCATGCGGCGCGCTTTCTCGTCGGGCCGCTGCATATTCGTCTGCTTCCGACCTGCGCCGTAGCGGGCGCGATCCTCATGGCGCTCGCGGACATAGCGTCGCGTGTCCTCGTTCCGCATCAGGTCCTGCCGATCGGCGTCGTCACAGCGCTCGTGGGCGTGCCCATCTTCTCGATCATTCTTTACCGGTTCCAGCGTGCGTCATGACCATCAAGGCAGATAATCTCGTCTGGAGAATTGGTAAGAAGACCATTCTTGACGGCGTCTCATTCGAGGCGCAGCCAGGCAAGATGCTTGGCCTGCTCGGGCCGAATGGCTCCGGCAAGACCTCGCTTCTCCGTCTTCTCGCTGGTCTGAAGCGACCACATTCCGGCCGCATCACCCTCGACCAGAAGGATATCACCACGATCGGCCGGCGCACGATCGCCCGGCGCGTCGCCTTTGTCGAACAGCACGCCACGACCAATACCAATCTGCGGGTCATCGATGTCGTAAAGCTCGGCCGGTTTGCGCACCTGTCCATGTTTTCGGGCTGGACCGCAGCCGACGAAAAGGCTGTCGAAGGTGCGCTCGAACGCGCCGGGATGACGGAGAAACGCAATGATCGCTGGCAGAGCCTATCGGGTGGCGAAAAACAGCGCACGCACCTGGCGAGAGCCCTGGCGCAATCCCCGCAGGAACTGATCCTCGACGAACCGACCAATCATCTCGATATCCAGTTTCAAATCAGCCTGATGCGGCTTGTCAGCGACCTTCCGGTTACCAGCATCATCGCTTTGCATGACCTGAACCACGCCGCCATGTTCTGCGACCAACTGATCATCATGCAGCAAGGCAAGATCGTCGCGTTCGGTGCGCCGGACGTCGTGTTGACGGAAGAGCTTCTGAGAAACGTTTTTTCCGTCGAAGCCCAGGTAGAGACGTCGCCTCATCACTCACGACCGTATATCCACTTTCTTCGGTGAGGGCCGCTTCCGAACGCCACCCGATATCGACGTCAGGCTGAAACGCACCTAGCTGGGCACGCCGAACGGCAATGTCCAACCTGCCGGACTGTTGGTTTCCTGCTGATGGGAATGGGGAACTCCCTGTTCAAGCCGTAGGCTGCGACCCAGCATATTCTCCAGCGTTTCCTTCGGCGTGTGGCCGAATTCGGCCTTGAACAGTCGATAGAAATATTTCTCATTCGAGAAGCCGTGGCTCCAGGCAATCTCGGCTATGTGGCGTCGAGCGTGGTTGGGGTCTGCCAGCGTATGGTGAGCACGCCACAATCTCCGGCGCTGTATCTGCCGCATGACGCCGCCATCATTTTCGAACAGTTGATAGAGTTTCGCCCGCGACACTCCGACATCCCGGCAAATTCGATCGGGCGTCAGATCCGCTTCCAGCAAATGCCCGTCGATGTAGCGCCGGATTCGGCCGAGCAGCAGATCGCGCGCGGCATTGCCCGCCTCGGGCGCCACATCCGGGGCCGAAGACACAGCAGCGGTCACAAGCTGCATGGTCGATTGAACGATATAGGGAATGTCTTGCTGTTTCAGATTGGAAAGATTTCGGTACAGCGAAATCATGTGGTCTCCCAGAAGACTTGCCATGCCGCCCGACAGCGTATGCCCGTGCAGAAGCTCCGTTCTTCCTGGCAGGAGATGCCGCGGCACCAAAAGGGAAATTGTGTCATCCGCCTCGACCAAGCATTCATTGATTTGCGCAGCATCGACGACGAACAGATCGCCAGCGGATTTGGTGGGACTTTGATCTGTCGACCAGCAAATCAATCGACCTCTCAACATCAGACTGAACCGGAAGAAGTCGTGGCCGTCGGTACGGGCAAGTCTTTCGGTTCTGCGGATTTCGTATGCGGGCGCCCGACCCTGATTGAGCCACTTCCTGCCCGATATGATGAGAGGACCCAGAGTGGCCCCGGTTGCCTCTGCGTTAAAGGCAACTGGACTATCGTTCCGTAACCTGCAATCGCAATGATTGTCCCGCACCCATGCGTGGAACCGATCCTTTTCCGGAAATGCAAGCGTGGAAAAATTAAAAATCGATATCGAAGATGTCTGCATCGTAGGACTATATGCTTCGTGGCTACGCGGCCGTTGATAGAATACGAAGAACAACCGTAAAATGTGTCACTATGTTGACGCTTATCGCGCCGATTGTGGATTGGCTGGGGACGAATGGTGGCGCGGAACAGGTGCCAACCGGACCACACCAACCCACCAAACCCGCCTAAAATGCTTTGATCAATGTTCCGACCGTCACATGCGGAAAGCTCTTGCCTTTGAAATTCAGCAAGCCGGTCTGCGAGTATTGCAATTGCAGGAACTCGTTCCCCAGATTGTCGACGATGGTTTCGATGGCAAAGACGGAATCGAGATCGAGCGTATTGGCATTGGTGGTGATGAACGGGATGTTGGCGATGCCGCCGGCCGTGGAGGTTATCAACCGTGTAATCTGTTTGATGGTCTGACCCTGCTCGAAGACCTGATGGTTCAAGGTATCCCGCAGCACCTGATTGGGATCGTCGATCAGTGCCTGAGTGATGCCTGGAGGGACGGGATTTGTGCGGAATTGGCTTGGAACAGCAAGATCATATTCGGGATATGGATTCTTGCTGTCGGACGCCGGCGGCTCACCGCCAATAGCGAAGGGTATGGTATTGGCCGGCGGAATCTCCGGCACCTTGTCGAACGTGGCATGCTGTACGAAACCGACTGTGCAGAAGGCATTGCCGTGGGGAATCGTACCCAACCTCGCAATGGTCGCATCGGCCTTTGGCGCCGTGGTCGCCGGGATCGTCAGCCACATGCCGGGTTCGATATGCAACGCGCCGCCATTGGTGCCGTCCGTGACGCGGTGCAGATAGGTGACGCCATAAATGGCGATATCGCCTTGCTCGCTGCCGCGATTGAAGACCGGGGATCCGATTGAGGTGAATTCGATCGTTTCATGCAACAGATTGAGTTGCAGGAAGATGCCGTTTTCGCTGCGACCGGAATGATCAGGACGCGCAATTAGGCTGAAACCCGTCCCTTCCCAGAACCCCGGAAGATCCGCCAGGTCGCCAAGCCGATCGGCGGTGACCCTTTGCGAGGTCGCGACGCGCCGCAACGTGGTCGCCCCTCTCATGTGAAGTGCGGAAGGCTCTATGTCGTTCATCGTCGTCACCTGTCCTTCAAAGCGCCGAAAGATATTTAAGCTTGGCGAATTCCTCCCGGACGGTTTCCAGACCGTCGCGGGCAACGTCATAGGCGCTGGGTCGGCCGGCCACGGGCTGGTCCTCGCCCGGAATCCAGAATTTGCGGCGGGTGAGATGCAGGCCGCCGAGGAAAGCTGGTATTGCGTTGAAGACCTCGATCAGGAACGGGCCGTCATAGACCGGCAGGATCGGAGCAAGGAAGCTTTCCCAGGGGATCCAGCTATCCCTCAACGCACCCCGGTCAGGCGCGGAAATATGTATGTAATTCAGACGGCGTTGCGCCACGGTGGTGCGCAAGTCGGCCTGGTAAGCCGCAGGCCCGCTGCTTCCAAGCACCACATGCGCGCTATCGATGGTCAGGCCCGCCTGGGAACTGGCTACCCCTTCCAGGAAACCCAAGACATCCGAGACCATGTTCGGCGCCGGTGTTTCCCAATGGTCCACCGGCTCGATCGCGAGCTTGACGGCCCTCTTCTCCGCATAGCTGGCAAGCTCCTCGATAATCGGCCGCGCCAGCTTGTAGCGAGGTTCAAGCCAATCCTGCAGCGCATCGCTCCACAGCGGCGTGCCGGAATCGAGCGTCGGAAAAACGCCATATGGAAAGACGATCGGTCCGGCCATGACGGTCTTGCCGCCCAGGATCGACGTGATGTCGACGCGGGACTTCAAATAGGCCAATGCGCCTTCCCTCTGCTCCCGGAAAGGCGATGTGGGATCGAAGGTCCGCGTCGTCCCGACATTGGTCGTGAAGCGTACCGTTTCCAGGCCGGCCGCGTCCAAGGCCTGCCTGAAACGAGCATAACTGTCGATCTCGGCCTGATGATCGTCCATCTGCTGCGCGGCGATCGGCAGGTCGAAGCCGTCGTAGCCCATGGCGAGCAGGGCCTTGATGTGATCGATCAGGGTTTGGGTATAGGCCCGATCATTCGGCCGCAGGTCCGCCGTAAACATGAACAGGCTCAGCAGGATCTCTTTTTTTGCGCCCTTGTCCATCGTCGCTACCACCCAAGCGTCTCGTGCAGATAGGCACGCGCCATCTTGGCGTAGCGGAGCGGATTGGCCTTCGCCGGATCCTGCTCGGCTTCGATCACCAGCCAGCCTGCAAAATCCGCTTCGGCGAGCGTCGTCAGGATTTGCGGGAAGGTCTTTATCGAGCCGTCGCCGGGAACGGTGAATATGCCGGCCTTGATGGCCGACTGGAAGGAGAGCCCTTCGGAATGAACGCGGTTCACGACGTCGGCGCGGATATCCTTCAGATGAATGTGCTTGATCCGAGAGGCATATTTCTTGGTGACAGCCAATGGATCGACGCCGGCGGCGGCAAGATGGGCAGTGTCCAACAACAGATGGATGATATCCGGATCGGTCCTTTCCATCAGGCGATCGACGGCCGAAGTGATCATCACGCCGGTCCCGAGATGTGGATGATAGCAAAGACGCCGACCTTCCTCCCTGGCAATCCTGCCGATCTCATGAAGACCGTCCACCAACCGACCCCACTGTCCGTCTGTCAGCGTCGGGCAGTTCGGGAATAGCGCGAATGGCAGCGGATTGACCGCATGGCCGAACTCGGCCACCACGAGATCGGCTCTCCTGGGGTCCGTGCTGCCGCGTTCCATCTGCTCCAGGAAGGCGAGTTGCTGGCGGACGTTCGCGATCGTCTGCTCTTTCATGGCTTCAATCGTGAAATAGGTGCTGACCCATGGCTCCGAAACACGCAAACCACGCAACTCAAGTGCCGCCTTCAGGACCTTGGGATCGGTCGGGTATTTATGGCCAATGCTGCAGCCGACATAGCCGGCGAGCGCCATCTCACTGATGCATTGTTCGAAGGGAATGCCGATATCGATGTTGATGAAGTCGTCGTTCCACCAGAGCGTCGGCGTGATGCCGAGCCAGACTTTTTCGGGGGAGAGAGGGGGAGTTTGGGTGCTCATCTTGCCAATCCTTCGTTGTGGTTGACTTGAACTTCCTTGACTTGCGCAATTGCAGCCTCGCCCGCGAATGCCGGAATCCGTGGCGGGGAGGCCCATGAACCGTAGCCTGGCGCCTTCGCGCCCGCGGGATGGGCGCCGATTGCCTTCCACATCAGGCCTTCGGTATAGGCGGCGGGCGATACGACGAAGGTCACGTCCTTCGGCCTCGCACCGAACGCCTCGCACCAAGCGCCCGGCAGTCCGTACCAAGTGCCGACGTACCAGAGCTTGATGATATTGCGGGCGACCGGGCCAAGCTTCTCGCTACCAAAGATCTCTCGGCGCAGACGCGCCTTTCGCTCGGACGCAGCTTGGCCTTCGGTCTGCAGACAGATCTTTTCGTAGTCGGAAAGCAGTTCATTCAGGATCGCGTCGCCAATCGCGCCATTGACGGTCGCGAGGTAGGCTTCGACCTGGCCCGTGGCCCATAATTCGAAGGTGCCAAAGGCCGTTACCTCCGTCGAGAAGGCAAGAAAGCGGTGCGGATCTTCGATAGTCATGCCTCGGCCTCCTCGATCGCTGCGGTGCGGAGCACCTGGTTGTCGCCGATCTCGAACGTCGCCATCGCATAGTGGCCGCCGCTGTCGGGCAAGGGATTGCGGATCAGGTCTCCCATCAGATTCCTGAATTCGAACATTCTGGGCACAGCCTGCAGCAGCAACTGCGGCTGGCCGTTGAAGGCTTGCGTCAATTGCTCCAGGAACTGCGCATAGGTCTGGTTGAACGAAAGCGCGGCCTCGTAGAGTTCCGGACTTTTCTTGCTGTCGATGTCCCCGAGTTTCAGATCGGTCTTGACCGGATAAACCGCATTCCAATCGACGCTGAAGGTGGGGCCGGTCGGATGGCCGGGCGCGTCCTCCGGCTGGTAATAGCGCTCTCTGTCCAGCTCGTCGAAGCGGTAGTAATGCGCGAGTTCTCTCTCATGGTCATAGATGCCGCCGCCGGCACCCTCGCCCTGTTCCATCACCAGGCGTATTGCCGCCCTTGCGCTTTCGATATCGATGACGGGAAAGAGCTCGCCGCCGCCGGAATAGTAATATTCCGATGTGACTTGGCGTTTGCTATCCCCGATGAAGATGGTCCTGCCGGCAGCCTTGGCTTCCCTTTCAAGACGATCGATTCCGTCTTCGATGGCGGCATAGAAATCGCCGATGCTGTAATATTGCATGTCGTCGGCGCCCGGATACCTCCCAAGCACCGTTACGCTTCCGCGGTAGAGGCGCTTGACGAGCTTTTGGGATCCGGGGGCGAGGCGAGGACGCTCGATCTTCTTGAAGATCGCAAGCGTTTCCTTGCTGAACGGCGCCAGATGCACTTTGAAATCGGTTTCACCATCGGGAAGATGAGCGGGATAGGAAGGCACGAATCCCGGCCTCGTAAGATCAGGCGTTCCGCCGATGGCATTCAAAAGGTTTGCCGCGATCGTCAGATGTAGCATTTCCTCGACCGCGACCACCCGAATGACCTGGACGGCATCCACATTGGTGCCCGGCTTGATCGAATAAAGTGCGGTCAAATAGGGTGGGATCGTTGCGTGTTCCAATTGCATTGCTAGGTACAGATGCTCCTTGAGAGCATCGAGCGTCGTAATCGTATCAGACATCCTGGCTTCTCCGATTGTTCTGCGCGCGGAAGCGGTCCGAGCCTTATCGTTGCAACTGTTTCAGCATTGCTCGGGCGCTGCGGTAGCACAGTGCTGCGAGGGTCAAGGTGACGTTGGCCGTGCCGATGGTGGGCATGCTGCCACCGCCGACCAGATAAAGGTTGTCATGTTCCCAAGAGCGCTGATCGGTGTTGACAGCCGACCTCTGCTTGTCGGATCCCATGATGTGGGTTCCGGCCAGGTGGTTGCCGCCGCGGATGGCGTAGCCTTCCCCTTCGTAGTTCACGTAGCCATAGTCACTGGTGTCATAGCGGGTGTGGTCGGCGGCACCGAGCCGAGCAAACATGGTCTTTGCGAACTCCCGCGCATAGGCGGCACCGCGCATCGTGTACTCGGGAACCGTGAACGAGACGACCGGCCGCATATTGCCGATGCGATCGGTATATTGCGGATCGACCGAGACGCGATTGCTCTCGACCGGCATCACCTCGATCATGAAGGCGAGCAGCAATTGGCGTGAAATGCGGTCGATCAGGCCCTGCCTCAGATCGCCACCGAAGCGGTTGTGCTGGTCGACAAGTTCGGTGACGTCAGAATAAGGCGAGCCGACAGCCCAGCCCCAGCCATCATTGTGAATATCGACGCTGAAGGCCGCCTGATGCCGCCTGAAGGCGCCACCGCGCAAATCCACGATGCCGCCGGTACAGCTCGTGCCGCGCATCGTGCCGCACACCTCCGGCATTAGCGCCCAGCTCAGCAAATAGGCGTGATCCATCAGGTTGCGGCCGATCAGGCCGCTTGAGCTCTGCAGGCCGGATGCCAGCATCAGCCGCGGCGTTTCGATGGCGCCTGCGGCCAGCACGAAAATCTTGCCTCTGACGGTGATCGTTTCATATTCCGGCGAAGCCGCGTCCTTGTAGACTTTGACCTCAAGCGCCTTGGCCCGACCCGTATCTGAATCGATCAGAACGCGAGAGGCGACGGCCTGCGCGAGGAGATCGACCCGGCCGGTTTGGAATGCTTTCGCCAGCGTTTTTCCGGAATGGTAACGCGCCTGCACGGGACAGATCGGCACACAGTTCGTGTTGCCCTGACAGCGTCCCCCCTCCTCGACCTCATGCGTATTGACCGCGCCGACCGGCACATAGCCCTTGCCGTCGTCATAGGCGGGATTGGGGATGCCGTTGCGTCCCTGCGGATAGGGCCGCACCTTGACGGGATAGTTTTGTCCGTAGAGTTCGACCGAGGTTCCGTCGATGCCTTTGGCCACCATCTGGTCGAGATAGGAAAGCGGCAGCCCCCGCATGGGATAGACGTAACCCTGGGGAAAGGTGATATCGAGATAGCTCTGATCTTCGACATCGGCCGACACGCCGATCTCGCGCTCCGCGGTTTGGTAGTCTGCCTCGATGTCGCGGTAGTCCAGCGGCCAATCGAGACCCTGACCGTAGAGAGCGTTGGACTTGAAGTCCTCCTGCAGCAGCCGCGGCGTTTTGGCTTCCCAGTGCATGGTCGTGCCGCCAAAAATCCGCGTATAGGTCGTGTCGGTTACGTAGGGACCGGACTGCACCATGTAGGTCGAAGCGTTGGTTTCGCCCGGTTGAAGCTTGCGCAGCTCGGGGCTACGCGGCATCGGAACATTGGGATTGACCGGATAGGGCGACTGGTTGTCCTTGCTGGCGGCCTTATAAAAGTTCGTCACCAGTGCATTGTATCCGTCCAGGCTCCGGTTCGTTCCCGACGCCGCTTCCAGGACGAGGACACGCTTGCCCGCCTTGCTGAGTTCATTGGCGATAATGGCTCCGGAGATGCCGGTACCGACGATGACTGCATCATAATTTCCGTCCGCCGCGACGGCTCCAATGTCGGTCCTTCGCGCAGAGTCAATGGCAAAGAGCATGGCGCACCTCCGTCCCATGCGGTGAAAAACGGGGGCTACTTTCCCGGCCTTCTTTCCGGTTGGCGCGCAGCCGACATGATCGATGCATTCTGCTTGCTCCCTTTTTGCGTGGCGCGATCGAAGGACCGCTCCGGATAGATGAACTCGTCCGCCGGCTTTTGCCGGCATGTGCAAATGCGATCAGTGTGCGAAACTCGCGATCAACCGATCCGCCGTCCGCAATGCCAAAGCCGATAGGGTCAGCGTGGGATTGGATGTGCCAAGCGTTGGAAAGCTGCCGGAACCGACGACGAAAAGGTTCTTGTGTTCCCAGGCGCGCTGGTCCGCATCGATGACGGAGCCGCTGGGGTCCGCGCCCATGGCATGCGTGCCGGCAAAATGCCCCATCCCGTGGTAGCGAAAGGCGCGACCCTCATAGTAGGCAGTCGGAAACCAGCTTCCCTTTTCGGGGTCCGTGCAATCCTTTATGCCGGCTCGACGAAACACGGCTCCGGCAATGCGGGAGGCGGCCGCCATTCCGGCCAGCGTATAGTCGTCGATCCGGTAGTCGACCACGGGACGCGGATTGCCGAGGGGATCGCGATAGCGGGGATCGATGCTGACGCTGTTGGCAGCGTCGGGAAGCTGTTCGACCGCAAGCGAGAAGCGCATCTGGCGTGGCAGCGTCGCCTCGAGTTGCCCACGCAGTGCCGAGCCATAGAGCCCGCCGTTCATCACCGCCTGATAGACCGCCGTGTCGGGAGCTCCCGTGCTCGCCCGCCAGCCGTCATTGCCGATGTCGAAGCGGAATGCCGCATGCTTCGAACGAAATGCGCCGCCCCTCAAGTCCTCGATGCCGGCCGTCGACTGCGGGCCTCTGTAGGCGCCGATCGAAAGGGGCGCGAGCCCCCAGGCATAGAGTGTGGGATGATCCATGAGGGTCTTGCCGACCTGGCCGCGCGGACCGTCGATGCCCGAAGCCAACATGAGCTTGGCATTTTCCACGGCATGCGCCGCCAAAACATAGATACGGGCCTTTGCGACAAAGGTCGTTGCATTCGTCGAGGTCGGATCGTCGTAGCGTTGATACTCGATCCCCTGCACTTCGCCGCTTGTCGCATCGATACGGATCTTCGAGGCGACCGCCTGCGTCAGGACGGTCAACCGGTTCAAATCCGCCTGAGCGAGGGTTTTGCCGGCATTGTATTTCGCCTGCACCGGACAGATCGGCGTACAGGACGTATTGCCCTCGCAGCGCTCTCCGAGATAGCCGGTGCCGACGGGCCGGTAGGACTTGCGCGGCAGCGAATTGCGGGCCGCCGGATAGCTTCGAACCCTGAGCCGAAACGACTCCTCCTGAAGCTGCACCTCCATGCCGTCAACGGCTGCCCCGAGCGCCATATCCGAAAAGCTGGGCGGAACGCGCTGCATCGGATAGTCGTAGCCATCGGAAAAGCTGAGCCCAAGATAGTGCTGTTCGGAGACATCGGCGGAAACGCCGATTTCGTGTTCGGCCTGCTCGTAATAGGGTGCGATCGTGTCGTAACCGATGGGCCAGTCCCGCCCGACCCCGTGCAGCGATCGCATGCGGAAATCTTCCGGCAACATGCGCAGCGATACGCCAAGCCAATGCAGGGTCGAACCGCCCAATAGCCGCGTATAGCTGCTGCCATAGAGATTGGGACCACGTTGGACGAAGTAGCCATTGTTCGACTGTAAATCGGCGGTGTCGGGCTGCGGTGCGGCGACCGCCGGCGGCCACGGCGATTCCGGGCCTTTGCTGTTTGCAGCGTAAAAGTGCTCCAGATGCTGCGTGTATTCATCGAAGCTGCGCGTCGTGCCCGGCCCCGCCTCAAGCAGCAGAACCCGCATGTCCGCCCTGGTCAGACGCTTTGCGATCATGGCACCGGCAACACCCGCGCCAACGATCACCACGTCAAAGGATGTCTCGTTCGCCATCTCTTCCCCCCGCGGGCGCGAGCGCCCATGCACCGAAACCTTGCTGCTTGGCTCCCGGCGGATGGGCTCCCGCCGCCAGCCATTGCAGGCCAGCCTGATAGGCCGCGCCGGAGACCAGATGGGTTTTATCGAGTGGGGATGCCCCAAAGGCGGTGCGCCATCCCGCAGGCAATTGCTGCCAGGTGCCGCAGTACCAAAGCATGATCACGTTGCGCGCGATCGGCCCGAGCTGCGGATCCCTGAGAATGGCCGGTAGTGGCTCACCGTCCCGGTTCGCCGGCAATTCTCGTAAGCTGTCGAGCAGATCGTTCACGATATCGATGGGAACGATCTGATCCAGCAGACTGAGGTAGGTCTCAGCCAGATCGGTCGCGTGCAGCCGCATCGCGTTGAAGCCGGTCAGCGCGCTTGAGAGAGCCATGAAGCTTGCCAATCGCTCGCTCATTTTTTGCTCCCGGCCGCCCGCGTGGACTTACCGGCCGCCTTGCCGGGCAGCTTGCTTCCGCTGGTTCTGGCGCGCACGGCAGACAGAAACGATGCATAGCTCCATGTCAGATTGTGCACGCTCTTTTCATAACCGGACGTGCCGTCGAACTGTTCGCTCAATTCATACCGATCACTGTGATAGATGACCGCGCGCAGCATGGCGTCGCCCGCGCTTCTGAGGGCGGTCGCGGCATCGAGGGCGGAGGTCGTTCTCGTCACCCCGACCTGTCCGAAGAAATCCTCGGACAGACTATCCAAGGGAACCGTCCCGGCATGATCGATGTCGTTGGCGAGACGATAGTAAAGTTCCGCGAAGTTGCATGTGCACAGCGCCCAGGGATGCCCCCCGGTCACGGGATGGGCGACGTCGCCGTCATAGGTGTCGCCGGGATAGCGGCCCAAGAGCGGACCAATCCCACGCGCCTCATCGGCGGCATTGATCGGATAGAATGCTCGGGAATTGGGATCTGCCCACTGGCTGCGCAGGCGGGCTGCGGTCGCAAGCAATTTTGTGTCGCTTGCCGGCACCGCCCCGTAAACACAGGCCGAAACGATGTCGATGTTCGGATCGTAGCCAAGCTCTTCGGGAACAACCGAGACGCCGGGACCGGCACCCGGCTTCAGCATGGTGACATAGTATGAACCATTCCAATGATCCCGAACGGCGTTCTCGAGCCAGGCAATCGCCGTCGTTATATCGCCGGCAACGCCAATGCCGTAGCTATTGGCCGCAATCTCCCGGAGACAGCGTAGCTGAACCGAGCGCGCAAAGAAGGACAGACCTTCGTGCTCCTCCCACAGATTGGTGGTGGGCTGCTGGTAGACACCGAGGAGATAGGAGACATTTGTTTCGATGACCTGCTTGGCAGTCGCTTGTGTCGCTGCGTCCAACTGAGGATAGGCGTGCAGCAGAGCGAGGCTCTGAATGGCAGGTCCGTCATTCTGCTCGGTCCACGGACGCGGTTGCCCGGCGACGGTGAAGCATGCATGCCCCAGCGTCGGATGGGCATTCGTCTGGCAGAGTCTGGCAAAGCTGACGTAGTCGATCAGGCTGGGCATGCCACTGCCTGGGGTCACAGGCAATCCGGCAGCGGCGATCTCGATGGCGGTGATCGCCGCATCGCGCACCCAGTTGTAGACATAGTCTTGATCGACGCCGGGCGTGTTGGCGGGAAAGGAGGGCGCGGCGATAACGCATCCGGGGGCTGAATATTGCCCGGGATTGGCGGGGTCCTCGATGACATAGCCGTCGCTCGTGACGTTGCGCAGCATCAACAGGATGAGATAGTTGGCGAGAGCCGCCAGATCGGTTTGTTGATAGGCTGCTTTCGGGTGCTGCCTTCCCAGAGCAAGCGGCACCCCTGCCCGGGCACGGGCCGCATGATGGATGGTGCTGGTGATGTTCATCTGTTCCTCCGCTCGAATGCATGAAAGAGGCGCAACAGCGCCCAAGTGAATCAGGCGTCGGCTGGTCCCTTGTCGCGGATCCAGGACATTTCGTTCACGGTGGTTACTCCACCGCTCTCAGAGGGGGGCGTACGCAAGATCAGCTCATCGCCCTTAAGCTCGTAGGGGCGGACCTGCTCGGTTTCCGACCAATTGGGGAAAGAGCTGCCTTCGATCCTGTGGGTGACCTTGCCTTCGGCAACCCTGTAGCTGCCGAAATAACCCAGAGAAGTTGAGTAGGCCGCCGCCCGCTCCTCGGCACTGCCGCCGAGAGGATCGGTCGTCTCCAACGCCGGACGGCGTGCGGCCGTCATTTGCACCATCATCCTGCCGGTCGACGTATAGACAAGCAAACCCGATGCGTCCTCGCCAAGCGGATAGGAAACATCTCCTTTGCTCGTCGTCCTGCGCCAGGCCAACAGTCTCCAGGATCCCTTAAGGTTGTTCATGGCCCCCTCTGTGCTTGCCGGAAACGTGATCGCTGCGCCTCGCACGGTCGTCTCTGGCCGTGACGCAAGGCTTTGCCTGGGTTCGACTTTCGGAATTCAAGCATGGCGTTGCGGCACGAGAGTGCGAATGCCTCGGCGCAACGTCGCATCATTCAGGCCTAAAGACTGATCGATGAGGCAGGACGTGCCGCTTCCATCAGTCACGCATCAAAACTGTCCGAAACAGGTCGCACATGTTGTGTGCCTGTTGCTTGTTTCTCCAGGCAGCGGCCAAGCCATAGCTTCACCACTCATCGACCTGCTGATGCCGAGGTCGATTCCGAAGGCTGGCATTTTCTTGTTGGCGTCGACGAAAGTCCCTGCTTTCGTCGACATGAGACATGTAGGCGGCAGGTTGATCCTGCCTGGTCGCTATTTGGAATTTCTTGCCAGACGCTCAAAGGCCTCCGGTATGCCCGCACCCTGTAGCTGCAATTTTTCTTCCCTGGTATGCGATTTAGCAGCTACCTTACGCAACGGTAAATAAGCAATTTTGCCTACCTTTCGGTCCATTCTCGGTCGGACAAATGAGCTGCAGCATGTCCGCCCGATCATGCGGGATCGCCATTCTGCCAGCTGCCTTCTCGCCCGCGCTCCAGTTTTATTATAAAAACATCATATAATGCCGGCATTCACCCGAAATGGTCATGAAAATAATACTTCGTTGAGCTAATATGCGTTAAATTGGCTGAAATCCTGGGGAGGGGCGAGTGGACAGTGAAGCCGTGGCAACTGCAAACGTAATGTTCGACCTTTTGTCGGAAACCGCGGCCGCAAAAAGCAAGGACGACATACTCGGATCACTGGACAGGTCAGCACGCCACTTCGGCTTTAGCTGTTTTGCAATTTCCGGCATACCTTTGCCCACTGAGCGCATCGATTCCTACTTCATGTTGAATGCGTGGCCGTCGGAGTGGTTCGACCACTATGTATCGCACAACTACGTCCACGCCGATCCGGTCATCCAGCTCTCTAAAATGCAGGACGGTGCTTTCGTTTGGTCGGAGGCGCTGCGGGATCAAGAGCTTGGCCGTCACGCACGCCGCGTCATGAACGAAGCCAAAGAATTCAAAATGAAAGATGGCTACAGCGTGCCATTGCACTCAGCGAGCGGCTTCCAGGCGATCGTTACGTTTGGTGCGGAAAAGGTGGACCTCTCCAACGCCGCCAGAGGGGCGCTACATATTCTGTCGATCTACGCCCACAATGCACTGCGCAGTCTTATGGCGAAGGAAGCAAGGGCGCGGGACCGAAGCCCGTTGCGGATCACGGCGCGCGAGCGGGAAATCATTCAGTGGTGCGCAGCCGGCAAGACGGCCATCGAGATCGCCGAAATTCTGGGACGTTCGCACCGAACCATTCAGAACGAGATCCTGAACGTTCAGCGCAAGCTTAACGTCGTGAATGCGGCACAGATGATAGCGGAAAGCTTTCGTTTCGGAATACTTCGCTGAAATGTCTTGCGAGGCGGAGCTGCTGGTAAGCCAGCATGCTCTTGCGCCAACTTGCCCATTACGCGCATCGCCTTGGCGCTCCCCCGACCAAGCTCACGCTAAGCTCGTGGGACGGCCTCGGTCGAGGTCTAAAAGCTGGGTATTTTTACTCATTTAAATTGCAGGGACTATCATGCATTCTTGCCCTAAAACCAGGGGCAAGGATGATAAGACTCTACGTGGGTCGTTCGGCGTCGAACGCGCAAGCAATGGAGAAAATTTGGCGCTTTCGGCACGAGCAATTTGTCGAAAGGCTCGGTTGGGAGGCCATTCGCCGGAGCGACGGATTGGAAATAGACCAGTTCGATCACGAGCGCGCCCTGCATCTCGCCCTATTTCACGAAGATGCGGTCGTCGGATATTCGCGACTGCTCCCTACGACAGAGCCGCATTTGCTGTCGGACGTATATCCTCAGATCATGAACGGCGAAACGTGGCCACGTTCGCCAGACATTTTCGAATGGACCCGATGCGTTGTCGCGAAAGGTGAAATTCTCATCGATGACGTGCCGGCCTCCCATGTCCTGATGACCGGCGTAATGGAGTTTTGCCTTGTTGCGGGTATCACTTCGCTGATCGTCGAAACGCACCCAAAGTTGGTGGATTTGTTGATTTCGACAGGTTGGCAGGTGACCAAACTCGGATCACCTTCGCTGCTTGAGGATGGCATAGTCGTGCCGATCCAAGCGAAACCTTCCGTGGCCGGCTTATTGCGGCATCATCAACTCTATTCCATCGAAGGAACAACCCTCTTGCTGGAACCGGAGCTTCATAACCCGCTGAAGCCGGAGATGACTTTGAGCCACTTGCCCTACCTGGCTCATGCAGGAGTTCGTTCAAACCACAAGAATAATGAAAGCGCCTATTTGGCTAAGTGAAAAAACAATGGCCAGATCCACGGGCGCGAGCCGGCTTGAAGCAGGCAACACTATGTGATCGGGAGGGGCTGCAAACGCCGATTGCTGAGATGCGACCGAAGGATTTCAAAAGAGATTTGCGAGGTGGCCCAGCTCCGGCAACGAGCGGAAATGAGGGGGTAATGCGAACGCTGCGAGCATTGGTCGAGCAGATGAGATCCACGGAAGAGCGCGATCGCCGTCGGGACGGCGGTGACGTTTATTATGAGCCGTGGGTGCAACGTATGATCGAGCAATTCGATCAAGAATTGAAAGCTGCGGAATGCCGTGAAAGTCGGAAAGACGCGTCAGGACAAGCTGGTGTGAAATGACAAGCGATAAACAAAATCAAACCGTAACTTTTGCCGAACCCGAAATCTATATTAAAGAACTGGTGCACGATCAGGCCAATAATTTGAACGCAATCATCACGCAGGTCTTTGAAAATCAAGTGTCCACCGAGGACGTCGCACTCATACGATATCTGCTGCAAATGCTCAGCGTGGCAACCGAAGTCGAAAGAAAGGTCCACTAGCGGATCTTTATTTGATCCAGCCGCCGTTCGGTCGACAATCAGAATTGCTCGCTGTGATCGCACCCACCCATCAATCCTTCCTAGCCACCGCAAAGCTTCGTCCTATACTGGAGCGGAGGGGAAGCAGAGAGATGTTGGAGGGACCTTGTCATCAAAACCGTCGACGTTCACACCGCTTAAGCACGAGACCTATCGCCGGATCTGGCTCGCGAGCCTTGCGTCGAATTTCGGCGGGCTGGTCCAAGCCGTCGGTGCCGCCTGGATGATGACGACCATCACGTCGTCAGAAGACATGGTGGCGCTGGTCCAAACCTCGACTGCCCTGCCGATCATGCTGTTTTCCGTGGTTTCCGGGGCACTTGCCGACAATTTCGACCGCCGCCGGGTGATGCTGACGGCACAGTTTCTGATGCTGATCGTATCGGCAATCCTGACCTTGTGTGCTTTGCTTGGCTGGATCACCCCCTGGCTGCTTCTGCTCTTTACCTTCCTGATCGGTTGCGGAACGGCGCTCAACAATCCCTCTTGGCAGGCATCGGTCGGAGATATGGTGCCCCGAGAGGATCTGCCGGACGCCGTGACACTGAATAGCATGGGCTTCAACATGACCCGAAGCGTCGGCCCGGCGATCGGCGGCATTATCGTCGCGGCCGCCGGCGCTGCGGCCGCCTTTACGGTCAATGCCGTCAGCTACTTTGCACTCATCTATGCGCTGATGCGCTGGAAACCCGCTCCTTCGACATCGACGCTGCCGCGCGAAAAACTGGGCAGCGCGATTTTTGCCGGGCTTCGTTATGTCTCAATGTCGCCCAACCTCGAAAAAGTGCTCATCCGCGGCTTCATCTTCGGCATCGGAGCCAGCTCGGTGCTGGCCCTTCTGCCGATCGTCGCGATTAGTCTCGTTTCCGGGGGACCGCTGACCTACGGTTTCATGCTGGGGTCCTTCGGCATCGGAGCGATCGCGGGTGGTGCGCTGAACGCTATGCTTCGAGAAGCGCTGAGCAGCGAGACGATCATCCGCTATTCCTTCGCCGGGTTTGCGGGCAGCATGGTGTTGACCGCCTTGAGTCCCTCTATGGCCCTCACCTGCGCCGGCCTGTTCGTTTCCGGGGCCTGCTGGGTGCTCGCACTCTCGCTCTTCAATACGATCGTCCAGCTCTCGACACCGCGCTGGGTCGTGGGCCGCGCTTTGTCGCTTTATCAGACCGTGACCTTTGGCGGCATTGCCGGCGGCAGTTGGCTCTGGGGTGTTGCGGCGGATCGCTTCGGTGTCTCGAATGCGCTCTACGGCTCGGCTGTGGTCATGCTCGTCGGCATTGTTGTCGGCCTGCGTTTCTCGATGCCGGCCTTTGCCTCGTTAAACCTTGATCCCTTGAACCGCTTCATCGAACCTGCCCTCGGCCTGGACATCACGCCACGCAGCGGTCCTATCGTCATCCTTGTCGATTATCAGATCAGCGACCAGCATCTGCCGGAATTCCTGACGCTGATGGCCGAGCGGCGGCGAATCCGTATCCGCGATGGCGCCAGAAATTGGGCGCTGCTGCGCGATCTGGAAAATCCCGGCATCTGGACGGAAACCTACCACACGCCGACCTGGGTGGAATATATCCGCCACAACCAGCGGCGCACCCAGGCGGATGCGGAAAATACCGATCGCCTGCGGGCGCTCCATGGCGGCAACGACCCGCCATATGTGCACCGCATGATCGAGCGCCAAGCTATTCCGCCCTCGGACGACCTGTTCCACAAGGCGCCGATCGACCTGCACCATTGAGAGCGACGTGGTCATCGACCGACCGGCTTTGCGCCACAACGACAAAAATCCCTCCACCGGGACCGGCGGAGGGAAGTCAGGTCATAGTGCTCGTCCGGCATTGCCCGGAGCTAGAGTTTACCGCGCCGGACCGACGCATGTCATTTAAATAGTGTAAGGGTTTTGAGTAGCAATGAGCAGAAAACATAGGGTAATCGGGGGAGCACCGGACGGTGAGGTGATTGCTGCATGAAAGGTGGTTTCTAGGAAGGCGCGCGTTGCCAAGTCAATTCCAATGATGGAAACTTCCGACATGGATGCTCTCTCTTTCTGTGATGTCTTCAGCGCCCCACATTTGGCACATTGCGATGCCGGCGGGGGGGCATCCATGCCATCAACAGAGCCGCCGGAAATGCGTAGAGAAGCAGCAGTGTCCATTTGCGTTGAGATTTCACCCCAACTTTGCATTTCGTCGTTACTCTGCTTCGATATCGATACAGCAGGTTCATCAATTGGTTCCCTGTGACTGAACGGATCACTCTCAAATGAAAATCCGGGTTAGAGCGTCGTGAAACTCGACAGCCCGGCCGACCTCCCGCAGATTTATCAGTATTTTGTGTTTTATGAACAATATAATATTCTAAATAATGGTATAAATGATGTAAATTTGAGCAGCGCCGGCGTCTTCTATTCTGCGCTTATCTAAAAGAAATTTGACAAATCTTGTTTGTCTAAACTCAAAACAGAAGTGTTTTCTGCTTCGAGAAGCGATGTTATCAGTTTGTTGACAATTGCCGAGCAACTGTCAGTAGTTTGAAACCATTGCAATCGAGTGACATCATGAAAAGACTTCTTTTTTCATTCCAGGGCCGCATCAACCGCAAGAAGATGTGGCTCGCGGTACTTATTCACATTATCGTCGCCGCCGTTGTTGGCCTTGTTTTCGCGCTTCTTTGGTCTGTGATTCCCGGCTCCATCAGCGAGGATGGCACTTACCACGCTGAAGGGGCCGCAGCCATTCCCTATATCGCGCTTGGCCTTGCCTATGTCATCTTCAGCGTTTGGTCGGGTCTTGCCGTCGCCGTCAAGCGACTACATGACCGTAACAAGTCTGGCTGGTTCTTCTTAATCCAGTTCGTCCCCCTGATTGGTAGCGTCTGGTATTTGGTGGAGGTCCTGCTTTTAAAGGGCACCACGGGTTCGAACCGTTTTGGCGAGGACGCGATCGGCGCCTGATACGCCCAGAGCACAATTAGAGCATTCGAACGAAGTGAAACTCACGCCAGAAGCGGTGCCGGGCGGTGCCCGGCACCGCTTTTGCCTTCAGTTGCAGTCCGAGGCCACACCCTACC
This sequence comes from Martinezella paranaensis, assembly GCF_014200235.1. Classification (NCBI taxonomy): domain Bacteria; kingdom Pseudomonadati; phylum Pseudomonadota; class Alphaproteobacteria; order Hyphomicrobiales; family Rhizobiaceae; genus Martinezella; species Martinezella paranaensis. The sequence continues at coordinate 149,608 of NZ_JACHBI010000006.1, read as the reverse complement.
CACGGCATGTTTCTGCAACGTGCTTGGATTCAGGGCGGCCGAGTTCCATCATCCGGTTGAGAACGCGGACGCCGATCTTGGCTTCAATCTTCTGATTGTCGAAGCTCCTCGCCTTGAGTTGCGACCCTATGACAGCCTTCCATCGGCCCATCTGCGTCTCCACCCTGCTGCGTTGGTTGTAGTCGGTGGATCTTTGCCAGGCCTCTTTTGACGCCGGTCAGCGGCATCGTCGAAATCCGGATCCGGGGATTGAAAAACAACGATGAATATCAGGACACGGATGATCCGTACAACACGGCCGTACGGAGCAGTTCGCGACCAGGCCGCGGGCCGATACGATCGAAGCGATTTAGGCCTATGCTGATCGGCACGAGATCAACCTTGCGGAGACGATCGAGCGGGCCATAAGCGCACTTATCGAAGGAGAGGGTGAACGGTTTCCGGATCGGACCTATATGCGATAGTGTTAAATCCTATTGAGCGCGATTGATGAAGGGATTCCTCCATGCGGAGTACGCAACAGTTCAGCGTCACATTGCCGACCGAAATGGCGCAGATGGTCAAGAGCAAGGTTTCGTCAGGCGAATATGCCAGCGAGAGCGAGGTTATCCGCGACGGCCTGCGCGCCTTGCAGGCGCGCGACAAGGCTCTTGAGACTTGGTTGCGCACGGAAGTCGTGGCGGCTGCCACCGAGTTGACGGCAGACCCGTCGAAGGGGCGGACGCCCGAACAAGTGTTGGCGTCTCTGAAGGCCGGGACCGAGCGCCAGATGCAAGCCCGGTAAAGGGTATGGCGCATCGGGCTATCTACTCAAACCCCTTTAATGGCACATGGAGCCGGAACGGGCACCTGTTCGGCCGCCACGCCTGGCCAGACTTCAGTGCAGCCCGAACGCGTTCAACAATTGTTCGCGAAATTTGACGAAGCGCGCCTCGCTGCGATTGCGCGGCCGCGGAAGGTCGATGTCGATCTCGCGGGTGCGCCCGCCCTTCTCCTTGGAGAGGATGAGGACCCGGTCAGCCAGATAGACCGCCTCCTCGAGATCATGGGTGACGAGGATCATCGTCACCTTCTCCTCCCGCCAGATGCGAGCGAGTTCTTCCTGCATGGTGATCTTGGTCATGGCGTCGAGCGCGCCGAACGGCTCGTCGAGCAGCAGGATTTCCGGTTTCACCGCAAGCGCCCTGGCGATGCCGACACGCTGGGCCATGCCGCCCGAAAGCTGCGACGGAAGGGCGTCATTAAAATCGCCGAGGCCCACGAGTTGGACATAATGGCGTGCGCGCGCCCTCGCCTCGGCCTTCTTCAGACCGTGATTTTCGAGCGGGAAGGCGACGTTGTCGAGCACCGTGAGCCAGGGCAGAAGCCTCGGCTCCTGGAAGATCACCGCGCGATCCGCGCCGACGCCGTAGACGGGCTGACCGTCGATCAAAACATCGCCCCTGTCCGCATTCTCGAGCCCGGCGAGAACCCTGAGCAGGGTCGTCTTGCCGGAACCCGAAGCACCCACGATCGCCAGGCTTTCGCCGGCGCGAATGTGGTTGCTGACCCCCTGTAGCACATTGAGATGGCGGCCGTTGATCGAGTAGGATTTGGAGAGGTTCTTGATCGCCACCTCTCCGCGCAAGCTTAGTTCAGCGACAGCCATCGACCCGCTCCTCAGTTGCCTGCGACGGCGAAATTCGCCGGGTCGTAGAGAATGTCTTCCGCCTTGAGCTGTCCCGGTTTCAGAACGCCGCCGCGAGCGAGGATGTCGATCCAGAATTGCAGGTCGCGGGGCACTGCCTTGCCACCTTCACGCACGCCAAAACCGGTGAAATATTGCGCAATATCCGCATTCTCGCCGCGCGAGGCGAGAACCTTGGCGATCACCGCCTTCGTTTCCTGAGGATGAAGACGCGCGTATTCGAGCGCGGCCTGCGACTTTTCAACGAAGATCTTGGCCGCTTGCGGGTGTTGTTTGATCCAATCGCGGCGCAGCACCGTAAAGCCGCCGGCGATTTCGCCGAGCACATCCGTGTCGCCGAAGATCTTCTGAAGACCACCGTTTTTCAGCGCAACGCCCTCATAGGTCTTCTGCCAGTAGCCGAAGGCGGAGACATCGACCTGCTTGGAACGCAGAACCTGTTCGAGCTGCGGACCGGGAACGACGACGAGCTTGGCAGCATTTTCCGGCAGGCCGACGGAATGGAGCGCCTCGCGCACCGTGTAGTCGAGATGAGCGCCAAGCGTGTTGACGGCAATCGTCTTGCCGGCCAGATCCTTGATCGATTTGATCGGGCTGCCATCAAGCGAATAAAAGATGCTCTCGGTTACCTTGTCGATGCCGTTCGAGGGATAGGCGGCGACGAAATCGTTGCCGCCGGCGATCGAGTTCAGCACTGCCGCAGTCGCGGCACCTCCGACTTCGACATTGCCCGACGCCAGCGCGAAGAGAGAGGCCGGACCACCCGGGGCATAGCCGACATCCTTGAGCGTCAGGCCGGTGTCCTTGAAATAGCCGAGCGCATCGGCAAATTCATGGGCAGAAAGACCGCCCTGGCTTGCGAGGTAGCGGATGGTGACCTGATCGGTCTCGGCAGCGATGGCAACGCCTGCCGGGACTGCCAGAAGGATACCGGCTGCGACTGCGGCGATGCCGAAAGAACGGCGCGAAATCTGCATGTGAACTCCATAGATCGGATGGGATGGAAAATGGTGGCGCGTTTCGGCCTTCAGTCCTTGGGGTTGGCCCAGCGGCAGAGCCGGGCCTGTAATGCCTCGAGGATGAAGTTGGCCGACAGTCCCAGGAGGGCGAGCAGCAGAATCGCCGCGAACATCAGCGGGATCTGGAAATTGTACTGCGCATTCATCACCTGAAATCCGACACCGGAATTGGCGCCGATCATTTCCGCAGCGATGAGAAGCAGAAGTGCGGTGGTGGCACTCAGCCGCAACCCAACGAAGATCTGCGGCAGGGCAGCCGGCAGGACGACGCGGCGAAACACGGTAAGCGGCTTGGCACCGTAGACACGCGCCATTTCCACCAGCTTCGGGTCCACCTGTTTGACACCTCCGATGGTGGCAAGAAGTGTCGGAAACAGCGTTGCCCAGAAGATCACGAAGATTTTCGAGGCCTCGCCAAGGCCGAGCAACAATATGAAGACCGGATAGAGCGCGAGTGCGGATGTCTGCCGAAACAGTTGCAGGATCGGATCGAGGCTGCGCTCGACAATTCGGATCTGCCCCATGAACAGCCCGAGCGGAATGCCGACGCCAACCGCTGCACCAAATGCAATACCGGCGCGCTGGAGACTGATGGCGATGTCGCCGAGCAGCGGGCCGCCGCTGATCCCGTTCCAGAGCGCCCGCAGGATCGCATCGGGGGGCGGAAGAACCGCGGGGTTGCTCCAGCCGAGAGACGGTGAAATCTGCCAGAGCGCGACAAAAACAATGATCAGGCCGTAGCGCGATACGAAACCGCGCAACAGAGCCCCTGCTTCCCGTGCCAGCCTGCCCGGCCAGATATACGTTTCGCGATAGCTCCCCAGGAGAGCCTGCTGTTCCGTTTCAAGCGCCATGAGCTTTTCCCCTGTGATGTCTCAGTTATTCGGCGGCTTCGGTATAGGCGGCAGCCCATCGATTTTGCGGGAAAGGCAGGCCCAGATTTTCGCGGAGGGTCTTGCCTTCATACGCGGTGCGGAACAGGCCCCGACGCTGCAGCTCGGGAATGACGAGTTCCACGAAATCGTTGAGGCCGGTGGGCAGCCATGGCGGCAGGATGTTGAAACCATCCGCGCCTTCGTTTTCGAACCACTCCTGCAGGGTATCCGCGACCTGGACCGCGGAGCCGACGATAGTGAAATGACCACGTGCCGAAGCGATCCACTGGTAAAGCTGCCGGATGGAGAAATTGTTCTCGTCCGCAATGCGCCGGATCAGCTCCTGGCGGCTCTTCATGCCCTCGGTCGGCGGCGCCGGCGGCAGCGGACCGTCGAGATCGGCGCCCCTAAGATCCAGTTCGCCGCCGGTGAGCGCGCTGATCAGCGCGAGCCCATCCTCTTCGATGATCAGGCTCGTGAGCTGCTCGTATTTCTCGCGTGCTTCCGCCTCCGTGCGGCCGACAAAGGGCGAAACGCCCGGCATGATAAGCACATGCGAGGGATCGCGACCGAGGCCCCGCGCCCGCGCCTTGATGTCACGATAGAATTCTTGAGCGGTTTCGAGCTTCTGGTGTGCCGTGAAGATCACTTCCGCGCTGGCGGCTGCAAGTCCCCGCCCATCGTCCGACTGGCCAGCCTGCACGATGACGGGATGACCCTGCGGCGAACGCGGGACATTCAATGGCCCTTCGACCTTGAAATGTTCGCCGCGATGATCGGTGCGGTGCACCTTGTTTACGTCGAAATAGACGCCGCTTGCGCGATCTCGAATGAACGCGTTATCGTCAAAGCTTTCCCAGAGCTTTTTTACGACCTCGACATGTTCGGCCGCTCGCTTGTAGCGGGCTGCATGAGGCTGCTGCCGCTCGAGATTGAAATTCCGCGCGGCGGCTTCGGTGGCGGTGGTGACAACGTTCCAGCCGGCACGCCCGCCGGAGATCAGGTCGAGCGAGGCGAACTTGCGCGCAACGGAGTAAGGCTCCTCATAGGTCGTCGATGACGTCGCGATAAAGCCGATGTGCTTGGTAAATGGTGCCAATGCCGAAAACAGCGTGACCGGCTCGAAGCCCACCACTCTGGCATTGCCGCCCTCGATGCCGCCGCCGAAGGCGATAGCAAGCCCGTCCGCCAGGAAATAGGCATCAAAAAGGCCCCGTTCGGCTGCCTGCGCGAGCTCTATGTGGAACTGGAGATTGACCGCCCCGTCGACCGGCTGGTCGGGATGGCGCCAGGACGCGATATGCTGTCCGCCGCCGGGGAGAAATGCACCGAGCTTGATCTGTCTCTTCATCGTTCCTCTCCACATTGCAGGTTTTTGGCTGGGCACGAACCCGTCATGCTTAAGTATTGCGATATAATCGATGTATTTAATAGGCTATATATTTTGCAGCCTTCGGTCTGATGGAGAAAGTTTTTCCAGAAGCTGCAGGAATGGGGGATTCGTTGCCCACCGAAGCGGCGAACTGTTCGCTCGCCAAGAATGAGTGCGTCAGGTCTCGAAGGATCCGCCATCGGTAAGTGCCAGATGCCGTTTCAACGAGAACGTCTGTTATCAAGCTGACGTCGCCTTTTCCCCAGGGGTCTGTCGCTGTCGTCTTGGTTTTCGCAATAGCCCGACTATATGATCTTGTAGAGGATCGCTTACTTTTCGGAGCTTGCTTTGGCTGTCGCGTTTACAAAAGAGGAAAGTGCGGAAACGGCTGCTGAAACGCAGCTTCCCGACCGTGCTATCTCGCCCCATCCCAACTTCGTCACCGAAGGGGGATGGAAGGCACTCAATGCCGCGCTTCAGGAAGCTCGCGAACAGTACGAAGCTGCAAGCGCAGTCGAGGATGTGAATGAGCGGCGGCGGCAGACGGCAGTACCGCTTCGCGACGTGCGTTATTTCGCCGAGAGGGTTCGCACTGCCGAGCTGATAGCAGCCCCGGCATCCAACGAGACCGTCGTCTTCGGCAGCACGGTCACCTTCAGCCGCGATGACGGGCGAGTGCAGACCTATCGCATCGTCGGAGAAGACGAAGCCGAGCCCAAACAGGGGACGATCTCTTACGTTTCACCGGTCGCCCAGTCTCTCATGGGGAAATTCGTCGGCGATGCCGTCATGGTCGGCGAGCATGAGCTGGAGATCGTATCGATCGCTTAGATGTGCCCCTGCGGGAGCACCGGAATAGCCGGTGTCCCCGCCTCAGGCCGCTTAACCCGCGTGCTTCTCCGGCATGGCCGAGGAGTGGTGCGAGGAGATCAGCCACTTGCCGTCCTTAAATTCGTAGGTGAAGGTGTAGCGTGCCGGCACCTTGGCGCCGCCCTTCAAGGTGAAGGTGTAGATGCCGGTATCGAGCGCTTCGTTACAGCCCAGTTTGATCGTGCGGCTGTTGATCTTACCCTGCGGGTGCTTTTTCAGGAAGTCCACGAAATATTCCCTGCGCTCCTCCTGCGTCAGCCGCGGCTTGTTCGACAGGGTCGGCAGCAGGACGGCGTCAGGGGCGTAGTTTTCGACGACCTTTTCAGGATTGAGCGTCGCCAGGGAGGCGTTCCAGCGATCAAACAACTGCTCCACCTGAGGTTTGGTGATCGGCGCGCATTCTTCAGCCAGAGCCGGCGTCGCCATAAGAGCAATCACGGAAGCAGCAAGCAGATATTTTTTCATTTTAATCTCCATCAATCGATTTTGTCTTTTCCGGCGATTTTCATGCCGACTACCCAGAGATGGTTTGTTGCCTGCAATGTCGCGTCTGCCGAATGGCCAAAATCGCATATGCCGAATGGCCTATGCATTTTGGCGGATGGCTTGCTATCTAGGAACAAGTCGAACTTCTAAAGGGCAAGGAATCCGTGGAAGACGCAGGCCACGATAGCATATCACCTCCCATTCGCGAATTGCGGCGTCTCTATCGCGATGCGGAAGCCAAGGCCGCCCGTCTGCGGCTGATCGTGGACGTGCGCACGCTGCTGGACCGCAACTCTTTGGACGTCGCAATGTGCGAGGCATTGTCCGCCATTGCCGGCTTTTCCGGGGCGCACATGGCCACGATCCGTACCGATAGCGGCGATGCCTGGCGGTTTCCGGCCGCGCACGCAGCTTACGGCGCCCCTGCTGATCCGTCGGCCCAGCTAATCGTCGGCAGGGCCTGGATGGGCGGTGAGCCGCTGGCGCTGCAACTGTCACGTCTCGCTTTCCCCATCGGCGCAGACGATCGCGAAGCAATCCAGATCGTGGCGGACCAACTCGCCGTTTTTCTCGCGGCGGAACGACAGCGCGCTCATCGCGAACGGTTGACGCTCGATCTTCAGGCCCGGGAGCAGGACCTCGCCAGGTTGGTCGAGGTGATGATCGGCGCGCAGGAGCAGGAACGGCGCAGGGTCGCCTATGACCTGCACGACGGCGTCGCCCAGTCCTTGGTAAGCCTGCTGTTTCACCTGGAGGCGACGGGCGTTGCCATCGGCGACACACAATTGACCAGGCAAGCGATCGAAAATGGGATCGGGATCGTTCAAAAGTCGATCCGAGAGGTTCGAGACGCGATCGCCGCCCTTCGGCCGGCGGAGCTGGATGACCTCGGTCTCGAGGCAGCACTTCGCGCACGTCTTGACGGCATGGCGGCTATCGAGCTTCGCTTTCACTCCGATCTGAACGGTCGCCGCCTGTCCGACGTGCTGGAGGTGACCCTTTACCGAGTGGCGCAGGAAGCCCTGGCAAATGCGGTTAGGCACTCCGGCTGCAGCCAAATTGAGCTGCGACTTTCCTTGGACGATCCGCAATTTGTCACCCTCTCCATCGCCGACAATGGTCGCGGCGGCGCGGAAGCACCTGTCAACAAGAAAGAAGGACGAGGTGTCGGCTTGTCCGCCATGCGCGAACGAATGACGCTGATCGGCGGTTCGATATCCATCCGCTCCGTTTCCGGCGAAGGAACCGCCGTCGTCGCACGCGCGCCTATTCCAGCCTCCATAAAGGTATCCCCTTGAAGCGCTACAGAATATTGATTGCAGACGACCACGAACTTGCCCGGTCGGGTCTTATTGCCGTGCTTGCGAGCGCTGACGATCTGGAAATCGTGGCGGAAGCGGCAGACGGCCTGTCCGCTGTTGCCCTGGCCGAAAATCTCCAACCGGATATCGCTCTTCTCGATATACGAATGGGCGGCGTGGACGGGTTGGAGGCGGCAGCGCAGATACGCGTCAAATCGCCTGAAACCCGCATCATCATGCTGACGATGCATGATAGCGTCGACTATCTGGAAGCCGCCATCAAGGCCGGAGCCAGCGGCTATGCCCTGAAGGATATCCGGCGCGAAGAGCTGCTGCGGATGATCGCCAATGTCGCCGCTGGCCAGTCCTTTTTCAATGTCGATCTGATGCGCCGCCTGCTGCGTCGCGTCGCTCCCGAAGCATCCGCCGACGGCGCGATCGAACGCCTGACCGTGCGTGAGCGCGAGATCCTCGTCCGGCTGACAACCGGCGAGACGAATAAGGAGATCGCCAAGGCGCTTGCGATTTCGCCCGGCACGGTCAAGGTGCATGTCGAGCGCATTCTCAACAAACTGCGTGTCGCCGATCGGACGCAGGCCGCCGTCGTGGCCGTCAGGGCCGGCCTGGTGGATCGGCAAAGCCTATGATCGCTCAACGCATTTTCGCTCCCATCTCCAAGCGGTTTTTGGACCAGCCGCTCGCCCATAAGGGTCTGATCGCCATCGCCGTGCCGTTGATCTGCTTTCTAATCGCGCTGGCATCGGTGTTCCTCGCCGACCGGGAAAGCCGTCAGGCGGAAAACTACGTGCGGGTGACCCTTGCCATTCAGTCCGACATCCTCGAGCTGCACGCGCTGCTTGCCGAAGCGGCGTCCGGCGTGCGCGGATTTCTGCTGACCGGCAACGAGGCTTTTCTGGCGCCCTTCAACAAGGCGAGTGCGGAACTGCCCGGCGTGCTTGCCGGCATGCGGCCGCGGATCAGGGATAGCGAGCAGCTCGCCCGGCTCGACGCAATGGAGCCGCTGGTAAATCAGAAGCTCAAGGGCCTCAGCGCCTTGCGCGACGCCGGCGGTCAGTTCGGACAAGCTGCCCGCGACGACATCCGCAAGACCCTCGTGGAAAACAAGGCGCTGCTGGACACGCTTCGAACCAAGATCGACGAGATGCGCGCGCGGGAGGATTTTCTGCTGGCCGTGCGCACCGGTGAGGCGGACGCCATTCGCGATCGATCGCAATGGATCACGTTGTTCGGTGCCTTGTTCGGCCTGCTCGGCGGCGTCAGCGCCATCATGCTGATGTCGAACGGCATTGTCCGACGCGTGGCGTCGTTGCAAAAAGCCGCCTACAAGCTGGCCAGCGGACAGGAACTCGGATCAATCCCGGCTGCTCGCGACGAAGTGGGCGAGCTTGCGAAAGCCTTGCAGGAGGCAAGCCACCTGCTGAAGGCACGCGAGGACGCCTTGCGCGAAAGTGAGGAACGTTTTCGCCTGCTGGTCGACGGTGTGCATGATTACGGCATATTCGGGCTGGACGAAGCAGGCCATGTCGTGAGCTGGAATGTTGGTGCCGAACGTATCACCGGCTATGGGGCGCAGGAGGCGATCGGCACGCATTTTTCCAAATTCTACCCGGAGAACACGCGCCAGACGCATCCCGCTCAGGAGCTGGCGCAAGCGGTGGCCTTCGGACGGGTCGAGGATGAAGGTTGGCGCATTCGCAAGGATGGCGATCCATTCTGGGCCAACGTGGTCGTTACCGCCTTGAAGGACGAGCATGGCAACTCACGCGGCTTCTCCAAGATCACCCGGGACATGACCGACCGCAAGAAGGCCGAAGAAGCCCTACAGGCCGCACGCCGGGAGGCCGAGCGCGCCAGTCAGGCCAAGAGCGAGTTCCTGTCACGCATGAGCCATGAACTGCGTACGCCGCTCAATTCGATCCTCGGCTTTGGCCAGATCCTCGAAATGGACACAGAGGATCCCGATGCGCAGCTATCCGTCAAGCAAATCCTGACAGCCGGCCGGCATCTGTTGAGCCTCATCGACGAAGTCCTTGACATAGCGAGGATCGAAGCCGAGCGGATGGAGCTGTCGCTCGATACAATCGACGTCGGCGGCCTATTGGCGGAGGCCATGGCACTCGCCCGTCCCTTGGCAGAGGCGCGGAATATCGACTTGCATCTCGACGACAGGCAACTCGGGCAGATATTCACTGCTGCCGACCGCCGGCGGTTGTTGCAGGTTCTGCTGAACCTCTTGTCGAACGCCATCAAATTCAACCGCCCCGGTGGCGAGGTCAGAATTGTTGGCCGCATCGATGGACCGCAGATGTTGACGATCGATATCTGCGATACCGGCTCAGGTATTTCCTCCGATGGCGTGGGGCGCCTGTTCCAACCGTTCGAGCGGCTTGGCAAGGATCGCAACGCGACAGAGGGCACCGGGCTGGGTCTTGCCTTGTCCAGACATCTCATGGAAGCGATGGGCGGCGGCCTTGAACTTGTGGAAACATCGCCGCAGGGCACCAGATTTTCGGTGCGCCTGCCCATCGGCATCGACAACGGGGCGTTGGAAGACGTGACGCCGATGCAGGTAACGGCACTGGGAGCAAGCGACAATAAGCTCGCCAACGTGCTGTGCATCGAGGACAATCCGCAAAGTCTCAGTCTAATCGAGAATGTGATGACGCGCCATTTTGGCTGCGATGTCATGCCGGCGATGCTAGGCGAATTGGGCCTCGCCTTGGCGATGCAGCATCGGCCGGATCTCATTCTCCTCGATCTCGACTTGCCGGATATGAGCGGCCTCGACGTTCTTCAGAGATTGCGCAGCGACGCCAGGACGCGCGCCATCCCCGTCATCGTCATCAGCGCCGATGCCACGGAGGCAAGCCGCCAGAAGGCGCTGGCGGCCGAGGCGACGACTTATCTCACCAAGCCGCTCGATTTGCGCCTCTTCATGAAGACCGTGGAAGATATCGCATGCAACTGAACACGACTATTGACATTCCAGCCGACGCAAAGGTCCTCGTCGTCGACGATGAGCCGGCTAATATCGCACTCTTGACGCGCCTCCTGCAGCGCGAGGGCTTCGGACGGATCACTGCGACGGTTGATCCGCGTGATGCAGTCGACATGTTCCGCGACCTGCAGCCGGATATTGTGCTCCTCGACCTCATGATGCCGCACATCGACGGCTTTCAGTTGCTGGAGGCCTTTTCGCGCCTTATCGGCCCGCGCAGCTTTGTTCCGATCCTTGTGCTGACGGCGGACGTGTCCGTTACCACACGCCGCAGGGCCTTGTCGCTGGGCGCCAAGGACTTTCTCGTCAAGCCGCTGGACGCCGTCGAAACGGTCCTGCGCATCGTCAACCTGCTGGAGACCCGTTTTCTCTTTCTCGAGCTGCAGAGACTGACCGGGGACACTGCAATTAGCCCAACCTCGAAAGGCGCCGGAGTCTCTTGAGGGATTCGACGAGCAGCGGTTCATTGGCCAGCATTCCTTTCAGATGGGTTCTTGCCAGGCGTTCGACCAACTCCTCTCCCTTGGGAGTGAGGCCGATGAGCACGCTTCGCTTGTCTTCCGCCGAGGGAATGCGGACGGCAAATCCTGCTGTCGCGAGCCTGTCCACAAGTTGCACTGCGCCATGATGCTGCAGAAGCATTTGATCGGCGAGTTCGCGCACCATGATCTGGCCTCCCGGCGCGACCTTGATCACCAACAGCGCCTGATATTGCTGGGAAGTTACCCCTGCCTCAGAAACCGCAGCTTCGCTGAACGCAAGAAATGATCGCATGGCGAGCCTTACACCTGCAAGACCTTTGTAGATGCCCGGATCCAGGGGACGGCTGGTCTCGATTTGGTTTTCGTCTGATCGACTGGACCGCTTTCCTGAGGGCATGCACATTTTCCTTTATTTATATCACAACATGATATATTTTCATGGCGTCCGTATTGGGAGGACGTTCGCGGGCGCGCGACGCTGAGCGCTTAGGCTAGGTCCACCTGCGCCAGGGTGCCACCACTTGCAGCGCCCGCGAACCTTATCCCAAAACTCCGAGACGAAAAGGGGCATCGCTTGGACGATCTCAACGTCAATATCGATGGATCAATCGTATTGGATCGCGACGTGCGGTTCTTTGGCTCCATCGCGGGCTCGTTAACAGTTCCCGCCGGCCGACGGTTCGAACTCCACGGAAGCATTGGCCACGATCTCATTGTCGAGAAGGGCGCGGCCGCGATAGTTTGCGGAACGATCCAAGGCAACCTGATCAATAAGGGGGGAGATGTGCTATTGAGCGGATCGGCTGGGGAAATCCAGGATCTGGATCCCGCCAGGCCCATCCGAAGGCAAGCCTAATTCGCGTATTCAGCCGTCTTGAATCTCTCTCGTAATCGGGGTGCCAGGGGCTTTGGCATCGAATATTTAGCAATCACACGCCAGCAACGGCACACGATAAAGAGGACCATGTGACCGTTTATCTCTGGGCGCTCTATCGGCCAGGCTTTGAACCCAAAAGGGGCCATGGCGACTTAGGATCTCTCATTCGGTGGCTCGAACGGCAAAAGCTTCCAGGAGAAGCGCCGTCGGATTGGGTGGTGATGCTGCTCAAAGTCGCTGAAAGCGATGGCCGATCGGTTTATGTTCACGACGAGGGCGGTTCGGACCAGTGGACGCTGACACTCAACCGGACTGGCGTTGACGCCTTGCCAAGATGTTGAGCAGAGCAGAGGCAGGAATTATGCTGTCGAGGTCACGAGCGGCATGTCCAGCCCGTTTTAAGGTGCCGGGATGATATGAACTCGTTTTGGAACGCCTTGGCGATGGTTTCGATCCTGACGACGTCGGCGCAGGCACAGACGCTGCGGCCAACGCCTTCAATGGATCACTTGGCGGACTGCACCGAGGTGGTGGAACATATCCGGTCGAAGACGGGAGGCCGGCTACTGTCGTTTCGCCAAGGCGCCGAGAAATGCACCGTGATCATTCTCTTGCAAAAGGATGGCGAACGTCCCGAGAAGATCGTCTTACATATCGATCGCAGTCAAGCGTCCGCGGACGCTGAATGATGCTTCGAACTGCACAATCCCTTAGCCAACTATTGAGGAGCCGGAGAGACCAGGTGCATCAATGTCGCACCGAACTCGTAGTAGGTGGCCTTGATACTGCTGAAGCGTTCCGCGTAGTGCTCGATTGGAGCGATCGGAAGTGCGTCGGGATGACCATCGAGAAGCGCAATCGCAGCCTGCGTGCCAAATACGGTGCCTGGCCCGATGCCCCGGCCGGAATAGCCGAAACATGCGTAGGCATTGGGCCCGAATGCGATGATTTTCGGCACGTGGTCGTCCGTCATCGCGATCCTGCCGCGCCAAACATGTTCGAACTTGAGCTTGGCAATCGCCGGGAACAGCTTTCGAAGTTTGCGTCTGGCCCACGCGCGGTGGACAGCAGCGCCCGGCCCCTCGGTGTTGCCGATGCCACCGACGATCATCCGCCCGGAACGGTCGACTCGAAATGAGGACATGACGGGCGCCGTGTCCCAGCAGCCTTCACCATGCGGCAATATCTGGCTGCGTGCTGGTTCCGGCATGGGCTCCGTGGCGAACTGGCAGTAGCTCACGGGCGTGTATTGCGGGTTGAAAGGCGCCTTAATGCCAAGCTGATAGGCATTCGTCGCCAAGAGCAACGCTTTTGCCCTTACCGTATGACCATTCGCCTCTACGACCCAGAGATCGTTCCGCCGGTTTATCTGGGAGACGGGCGACTTGCTGTGGATTGTCGCTCCCTTTTTTTGAGCGGCCCGCGCAAGTCCACGGCAGTAGGACAGAGGTTGGATCGTGCCTGCGCGCGGGTCGAGCAAAGAGCCATGATAGGCGGTTGATCCCGTGCGCCGGGCTGTCTCCGTGGCATCGAGCAGCTTCAGCGGCGCGCCGTAGCGATTGCCCTGGCGATGGCGTTCCTCGAGATCCCGCAGTCCCGATTGGGAATGCGCCAGGTGCAAGGTTCCATGATGCGTCGCTTCACAATCGATCTGTTCCCGTTCGATCAGGCCGAAGACCCTGCGCGGCGCATCCGCCAGAACATCGATCAGGCGACGACCAGGTGCTTCTCCCATCTGAGCAACGACGGTATCGGGCGGCAACCACAATCCGGCATTGACCAATCCGACATTGCGGCCAGAACCGCCGTGCCCGACCGTCTCGGCCTCGAGAACACAGACCGAAGCCCCGCGCGAAGCGACCTCGAGCGCCGCCGCCAATCCCGTGAAGCCGCCCCCCACGATGACGAGATCAACCGTCTGATCGCGATCCAGCGGTAGGGTGTCACCATGTTCACGTGCGCTTGCACGCCAAAGAATGGATTCTGCGGTCATCTTGCCTTCCGCCTCTTTCATTGCAGTTTCGAGCAAGCCTCCGAGATCCGGCGCAAGGCTTCGGCCAACTCCGTCTCCGAGGTGGCATAGGAAATCCGGAAATAGGGTGACAGTCCGAAGGCGGAGCCGGGGACGACGGCAACATGGGCGTCTTCCAGCAGATAATCGGTGAAATCACTATCCGCCTCGATGCGCTTGCCCTTGGGAGTCGTCTTGCCGATCACGCCGCCGCAGCCGGCGAAGGTGTAGAAAGCGCCTTCAGGGGCGCGGCAGGTGATGCCCGGAATTGCGTTGAGGGTGGAGACCACCAGGTCGCGGCGGTGCTTGAAGCTCGCCTGACGTCCCTTGAGGAAGTCTTGTGGGCCGTTCAGCGCCTCGACAGAGGCCGCCTGGCTGACGGAACAGGGGCAGGACGTCGCCTGGCTCTGGATGACCGCCATCGCCTTGATCAGCGCTTTCGGGCCGCCGGCATAGCCGATGCGCCAGCCGGTCATCGCGTAGGCCTTTGAGACGCCGTTGATCGTCAGCGTGCGCTCCTTCAGCCGCGGTTCGATAGCGACCGGGGTCACGAACTTGAAGCCGTCATAGACGATGTGCTCGTACATGTCGTCGACCATCAGCCAGACATGGCGATGGTGAAGCAGCACCTCGATAAGCGGCCGGTAGTCGGCTTCGCTATAGGCGGCACCTGATGGATTGGATGGCGAGTTGAGTAGCACCCAGCGCGTCCTGGGCGTGATCGCCTTTTCGAGCTGATCGGCCCTGAGGCGGAAACCGACTTCAGCATCGCAGGGGATCAGCACCGGCACGCCGCCGCAAATCTCCACGATGTCCGAGTAGGACGTCCAATAGGGCGTGGGAATGATGACCTCATCGCCCGGATCGATGCTTGCCATGAAGGCATTGAACAGGATCTGCTTTGCGCCGGTCGCGACGGTGATTTCGTCGAGCGTGTAGTCGACGCCGTTTTCCCGCTGGAATTTCGCGGCGATCGCCTTCTTCAGTTCCGGCGTGCCATCGAGCGCGGTGTATTTGGTCTCACCGCGGTCGATCGCCGCCTTGGCGGCTTCTTTCACGTTATCGGGCGTGTCGAAATCGGGTTCGCCGGCACCCAGGATGATGACCGGAAAACCTTCACGCTTCATCGCATTGGCACGCGCGCCGATCTGCAGGATCTTCGAGACGCCGATCGACGCGATACGCGAGGCCGGCCTGAAGCTCATCGCGTCGATTTGGGACCGTGTGTTGATAGCCATGAGCTCGATACCGCTGGTTATTCAATGTCGAAGGAGACGCCCTGGGCAAGCGGCAGGGCCTTCGAATAGTTCACGGTATTGGTGGCGCGGCGCATGTAGGCGCGCCATGCGTCCGAGCCGGATTCGCGGCCACCGCCGGTCTCCTTCTCGCCGCCGAATGCGCCGCCGATTTCAGCGCCCGAAGTGCCGATATTGACATTGGCGATGCCGCAATCCGACCCATCGGCCGACAGGAAACGCTCGGCTTCCTGCATGTTCAGCGTGAAGATGGACGACGACAGACCGGCCGCGACGGCATTGTGCTCTTCGAGCACCTGGTCGAAGTCGGAATATTCCATCACGTAGAGGATCGGCGCGAAGGTCTCTTCGAGCACCGGGCCTGCCTGCTTCGGCATTTCGACGATCGCTGGCTGGACGTAGTAGGCCGTGTCCTGGCTCGCAGCGGCAACGCGCTCACCGCCGGTGACGGAGCCGCCCTCAGCCCTGGCTGCCGACAGCGCCTTCTGCATGTTGTCGAAGGCCGCCTTGTCGATCAACGGACCGATGAGGGCGCTGGTTTCCAGGGGATTACCCACCGAAACGCTCGCATAGGCCTTCTTCAGGCGCGGAACGAGCTGATCGTAGATATTCTCATGCACGAAGAGGCGGCGCAGCGTGGTGCAGCGCTGCCCAGCCGTTCCCATGGCGCCGAAGGCGATGGCGCGCAACGCCATGTCGAGATCGGCAGAGGGGCAGACGACGCCGGCATTGTTGCCGCCCAGCTCGAGGATCGAGCGGGCGAAACGCTTGGCGAGGCGCGGGCCGACTTCCCTGCCCATACGCGTGGAGCCGGTGGCCGAAACCAGCGCGATCTTCTCGTGATCGACAAGGACCTCGCCGATGGCGCGATCACCGATCAGAACCTGGCTCAGGCTCTTCGGCGCATCGCCGAAACGGGCAAGGGCGCGCTCGAGGACTGCCTGACAGGCAAGCGCCGTCAGCGGTGTCTTTTCCGAAGGCTTCCACACGACGGGGTTACCGCAAACGAGCGCTAGTGCCGCATTCCACGACCAGACGGCGACCGGAAAATTGAAGGCCGAGATGATGCCGACGACACCCAGCGGATGCCAGGTTTCCATCATCCGATGGCCAGGGCGCTCGGTCGCGATCGTCAGGCCGTAGAGTTGGCGGGACAGACCGACCGCGAAATCGCAGATGTCAATCATTTCCTGCACCTCGCCGAGACCTTCCGAAATGATCTTGCCGGCTTCGATCGAGACGAGGCGGCCGAGATCGGCCTTGGCGGCACGCAATTCTTCGCCGAGAAGGCGAACCAGTTCGCCGCGCTTCGGCGCAGGCACGAGACGCCATGCCTTGAAAGCCTCGTATGCGGCGGTGATCGCCTTGCCGGCTTCAGCCGCGGAGACGGTCTTCACCCTGGCAATCTCTTCGCCCGTGACTGGGCTGTGGGACGCCATGTCGCCGGTGCTCCAGGCGGCGCGATCAACACCCAGCTTGTCGAGAAGGCGGGCGGTTTCCGTTTTCACGTCGATGGTCATGATCTGTCTCCATTCTTGCTGTCTTGGAATGCCGCGGATAGGGCAAATTTCAGAAGGTCATTGCGCCCATCGGGCCAGGTGAGGTGATTGCTTTCAGCCCGGATGCCAACAGGCGGATCTCGGCCGGGGTGTACTTGTCGTAAAAGGCCTGGTTCTTGCGACCGATCGCGTGTTCAGCACTGAAGCTGCCGCCGAACTCTTCGACCGCAACGGCAAAAACCCATTCGCGCAACGCCACATCAAAACCAGGCTCGGCAAGCCTCGGGTCGTTTTTGGCCACGACGAGATTGAAGTGCACGCCACCGTCGCCGATATGGCCGAAGTCGCAGATCGTTATCCCGGGGAAGTGCTTGGGCATTTCTGCCCGCATTTGGGCGAGAAAGCGCATGATGTCGCCGCGGCGGAAGGATAGATCGAAGGCTATCAGCCGTCCGCTATGTTTCACGCCTTCCGATAGTGCGTGACGCAAAGCCCAGATCTCGTGTGGCGGGCCGACGAGAGCATCGGCAAGCGGAGCATCCTCACGTTCCCATAGGGCAGCAAGCACCTCTTCCAGCACGCCGTCGAGCGGCTGCTCACCGTCGCGTGGCAGGTTGGAGCGGGAAATCTCCGCAAGGATCACGAATTCCGGCACGATGCTGCCCTGAAACGGATTGCGCAGCGACGGCACATGATCGAGTGCTGCGCGGATCGCATTGCCGGACATGCCTTCGAAGGCGGAAAGGTAGCTGCCGAGCGCTTCCTCCATTGCGACGAGAAGGGCTGGAACCTGCTCGCCCGAGGAGGGCATGAGCAAAGCCGTCGCGGTCTGACGCGGTGCCGATTCGAGGTTCAGCACGCATTCGGTGATCACGCCGAAGGCGCCGGACGTGCCGATGAAAAGGTGCTTCCAATCGACGCCCGTATTGTTTTTGCGCAGGCTCGACGAAAGATCGAGGACGGTGCCGCTGTCGTCTGCAAGCACGACCGTCAGGCCGAGCGTGTTGCGGCGCACGTCGCCATAGCGCAGGAATCGCGAGCCGCCGGTATTCGTCGCGATCATGCCGCCGATGAGCGGGTCCGCTCCGAGGTCGATCGGAAAGAAGAGGCCACTTTCCCCTAGTTTCCCATTGAGGTCAGAGAGGCGAAGACCAGCGCCGACTTTCACGGTACGATTTACCCGGTCGAGTTCGTAGATGCCGGTCAGGCGATCGAGGCTGAGGACGCCTTGGCAACCGCTGTCGTCGGGCGTCGAGCCCGAGACGAGTCCTGTGTTGCCCGACTGCGGCACGAGCGCGATGTTGTTTTTGACGCAATAGGCAATAACGGTGGAAACCTCTTTCGTAGAGGTGGGACGCGCTACGAAGGACGCTCTTCCGCGATCGTAGCGTGCACCGGTCTCGTAAGCCGCGACGTCGGCTGCCGCAGTGAGCAGACCTTTTTCGCCGAGCAGGCTTTTGAGTGCTTCGATGTGCCGTGCCTCGATCATCGGTCGCCCGTCACTCCGCTGCGGCAGCCATGTTGACGACAGTCATGCACATTGTCAGAGACGCCCTTTCGATGGCTGCATAATGCGCGAACTCATCGAGAACCGAGGCGCCCAGGTCGCGCTCGAACATCACCTGATTGGGGCTTGCGACAAATTCCTGCGCTGCGTCATCGCCGAGGTTCGACTGGAAGATGCCAGCGGCGCTGACCGGCAGGAAATCCTCGTAAACGATCGGATCGAACTGAACGAGGCCGTCTTCGATTGCCGTTTCAAGGTCGGCATTTCGATGCGAGGCGGCCGCCTTGCCCTTCTCCGTCAACGAGTAACTGAAATAGCCGAGACCGGCCTTGCGGATGCCATTCCAATCATCCGGAAATGCCTGGAAGACGTCAGTAAGTGCCGCTTCATATTCGCCAGCGTTGGAACCGTCGGCGGCCGGGCGGACACGGGCACGTGTGTCGTTCAGGAGCTTGTCGTAGAGCGCGCGCCCCTTCGGCGTCAGCGCTACGCCGCGCTGCTCGATCTCGCCGAAACGGGCAGTGTGCGAGCCAGCTTGCCAGGTGCCGTGTTCACCGGCGAATGAAACGGCTTCTTCCAGCGCCTTAAAAGAGGTCTGGCGCAGCAGGATCGGGCACTTGCGGGTCGGCGGTCCCTCGACGATCGCTTTCGGCGCAATTCCCTCTTCCGGCATCAACGCCTGAACCTTATCGATATCGAGCGTGCGCGGGGTCAGATGGTTGATATGCGGTCCCCTGAAGGAGACGACGTCGGCGATCAGCCGATGGGCATCATGCAGGCGCTTGTACATGCCGGCGCTGACGATGGCGCGATCGTGCCAGCGGAAGGTTTCCAAGACTTCCTGGACAAACCGTGTTGCATCGGAAACATCGAGGCCACCGTCCCGTTCCGCCTTTTCGACGAGCCGCACCGCCTCGTCCGTGAAGATCTCGCGGGCCGAGAGGACTTCGGCGGCTTCCTTGCGCAGCACCTCGTCGGCGATCAGATCGAGGCGGAGCAATGACGTGAAGACACGGAAAGGATTACGCCGCAGGCTTTCGTCGCCGACCGGGCGGAAGGCGGTTGAATGGACCGGAACGCCGGCTGTCGACAAATCGTAATAGCCGACTGGATGCATGCCCATGACCGCGAAGACACGGCGCATCATCGCGAGCTCATGCGCAGTGCCGAGACGGATGGCGCCGTGGCGCTCCTCGGAAATGCGGCCGAGAGAATCCGTTGCTTCCAGGCGCGTCTTCAACAGCGGATCGGCGGCAAGGGCCTCATCGTTCACCCTCGCCACGAGCGACATCAGGGTGCCATAGGCCGGCACCTCCTCGCGATACATGGCGGACATGGCAGCAGAAAAATCCGAACGGATCGTATCGGCCTTGACGAAGCTCGCATTTGTCATCGCGTCGCACCTCAGCAAAAGGATTATTCATTCTTGATTTTCATGATATTCCGAAAGCCGATAGCGATCTTGCGACGAATCTGACCTAGTTGATGCGAGTAAGGAATGAACCTAAGCCGTTCCGTGATCCCCGACCTAGCTGTTCTCCAGGCATTCGAGTGCGCAGCACGCCATGGAAGCTTTACGCAAGCGGCGCTGGAGCTGAACCTTACTCAAAGCGCCGTCAGCCGTCAGATCCGGACGCTTGAGGACCAATTGCACGTCAATCTGTTCGAGAGGATCAGAAAACGCGTGGTTCTGTCTTCGGCCGGCAAGGCGATGCTGCCGGAAGTAAGACGGATTTTGGCACGCACCGAAGAAATGGTGTTGCGGGCGATGGCTTCTTCGGATGGCAAGAATGTCTTATCCATCGCCACGCTTCCGACATTCGGAAACCGTTGGCTTCTTCGGCGTCTTCCCGATTTCCTGAAAGACAATCCAAACACGGTTTTGAACATCGCCTCGCGCTCGGAGCCGTTCGATCTGACGTTGGAGGATTTCGATCTTGCTATCCACTATGGACAACCGGTTTGGGCGCATGCAACCTGTACCTACCTTTGCAGTGAGATCATTGTGCCCGTTGCCAGCTCGTCCCTGTTGAATTCGTTCTCCGTCACCCAGGCAGAGGATTTGGAACGAGGGCCGCTCCTGCATTTGGCGACGCGGCCAAGACTATGGGCCGAGTGGTTCCAGTTGAACGGCTGCGAGGGGGTCAGTCCCTATCACGGAAGCCGGTTCGATCAGTTCAGCATGGTCATCGAGGCGGCGATACTCGGGCTGGGTTTTGCCCTGCTTCCGAAATATCTGATCGAAGAGGAGATCGCTTCGGGGCGCCTTCAAATTGCGTGGGATAGGCCGATGGCCACCACCAACAACTACTACATCGTGACGCCCGAAATGAAACAGCAGTCGTTGACGACAAAAAGATTTCAGGAGTGGCTGCTCAACCAGGTCTCCTGAAAGCTCGATGCCAACCAGATTTCTGGCGCCACGATCGACTATTCCGACATTGTCGGCGGCGACATGTTCACTCTCGCCGAATAACCCGGTTGGCCGCTCATATGCATTGCGACGGCAAAACCAGCGACAACCGAGAACAGCACTATAAGAAAGGGAATGAGGATTACTCCCAGTGTCCCCCCGACAGGCGATATATTTCGTAGATCCTTTGTGAAAATCAGCGCCGACAGGGGAGCGTACGATTTCTTCAGCGTGCCCACCGGTTTACCGTTACTGGGCCGCCCATCGCCTTGTCTCAAACCCAGCCTAGTCGTTTTGAACAGCAGCATCTCAGCCACCTGATTGCACCCAGAACCATTCGCCTGACGACGGCCCGAGCAGTCGGACCTGTTTCCGGAGTTCATCATACATCATACAATGATATAAATTAAGGGAAATGCGACCGATGTCGGCTCGTCCATTTCGAAGCCGCGGATAGGCTGGCGCTTCGCTCAATAAGCGAGGGCCAGCCAAACCATCCACGGCCGCTACATAGCTTCAGTGTTCGACCCGCGCGGTCTCGTGCGCCCTGATGACGGCGTCAGCCTCCTTGCCGTATAGCTCTTCGAAATGATCGAAGGCCTTGGAAAAATAGCCGATGCCCTGCGTCGCCGAGCGCAGCGCCCGCGCCAGATCGTCGAGTGCGCTGCCCGGAACGAGTGCGCGGAAGATGTCCCATCCCTTGGACGCTTCATCCCGGTCAAAGCCGAGAACCTGGCCCTTGAGCGCGGAGACGATCTGGACGAGATTACCCGAATAGACCGATGGTATGTGGATTTCGCTGCGGAAGATCGGCTGCATCAAGACAGTCGATCCTTCGGAAAGCGCCTGCCGCACACCCATTTTCGACGCGGTCCGGAAGGCGTGTTCCGAACTGTCGACGGCGTGGTGCTGGCCATCCGACAGGGTTACCCCGACATCGATGACCTGAAAACCGAGCGGCCCTTTCTCCATCGCTTCGCGCGCGCCCGCTTCGACGGCAGGAATGTAGTTGCGCGGAACGACACCGCCCTTGACCGTTTCGTTGAAGGTGAAACCCTGGCCACGCGCGTTGGGATGAATATTCAGCTTCACATCGGCGAATTGCCCGGCGCCGCCGGTCTGTTTGCGATGGCGGTAATGAACATCCGATGATTTCGCGATGGTCTCGCGGTAGATCGGGCTGGGCGTCCGATCGGTCACGTCGATATGAAAGACATCCGCCAGGGTTCGGCAGAGATCGCGCAGATGCACCGGCCCCTGGGCGCGCACGAGCTGGGCGCCAGTGCCCTCCTCCTGCAAGACGATCAAGCCGCGATCCGTCTCGGAAAGTTTTGCCAGCGTTTCGGAGAGCTTGTTTTCATCACGTTCGCTGCCCGGAATCAGGATCCTTTCCAGCATCGGCGTGGGTGGCTCCGTCCACTCGGGCGGCGCGACCGTGGCGTCTGACGTCAAAAGCGAAGGGACGGGCAGGTGATCGGACTTGACCGCCGCGAAGACATCCCCCGGTGCAGGTGCGACCGCCGCATTGGATCGTCCGTTTGCCGGATCCTGCACGGGGCCGAGGCTCGAACCGCCGAGCGATGCGCCTTGCCGCAGTCCCTCACCAAGCGCACGCACCAGCACCGTCTTGCCGATGTTCTGACGATGATAGGCATGAAAGCTTACGGCTGTCAGCTTTCCTTCGTCGACAGCGCCGGCACGGGCAAGACGCTGACGAAGGGCCGCGACCGGCGGCGCTTCGTGGCGCAGAGCCTTCATCAGCCGCATCATGCCGTTGCCGTGACTTGCGGCACCGATCAGGACCGGGATCACCCTATTTTCCTTGAGAACCCGCGATGAGATGGCATAAAGCGCGTCGCTGGCCGGCTCTCGATCCTCGATCAGTTCCTCGAGGAGCCAATCGTCGAACTCGGAGAGATGTTCCAGCAGCTCGGTGCGCGCTTCCTGCTCGCGCTCGGCGGTACTTTCGGGGATTGCGATCAGCGCCGAGGTCTGACCTTCCCGGTAGCGCCACGCCCGCTCCGAGATCAGATCGCAGCTACCGACGATCCTGTCCCCCTCGCGGATCGGAATCTGGCGAAGCAGAAGCGCGTGATTGGCATAATCCTGAAGCGCTGCGATCACATCCCTCAGCCGCCCTCGCGGTTCATCAATCCGGTTGACGAAGAGGATGCAGGGCGTTCCCGACGCCTCGATCACGCGCAGATAGGGCGCGGCGAGCACAGCCTCTTCGGGCGCCGGTGAAATGCATAGGATGCAGGCGTCGCTGGCAAGAAGCGCGTGCTGCACATGCGCCAGCGCTTCATTAGGTCCCGGCGCGTCCAGCGCACACCAGGTTTCGTTTGCAAAGGTAAATTCCGTGAGGTTCAGCCCGTAAGGGGAGCTGGATTTTCGCGGCGGTCCCTCCAGGGAGCTGAGCTTTTCAACGACCGTCGATTTTCCGGTCTGCGAGGGTCCAAGTACGGTAAAGCAGCGCATCGGTATTCCTCCAACTGCCATAAAGTACAATTTTCGGCCACCACAGGATGCCCCGAACCGCGGCAACGCGCCAGAGGCTCAATTTTCTTATTGAGATACCGTCCATATCAGCGAGATTGGGTAAAGATCTACGCAAGTTGGAGGACATATCGGAAGCGCCTCTCTAAATCTCCTAGCTTTCAGAAACCGACACGCGCCAGGAACGTCCGGCTGGCGGCCAGATCCTCCAATATGCTGCCGGTATTAAGCGGATCGCGTTCCTGTTCGATGGTGATGTAGCCGCCGTAGCCGAGTTCGGTCAGAAGCGCGCGAATTGCCGGATAATCGATCGAGCCGCGGCCGATCGGGCACATGACGCCCTTGGCGCAAGCCTCGAAGAATCGGATGCGCTCGCCCATGACCTCCTGGTAGACCTTGGCGTCGATATCTTTGAAATGAATATAGTCGACGCGATTCCAGTAGTGGCGCAGGGTGGCAACGGGGTCCATGCCCGAATAGGCCATGTGCCCGGTATCGAGGCAGAGGCCAGCCAGATCGGCGGGGATGTCCGCGGCGATACGCTCCAGCTCATCGGCAAACTCGATATAGCCGCCGGCATGCGGATGGATCGTTGCCCGCACGCCGTATTTGTCGCGAGCAAGTGCGGCGACGGCGTGGATATTTTCCACCATGCCATTCCACGCACCATCGTCGAGTCGCGGGGCACGGTCGGGATGTCCGGCAGCGTAGTCCCTTTCATCATGCCCCCAATCCATGACCGTTAGGTAGGGTGCCTGGAAGCGCTGCCGGGAATGCTTTTCCGGTTTCGGCAACTGCGTTATGAGAGAGCAGATCTCATCGGTCTGACGAAGGAGATTGGCGCGGTTTGCGGGCGAAACGAGAGCGTCGAAGATCGTGCCCGCCACGATCCGCAGTCCGCGCTTGTTCAACGCTTCCGACACAAGACCGAGGTCGAGCGGCAGGTAGCCGTAAGGCCCAAGCTCAAGCCCGCCGAAACCGGCGGCTTGCGCCTCGTCCAGCACCTTTTCCCAAGGAGGCAGGTGCGGGTTATTCACGTCATCGACGCCCCAGCAGCAGGGAGCGGTGGTAATGGTGATCGGGTTGGACATTCAAGTCTCGGCGTTGATCGTCTCGAAGGTCGAAGAACGATGGAATTGTTCGTGGAACGCGATGAAGCGTTGCGTATGCTCCTGGAAGAGGTGCTCGGCATGGGCAGCCTCGTCTTTCCATGCCTCCACGAAGATCAGGCGGTCCGGATCGTCAGTGCAGGTAAAGAAGTCATAGGCGAGACAACCAGCTTCCGCTCTCGTCGCAGCTTGCACCTCGGGCGCGCGGGCGAGGATGTCGTCCCGCGTCCCTGGAAGAAGTTCGATCGTGATGATGAACTTGTAAGGCGCCGTCATCGGCTGATCGTCGCCTGAAGGGCATCGATGGAAGATTGGATGCCGGCCTCGGTGGACATGGTGAAATCTTCCATCTCAAGGCTGACCCAGCCGTTGTACCCAGCCATACGGACAACCGAGAAGAACTCCTTCCACCATTGCAGGTCATGCCCTGCACCGACGGCAACATAGTTCCATGAGCGGTTGGCGACGTCGGTCACCTCCTTGAGTTCCAGGAGACCGTTCACATCCGCAAGTCCTCGTTCGATACGAGTGTCCTTGCCGTGGCAATGATGGATTGCAGCGCCTAAGGCGCGCGCGCCGGCAATGGGATCAGCACCTTTCCAGAACAGATGGCTGGGATCGAGGTTCATACCGACCATCGGACCAACTTCGTTGCGTAGGCGGAAGAGGGTCTCCGGGTTCCATACGAGCATCGCCGAGAAGTTCTCAAGCGCGTATTTTTCGACACCAACCTCCTTGGCGAGCCTCACCAGATCATGCCAGAGCGGGAAGGCGCGGTCTTCCCATTGGTAGCGATCACGCTCGGGCACCTCCTCGGGCCAGCTTTTCGTATAGACGAGCCAGTTGGGCACCATGTCGCCAGGAGCGGCTTCCGGAAGGCCGGACATCGTTACGATCGTCTTGATACCGATCTCGCCGGCAAGACGGATGGTTTGCTCCACCTCCTTGCGATGGCGTTGGCCCATGTGGCCCGGATCGAGCGGGTTCGCCGAGCAATTGAGTGCCGCGATCTCCAGACCGCGGGCTTCGATTTCCTTGAGCTTGGTCCTGAGAAGCCCTTTGTCGGCCAAAAGTTCGTCGGCCCGAAAATGCGGTGCGCGCGACCAGCCGCCGCCGGTCATTTCGATGCCTTCGACGCCGAGCTTTACGCATTTGTCGAGCATATCCGTGAAGGAAAGGTCGCCCATCACGTCGGTGCAAATGGATAGTTTCATGGCTTTGTCTTTCTTGCTGAGAGTGTTGGGGACGCGTTCGGGAGGAGGATGGGAGGATATCCAACGCGCCCCCGGTTCCTGCTATTTGAAATCGACCCAGGCAGAGCCCGCATCGGCCGAGCGGACGCAATTCTCCAGCCAGCGAACACCCTCCGTGCCGGCCTTGATGCCCGGGTATTGATGGGTTTTCAGGAAGGCTTCGTCACCGCGGTTCTTCGCGTCAATCGCCTGTGCGATCCACAGGTAGATATTCGACCAGCTATCGCCGAGACCTTCTGTGTGCAATGCACCCATTCGATCGATCGCGAGGCTTTCTTCCTCGAGGTATGGCATTCCGTGATGAAGGGTCCGGTTCGGCTCGCCCTGAACTTCATAAATCAATTGATCTGGATGCGAGTCCGACCACTCGATCGAGGCTTTCGAGCCGACGAAACGATAGCGTTGCGACCCCATATTGCCGGCGTTCACCGAAGACACCCAGAGACGGCCGCGAGCGCCATTGTCATAATGCATGAGCACCGTGGCGTGGTCTTCAAGCGGCGCGCGGGTCGGGATGAAGGCCTTGCGGTCGCAGAGCAGCTTTTCGATCTTCAGATCCGGCAGCACGACTTCGGACAGGTAGTAGAGATGCGTGCCGATATCGCCGAGAACAAAGGTCGCGCCTGCCGTCTTCGGATTGGTCCGCCATTTCACCGCTTCACCCGCACCGACATCGTCACCAGAGTTGAAGCCGTGGGTGTACTGCATGTCGACGATGCGGATTTCGCCCAGCATGCCCTTCTTGACCATCGCGGCCATCTGGTGAACCAGGGGGTGGCCGGTAAAGCCGTAGGTCACGCCGACGATCAGGCCCTTTTTCTCCGCAAGCCTTTCGATTTCCTCACATTCGGCAACGGTGAAGAACAGCGGCTTTTCGCAGATCACATGGAGCCCTGCCTCCAGGCACGCCTTGGTGATTTCGTAATGCGTGAAGTTTGGCGTGGCGATCGAGACGACCTCGACACCGTCCTCGCGCGCTTTCTCGCTGGCGATAAGTTCCTTGTAGTCGGCATAGCAGCGGTCCGCGTCGACGCCGAGGTTCACACCGAAATCGCGACCGCGCGCAGCGTCAAGGTCGAAGGCCCCGCAGACAAGCCTGTAGGTACCATCGCGAAGCGCGCCGGTACGGTGCTTGTAACCGACCTGGCCGGTGCGCCCGCCGCCGATCATGCCCCAACGCAGAGGGCGTCTTATGGTTCTTTCTCCATTGATCATGAGATCATCTTTCTTAAACGGGAATTCAGTTCATTCGGCCGCCTGGGCGATCGCGGTGTCGTAGAGTCCAGGCTTTGCAACCATTGTGATGGGTTGGAATGCGCCAGTTTCCGCGGCGCGCAGCGCGGCGTCCGCAACCAGCGTCGCGGCATAGCCGTCCCAGGTGCTTGGTCCGGTCGTCGTCCCTTGTCCCGCAGCGGCAATCCATTCGCGGAACTCCTGGTCATAGGCATCGATGAAGCGTTCGCGCCAATCTTCCGGTACGCGCTGACGAACACCGTGCTGGTCTCGGATGACTGCGGAAGGGCGCTCGGGGAGGCTTGCCACCCCGTTTTCGCAGCTCACTTCGCCGCGAATATCATAGCCATAGGCAATGTTGACCGAAATTTCGACATCGACCAGCGCCCCGGACGCCAGGTGCAGGAGCACCAGGGTCGGATCACGCAGATCGCCGCCTCGAGAAGAGCGTCGTGGAAGCCGTACTTCGACGCCCTTCACTTCATCCGACAACAGCCATCGCGAAATATCCGCGTCGTGAACGAGCGTGTCATTGAGCGGCATGTCCGATGTGTAGAGGCCGGCAGGCACGGAGGCATTGCGATGGACGGAGCGGTACGTCAGCGGGGTGCCAAGGCTCCCGCTGTCAATGACCGCCTTGAGGCGCCTGTAGTCGCCATCGAAGCGCCGCATGAAACCCACCTGAATGAGGCGGCGCCCGAAAGCCACTTCCGCCTCAATCACCCGGCGGGCCGCCGCCGCGGTGGTGACGAGCGGTTTCTCGCAGAAGACCGGCTTGCCGGCGGCAATGCAGTCGAGAAGCTGCGCCTCATGGGCTGGCCCCCAAGAGCAAATGACCACCGCCTCTACGGTTTCCGAACGGATCAGATCCCCCGCCGTTTCGAACACAACGGCTCCCCCCGGCGCGACGGATGCTGCTCGCTTGACATCAATGTCGTTCACAGCGACCACATCGACACCCGACAGGACCTTGGTCAGGCGGCGAATGTGATCCTGCCCGATCATCCCGGTTCCGATGACACCGACTTTAAGGGTCATTTCGCCCCCCAATATTTGTCGATGAAGCGCTGCATTTCCGAGCGCATGAATTTGCCGGAGTGGTCGGCCTTGTCCTCCCAAGCGAAGACGCAGGCGGTCATGACGCCGTCGAAACCGATGTCGGCCAGCGTGCCGAAGAATTCATCCCAGGGAACCTCGCCCTGGCCGATGTTCAGGTGTTGATGGACGCGAGCCTGCGTGCCGGGCGGATTGAGAATGTAGCGAAGGCCGGATGAGGCCTTATGGTTGAACGTGTCGCCGACATGGACGTGCGCAAGCACATCCTTGGCCTCGCGCAGCATCGCCTTGGTGTCGTCACCGAAATAGAAGGTATGCGGGGCGCAATAGAGGAACTTGACGTTCTTCGAGTTCACCGTGCGGATAATGTCGAGCGCTGGCTGCAGCGTTTCGCACCAGTCTTCCGGGTGCGGCTCGACGTGAAGCGAAATGTTTTCCTTTTCGAAGATCGGCACCAGCTCTTCCATCGAGCGCCACCACGCGTCCTCGCAGGCTTCGATCATCGATCCGGTATGGCAGCAGTAGCACGATCCCTTGTCCGGATGCGGCCCGCGCCCGAACTCGGAATTCATCACATCCACTTCCAGCTCGACGGCGATCTCTATGGCACGCTTCCAGTGCTTGACCGCCGCCTGGCGCTCTGCCTCGTCATTGGATGCCCAACGATACATCGGCAGCAGGGATGCGATGCCGACATCGGCATCTTTCAGCGCGCGCTTGAACGATTTGATCCGGTCGGGGAACACGCGCGGCGCTTTGAACCATTCAAGGAAGTCGCCGCGCGGGGATAGTTCGATCCAATCATAGCCAAGTTCTTTGACCTTCGCGGGCAGGTCTTCAAGGCTTAGATGGCGGTGCATAAAGGGGTCGAGAGCGATTTTCATGATGGTCACCCAAAAAAGGTTGCGCTTGGCGATCTCACCCGCAAGAGCGGGTAAGCCGGTGTTGATCTTCTGGTGGTGGCTCGCTTCGGTAGCGGGTCAGGCCACAGCGGGATGCTCACGGTTCGTGTGAGCTTCGATCTCAGCTTCCAGTTCGGCCATCGCCTCCCCGCCAGCCATCAGATCGGTAATTTCTTCGCGGCTCTTCTCGCCCTTGCGGAAATCCGCAGCCAACGCTCCGCGTATGAGGACGGCGAAGTGATCCCCGACCGTCATCGCGTGCATGACCTGATGGGTGATGAAGATCACCGCGAGACCACGCTTGCGTGCCTCCAGCACGATCCGAAGGACGTGCGCGGCTTCCTTCACGCCCAGCGCCGCAGTCGGTTCGTCCAGGATCAGTACCCGGGCGCCGAAATGCACCGCACGCGCGATGGCGAGCGACTGGCGCTCACCGCCCGACAGCCCGCCGATCAGCCGGTCGCCATCGTCGATGCGGGTAATACCGAATTCCTGCACGGCCTTGACCGCCACTTCGTTTGCCGTCTTGCGGTCGAAAATGGTGAACGGACCGAATTTCTTGGTGGGCTCGACGCCGACGAAAAAGGAGCGACCGATGCTCATCAGCGGAAAGGTTCCGCCAAACTGGTGGACGGTCGAGATACCGCGATCGGCCGCATCTTTGGGACGGTCGAAGAGCACTTCCTGGCCGTCCATGAGGATCTGTCCGGAGGTAGGCTTGTGCACGCCGGCGAGCGTTTTGATCAGGGTCGATTTTCCCGCGCCATTATCCCCGAGGAGACACAGGACCTCTCCGGAATGGACCTTCAGCGAAATGTCGTGCAGGACATCGATCGGCCCGAAGGACTTATTGACGTTTTTGAGTTCCAGAACCGGTTTCGTCATGGCTCAGTCCTTGCTTTTCTTAGGGCGCGCATAAGTCAACGCCATGTTGCGGAAGGTATTGTTCATCAAGACGGCCACGAGCAGCATGATGCCGATGATCAAGCTGGACCAGTTTCGATCGATCGCGGTGAAATAGATGCCCTGGCTGACGACTGCGAAGGTCAGAGTGCCGATAAAGATCCCGACGACCGATCCAAAACCACCGGTCAAGAGCACGCCGCCAACGACGACCGATACAACGGCGTTAAAAATGTAGTTCATGCCGCCGGACACTTGGGCCGAATTGAACAGGATCGCTCCGCACATGCCGACAAAGGAAGCGCTGGTCGAAGAGATCACGAAAAGCCAGATGGTCAGCTTGCGCGTAGGGATGCCGGCATTGCGGGCGCTCACCTTGTCTCCGCCCATGGCGAAAATCCAGTTGCCGTAGCGAGTGAAGTGAATGACGAAAACATAGACGACCGTCAGCGCCAGCCACCACAGGATGATCACTTGGTAGCTGCCAGCCAGAAGCTGACCGAAGACCATTTTGCTCCATTCGGGCGCGGTAAGCGCGACGCTTGCATTGCCCGTCAGCAGCACCGAGGCACTGAGGATGAGGCCCTGCATTGCGACCAGGGTGCCGAGGGTGATGATCAGGGAGGGCACGGACGTCCGCACCGCAAGGATACCGTTGACCAACCCGACCAGGACACCGACGCCGAGAGCGGCCAAGATCCCGACGACGATCGGCATTTCATAGTAGCCAGACACGATGGCGACGCTCATCGAGCCCGCGGGGATCATTGCACCGATCGAAATATCCAGCTCGCCGGCGATCATGAGCATTCCGACGGGAATGGCCACAATCCCGAGATTGGCGGCGAAGTTCACCCAACTGGCAGCACCAAAAAGACTGCCGAGCGCGACGCC
Organism: Martinezella paranaensis; assembly: GCF_014200235.1. Lineage (NCBI taxonomy): Bacteria > Pseudomonadati > Pseudomonadota > Alphaproteobacteria > Hyphomicrobiales > Rhizobiaceae > Martinezella > Martinezella paranaensis. The sequence continues at coordinate 119,088 of NZ_JACHBI010000006.1, read as the reverse complement.
GCCGAAGATGACATAGAACAGGATGACCGCGACGAGGCTTATCACCGAACCGGCTTCGGGCCGGCGAAGAAGATTTCCGAGCGAAAAAGTGTTCATCGCACCGCCCTCAGTTCTTTTTCTTGGTTGAGTAGGAGAGTGCCATGTGCCGGAACGTGTCGTTCATGAGCACGGCGATCAACAGGAGTGCTCCGATGATGACGCTGCCGAAATTCGGATCGAACCCGGTGAAATAGATGCCTTGGTTGACCATCGAAAAAGTGATGGTGCCGAAGACGATGCCGACGATCGATCCGAAGCCTCCGGTCAGCAGCACGCCGCCGATGACGACACACATGATCGAATTGAAGATGAAGGACTGTCCGCCCGCGACCTGCGCGCTCTGATAGACCATCGCCTGCGATACCCCGACGAAGGCTGCGCAAAAACTGCTGATCATGAAAAGCGAAATGGTCAGGCGTTCGGTGGGAATTCCGGCGTTGCGTGCGCTGATCCGGTCGCCTCCGAGGGCATAGATCCAGTTGCCGAAACGCGAAACATGCAACAGGTAGGCTAGAACCACGACGATCCCGAGCCACCAGAAAATCGTCACCTCGAACATGCCGCCAACGAACTGGCCGAGCAGGGCCTTCGAAGTCGCGCTCGGCACGATCGCCGTGCTCGTTGATCCGGTCAGCAGGACCGAAACGCCCAGGGTGAGCCCCATGACCGCGAACATGACCCCGATCGTGACAATGAGAGAAGGAACGCGCGTGCGAAGGACGATAAAACCGTTCATGAAGCCGACAAACAGCCCCATTCCAAGCGCTGCCAGGATGCCCACGAATTCAGGCGCACCATAGTGGCCGGATATCACTGCGACCGTCAGCGAAGACGCCGGGATCACCGCACCTACCGACAAATCGAGCTCGCCGGCAATCATCAGAAGTCCGATCGGTAGGGCGACGATTCCGATTTCTGCGGCGATGTTCAGCCAACTGGCAAAGCCGGCGGCGGAAACAAATGTCTCCCCGCCAAACACGACAAAGAAAACGAAACCCGCAATCATTCCGATGAAGGAGCCGGCTTCTGGCCGCCTTACGAGTTGTCCCATGGATCGCAGCAGACCTGAACTGGCGGGAACTGCGGTCGGCTTGGATTGTACGGCAGAGACCATTGGTTCCTCCCTCCCAAATTGGCATGTGTCCGGATAGCGCTAATCAAGCGATCATTCGTGTTTGGCGCTCGGTTTGCTGCCCGGCATATTGGGCCGGGCAGCCACGTGACTTCGTCGCTCAGCGAGCGCCGTTTTTGACACCCGCCATCGTGGCGTCGACGTTGGACGCATCGACGATACCGGGGCCGGTCAAGATCTCACGCGTCGGAACGGTCAAACCATTGTTGACCTTGCCGTTGAGGATCGAAACGGCGAGATAGCCTTGCAGGTAGCCCTGCTGGTCGATGGTGAACATCTGCGTGCCAGACTTGATGTTGTTCAAGATGGTTTCATCCATGTTCACACCACCGACTTTGATCTTGCCAACTTTGCCGGCCTGCATGATGCCGTTGATGGCCGAGTTCGCATCCACATTGCCGATCGTATAGACACCACCAACATCGGGATGTTGAAGCAAATAGGCTTTCACTGCCTGCGCCACGGCAGTGGAATTGCCGAAGGAGGTCGCCGGCAACGGGAGCGTGTCGCCCTTTCCGCCCTTCGCCTTGACTCCATCGGTCATGCCGCGGCAATGAGCTTCGATGTTCGCAGCACCCGGCAGTGTATTGATGCAGACCAGATTCTTAATGTCGTGCTTTGCGAAATACTCGCCGGCCGCAACGCCCGCCTTGTAGTCGTCGCTTCCGACGTAGTTCATGGCGCCCAGGCGATCAGCCGCAGCAACGCCACCGGCATTGTAGATGATCAAGGGTATTTTTGCGTCGACGACGGCTTTGAAGGCGGGATCCATGGCTTCCGGAACCCAGTCCGGCCCGACGATGGCATCGGCTCCCTGCGAAATGGCCTGGCGAATAAGCTCGGCTGCGTCGACGCCAAGGTTGTCGTAGTTCTGCGGACCGAGCCAGGTAACGGAGCCGCCCTGCTGCTTTACCACGAGACCCGCATCTTCGGCACCGCGCTTGACGATCGACCAAAACGGATCATCCGGCTTGCCACCCACGACAAAAATCTTGGCGGCAAACGCCGTGGACGCGCCAAGGCTCAAAGCGACGGTCGTAAGGATAGCCGCGCCGATTAACTTCATGCGTTTCATGTCTTCCTCCCAGAACCCTTCCCAAAGAGGGCCACTTAATGCGTCATGACGTTTAATACTTGAGATGCCAAAGCGAAACTGTAATACTTCACCATCACGCATTTCGTTCCAAAACATGTCATTCATGAATGACGCATTCCGGGGTCGCCGTATGAATAGACCAACCATTGCTGATCTCGCTCGGGCTTCGAATGTAAGCCTTTCCACGATCAACAGGCTGCTTCACGGAACTGGCACCGTCAGGGGAGATACTGCCGATCGTATCTTGGAGGCTGCCGACGCAATTGGCTTTTATGGCCTCGGGGCGCTGCGTGAACGCAAGCGTGATAACCTGCCGCATCGGGAGCTTGGATTTCTGATGCAGCAATCGCATCGGCCCCTCTATCAAATGTGGGCTGAGGCTTTGACGTCATCCGCTTTGCGGCGAAGCGATGTGATGATCGAGCCCAAAGTGGTCTTTGAGGACGATCTTTCCCCCGAGGCGGTATCTGCCAATTTGTTGAAGATGGGTGAAACAGCCGACGCCATTGCGGTGGTGACTGCGGATCACCCGTTAGTCAGCCAAGCGATCGATGAGTTGCGGAGCAAAGGGGTGCCTGTGATCGCATTCGTGACGGACCTATCGGCCGCCAGCCGGGCGGGATTTGTCGGAACCGACAATTGGAAAGTTGGACGAACCGCCGCCTGGTTCATCAATAAGACCGCTCGCCAGCCCGGAAAGGTATTTCCGTTGATCGGCACCAACCGCTACCAGTGCCAGGACATTTCGGATGCGAGCTTCCGCGCTTACATGCGCGAACATGCGCCGGAACTCATCATCAGCGACTCTCTTCTGACCTATGAGGAGCCGCAGAACGCCTATGAGATCGTTCACAAACTCGTCGAGGAGGAAAGCGAGTTGAGGGGCCTCTTTGTGAACGGAGGCGGCATTTCCGGGGTTCTGCGCGCGCTGCGTGAATTGCCTCCGGAGCGGCGGCAGAATATTCACGTCATCTCCCGCGACATCGGACCTGAGACGCGAAAGGGGCTGAACGAGGGATTGATAACCGCGTCGATATGCCATCCGCTCGATAAGATGCCGCAGGAATTGATCGAAGTGATGCTGCGCCGTGTGGAATACAAGGACACGGCATCCATCGAACAACGCATCGTCCCGTTCGATATCCTGACACCCGAAAGTGTTTGGACGTAATGACACGCCAGCGGGCGCAAACCCGCTATCGGCTGCCCTCCCCTACCCCGTCGGGTACCAATCAGAAGGAATTGACGATGTCGCCGCCGGATCGCATCTGCTGGACCATTTTGTGCGCGTGATAATGCATGGCACATTTGATGGCATAGATCTGCAGGATCACCGGAGAACGACGGCGCAACAGCAGTTTCCAGAAGCGCTGGCGATAGATATTTCGCAACTCCGGATCCTGAACCCGACGCATCAGTCTTGTGAAAATACCCGCGGCCTCGAACGCCCACGTCAGATTTAAGGCAATCAGGCGGAGAGGATGGCGGCGCAGATGGCGCAGGCGCGTCCGCTCCGGCTGAATACGGGCATCGAGATAGAGCGCGTCGAGCCTGTCGAAATAGGCGGCGGGCTGATGAAGATCGCTCAGCACGGAAAGATAGCCGTCGCGCAGGGTTTCCCGGCTGAGATTAAGGGGAATGACGTTGGTGCCGAAGGCCGGAGGATCGTCGTGGTCCAGCCGTCCTTCCTTCTCAAGGCGCGTATAAAGCGGTGTCTTCGGAATGGCGGCCAGCATGCCGATCATGGCGTTGACGATCCGCGCATCCTTGATGAAGACGCGTTGGGCGTCGAAGATCGTCGTGTCGTCGCTGTCGAAACCCAAGATCATGCCGCACCACACTTCCATCCCGGTCTGCTGGATGGTGTGGATCTTCTCCAGCATCGTCCCGCCTTTTCTGAGATTCTGGAGCTTCTTGGTTTCGCGCAACGCTGCTTCGTTCGGCGTCTCGATGCCGATGAAGACAATACGGATATTAGCGTCGACCATGAGCTGCATCAGCTCGTCATCGTCGGCCAGATCGATCGAGGCTTCGGTGAGGAAGGTCATCGGGTAATGATTACGCTCCTGCCAGGCCACGACGTCGCGCAGCACTTCCTTGATCGCCTTCTTGTTGCCGATGAGATTGTCGTCGACGATAAATGCCGTATCCATTCCGGCTGACAGCAATGCCTCCATCTCGGCGACGATCTGTGCGCTGGTCTTGATCCGTGGCTTTCGCCCGAACACGACGATGATATCGCAGAAGTCGCATGTGAACGGGCAGCCCCGCGAGAACTGGAGACTGCCGAGCGCGTATTCATCCATTTTCAACAGATCAAAACGTGGGATCGGCACCTTGCTCATGTCCGTCTTGTCGGATTGCTCGTAGCGCCTGACATGACGGCCCTCTGCCCATTCGAGCAGGAATTTCGGCCAGGTCTCCTCGGCCTCACCGATGAACGTGACGTCGACAAGCCCGTCGAAATAGTCCTCCTTGACGGTAACCCACGGTCCGCCGACGACCACAAAACAATTGCGCCGCTTAAGTTCGGTCAAGATTTCCTTCATCCGAAACCGTTGGACGATCATGCCCGTGAGCGCGACGATATCGGCCTGCGCGCAGAGATCGTAGTCGATCGGCTCGACATTCTCATCCACAAGCGTAACGGTGTGTTCGGCAGGCGTGAGCGCCGCCAGCAGAGGCAGGCAGGCGACCGGAAGGTTCGCTTTTACGTCAAACAACGGAAGCGCGTGTTCCATGCCCCAATAGGAGGTTTCGAAACGCGGATTGATGATGATGATATGAGCCATTGAACCCACCGCTCCATGACTTGGAAGACCTAGTTCGGTATTCTGCTAAGGCTTTTTTCGTTTGCCTTGGTACTTGGTCGCCCTACCCCAAACGGAACGGCACCACGCTCCGCACCGCGGAGCGCAGTATTAGCAGCCGTAAATGAGCTCAAAATTAAATTAGAGGAAGCTGTAAAAAGTAGTGACCGCATTGCCGAGGCAATTTCAATTTACCACGGCTGGGAACCGAAAGAGTAGTACAACTTGCCCGCTGCGTCTTTCCGGGCCATTGTCGATAACGACCGGTATCTGCGTCCAAAATGCAAGGAACTATACGGACATATAGGCGTTCGGGGAAATTCGTCTTTCGGGGGTTCTCTCATGTCGTGCTTCGCTCGTGTCCTCCTGATTACGTCAATCGGCCTTTTGCCAACTTTGGCCGCCGCAGACGAGAGCAATTTCCTGCAATCCCTGCAGGGAAAATGGACTGGCAAAGGAACCGTCATCCGTCGGATCGGAACGTCACCGATCAACGTTGCATGTACCTTTGCTTTGACGGCGACCGGGCCTTCCCTCTCCATGCGCGGCAATTGCCGGGGCATGCTCGTCGTGAGCCGCGCGATCTCTGCCGATCTCAAGGTGAATGGCGCGCGCTATAGCGGCGTCTATGTCGGCCCGTCAGGGGGACGTTCTGGATTGTCCGGAAAACGCCAGGGCAATACCATTGATCTTGCCGTCCGCTGGGCAAAAGAGGTCAATGGCGACCGCACGGCGAATATGACGATACAGGAAGTCGGCGGCAATAGCCTCAATCTGCGAACGATCGACCGCGATCCGGGCACCGGCAAATCGATCATAACAAGCGAGATCGCGCTTCGCCGGCTGTAGCGCGGCAGCCGGATCTGGCGTGAAAAGACATGTTTTCAGCCCGCCAGCAAGCAGTCTAGCCAAGCATTTTCTGACTGCTGATGCCAAGAACATCGTTGACGAGAGCGATTGCGATGCCGACCGCCACGATGATCACCCCGATCATAAAGAGACGGCGCGCGCGGTCATATTTGACCACCAGCAGCGAATCCCTTGCCAGCAAATCGGCGAAGACTTTCACCTGCACGGCAATGCCGATCACCATGACCGTCATCGGCAGGATGTCGATGCGACTCCAGTCGTTCGGACCGGAAACCCAGCGATTGATGAAGCTCAGCGAGAAACCGACAAGGATTCCGACGGCCGTCAACGATCCGTTGCGAAAGGTCGAATCGATTTTCTCTTGATCGTCCGTTTCCGGCGCCATGTCGTTTCGTTATCCCGTCAAATGCTCTATCTTATTGTTTTTACGCAACCCCAGACGGAAAGCGGCTCACGCACTTATCGTGGAATTGCTCTAGCTCGTCGAAATATGCTCAGCCAAGCACCCTCGCCGCCTTATGTCCAGATCTATCGAGTTTCCCGCTTGCTTTGGTCCTGCGCCTTCTGAGTTTCACCGAGATATTCCTCGTGCAGTCCCTCGATTCGATGCAGCAGATATTTGACGAAATCGTCCGGGACGGCCTTCGTGAACGTGAGCTTGGTTCCCGCCTTGGCATAGTTCACCACCGCAAGGGTCAATCCCTTGGAAACAACTTCTTGGACATGGTCCACAACGGCTGGAGAAGCCTCCTTGGCAGTAGAGACCGCGTTCAGCACGGCGGCAAACCTGTTGTCGCTGGAAAGCGGCTGAACATCCGATCCCGTGAGAATGCGCTCCGCGATCCCTCTAGCATCGGCATTTGCGCTCCAACGCTCAGCCAACTGCGCCCAGCGCCGCCGCCCGGTCTCCGGAGCGGCGCCAATGCCCGCCAGAACTGCTTTTGGGAAGCTTCTTGCGATCTGGAGCATCTCGGAGATGTGCGATTTTCCGGTCGCCAGCGAGGCGCAGATCACTTCGCGTTTAAACCCTGCCTCTTCCTGACTGAGGGCGAAAACGCACTTCTCGATGAAGGACAGGTCATCGCGATTGGCATTCTCTTCGCCCTGGATGACGATCGCCTGTTCATCGGAAAGATCACGGACGATCGCCCGGAACTTGATGCCGAGAAGCTTTGCGGCCGCAAGACGGCGCCGGCCGAAGACGATCTGAAATTTGCCTCCCTCCCCGCTGATGGGTCGAACCAGGCCAGGCGTGGTCTGTCCATGCTCTCGCATCGACTCTACGAGATCCTGTAACCGGTCGGTTTCGTAAGCACCGTCGAACCGATCGCGGATTTGCGACGGCAAAACCGCATCTACATCCAGTTCGATAATATGATCCGCATTCCGCAACAGCTTATCGGCAAGTTCACCGCGTTCCTGAAGCTGTCGAACGCCGGCGGCGACCTTGAGGAGATGCGGCGACGGCGATGTCGCGAGCGGCGGCGTGGATGCTTCTTCCGCGAGCCCGACCAGGACGTTTGCGAACATGCCCTTGGAATCTTTTCTGCTCATTGACGCCCCCATGCTTTCCAGAGAAGCTCTTCGACTTCGGCATTCGCGGCATTGATCGATTCAATTGCCCGGTCATAGGTCTTCGGCGCGGAGAACCTGGCCCGCTGCACCTCGTAAAGGCTCTGCTTCCAAGTCAATGCATCTGCGACGGCGGTCGACTTGATCACCGCATTCAAAAGAAGATCGTCGCCAAATACCTGCCGCATCAGCGCCGTCATATTCGCTTGCGGGTGATCGTTCGGCTCGAATTTGGTGATCAGGAACTTGGCGAAATCCCATTGCGCCGAGGTCCCCACCTGCTCAAGGATCTGCATGTAGGACCCGGCAAGCTCGAGGAATTTTGCTGTCGAGTCGACATCGAGCATGTGAGCGGGAACGGGTATCAGAACGCCCGTCGCCGCCGTAAGGGACGACAGGGTGAGAAAGTTCAGCGACGGTGCCGAATCCATCAAGATGATGTCGTAGCGATCCGCGATCTGCTCCAATGCCTGCGAAACCCGCAACAGGAAGCTCGTACCGCCGGATTTGCGCATTTCCAATGCAACGGCGGTTTCGAATTCCGTCAATTCAAGACCGGCGCAGATGACATCGAAACCCGCAATGTGGGTCTGATGAATGACCTGCTCGGTGGGAACGGGATTTTCGAAACGAATGGCCGAATAGAGCGTATCGCCATCACGGTAATCGAAATCGGGCAGACTTCCATGAAGGCTGGTCAACGACGCCTGCGGATCGAGATCCACGGCAAGCACGCGATACCCTTTCAAGGCCAGATAGTGGCCAAGATGGATCGTGGTTGAGGTTTTGCTGGAACCGCCCTTGAAATTCGTGATCGCCAGAATCTGGCACTGTTCGCCCTCGACACGTCGCGGGCTCATCCACTTCTTCCGGCCGTTTTGCGCAAGGTGCATCCTGAGCTCGAGGATCTGCTCCATCGAGTAGAGGCGCCGGCCGTTTGCGACCTCGGGAGATGGCCCCTGCTCTTTCAGCGAAATCTGCCTGATATAGGCCTCGGTGACGTTGAGCAGCGCGGCAACTTCGGAGGAGCTGAATTTGCGCATCGTGCGGCGGGCATTCGGGGGGAATTGCGCGAGGCTAAGATTGCCCAGTGCAACGTCCAGCTTCGCAGAGAATGTCTGCATGAAGGCGAGGCTGCTCAGATGTCGTGTCACCACACTCTCCCATTTTGGCAAGCCTACTAAGCGCCTGGATGGTTAACGTTTTATAAAAAATCCCGTAATTACGCTGAATGCCGATATTACAAACATTTGGCGTAGATAATGCGGTAGCGCGATTCTATCGCCGGCGGCAACCGCGCGTGTTCCCCGCGGGGAACTTTTGCTTGGATATCCCAAACGAGAGGGAGGAGTTCCCCGCGGGGAATATCGCAGGGCGACGAGCAAGCTTGGCAACGTAGCGCCACGGCTAACGCATCATTTTCCGATTTCCCCTCGCGCATCACGCCATCGTTTGTAGCCAATTGTATCTGAAGCCCTGAAGGCTACATACCTATTCAAAGCCGAGGGTATCGCGACACATCGCAGATACACGGAGGCGGTCTCTTCATGCCGACCCGAAGCCATATTAGAGAGAGATTAATGTCCGAAGATATCAACCATCATCGCCGCCGTTTCTTTGGTACCGCCGCCATGACCATCACCGCCGCACAACTCGGCCTGTTCGGCGTTGCGCAAGCACAGTCCGCGCAGACCAAGCCGACGGCCCCGCCCGCGATCAAACCGGGAACGAATACATCCTTTGGTCCTCTCAAACAGATTGATGCGGGCCTGCTGAATATCGGATATGCCGAAGCCGGCCCGGCTGATGGTCCGCCGGTCATTCTTCTGCATGGCTGGCCCTATGACATCCACAGCTTCGCCGACGTTGCGCCCTTGCTGGCGGCTCAGGGCTACCGGGTGATCATTCCTTATCTACGTGGCTACGGCACAACGCGCTTTCTTTCAGCCAACACCGTCCGCAATGGCCAGCAGTCGGTCGTCGCTACCGATATCCTTGCCTTGATGGATGCGCTGAAGATCCAAAAGGCGGTCCTTGGCGGCTTCGATTGGGGCGCGCGTACGGTCAACATTCTTGCGGCGCTGTGGCCGGAGCGCTGCAAGGCCATGGTCTCCGTCAGCGGCTATCTGATCGGCAGCCAGGAAGCCGGCAAGAAGCCGCTGCCGCCGAAGGCAGAACTGCAATGGTGGTATCAGTATTATTTTGCCACGGAACGCGGCCAGGAAGGCTATGCCAAATACCGGAACGACTTCGCGAGACTCATCTGGCAGATCGCGTCGCCGAAGTGGAATTTCGACGATGCGACCTTCGAACGCACCGCCGCATCCTTCGACAATCCGGATCACGTCGCCATCGTCATTCACAATTATCGCTGGCGGCTGGGCCTGGCGGAAGGCGAGGCGCAGTATGACGATCTGGAAAAGCGGCTGGCAAAGGCTCCGGTCATCAACGCACCCACGATCACAATGGAAGGTGACGCGAATGGCGCGCCGCATCCCGAACCCGCAGCCTATCGCAATAAGTTCGCGGGCAAGTACGAGCACAGGACCATAGAAGGCGGCATCGGCCACAACCTGCCGCAGGAAGCACCGCAGGCTTTCGCCCAGGCAATCATCGACGTGGATAGATTCTGATCTTCCGAGCAGGGCGCCGGCGTTGGTATAGACTACCGCTGCCGGCGACGTCCTGTTGCGCCGTTCTGGACAGAAGAGGCCACCCGACGATGGATCACATCGACCACATTTTGATCGTTGATGACGATCGTGAAATCCGTGAGCTGGTTTCGAGCTATCTCACAAAGAACGGGCTGCGCACCACCGTCGCCGCAGACGGCCGGCATATGCGGGCATTTCTGGAAACAAATGCCGTCGATCTCATCGTCCTCGACGTGATGATGCCGGGCGACGACGGTCTGGTTCTTTGTCGCGAGCTGCGCGCCGGCAAGCACAAGTCGACACCGATCCTGATGCTGACCGCACGCAACGACGAGACGGACCGTATCATCGGCCTGGAAATGGGAGCGGACGATTATCTGGTAAAGCCCTTTGCCGCGCGCGAGCTCCTGGCCCGCATCAAGGCGGTCCTGCGCCGCACCCGCATGCTCCCGCCAAATCTGCAGGTAACGGAAGTCGGCCAGCTTTTGTCCTTCGGCGATTGGCAGCTCGATACGACCGGCCGACATCTGCTCGATCGCGAAGGAACGGCGATTGCGCTCAGCGGCGCGGAATATCGCTTGCTCCGCGTTTTCGTCGATCATCCGCAACGCGTCCTCAACCGTGATCAGCTTTTGAACCTCACACAGGGGCGGGACGCCGAGCTGTTCGACCGGTCTATCGACCTGCTGGTCAGCCGACTTCGCCAGCGCCTCCGCGACGATGCCCGCGAGCCCGCCTATATCAAAACGGTCCGCAGCGAAGGCTATGTTTTCGCAATGCCGGTCGAAATATCCGAGTTGCGCCGATGAGCGACGTCTCAGGGTTTCGAGGTTTCCGGCCTTGGCCACGCAGCTTGGGATCAAGGCTGTTCCTGATCCTTCTGGCCGGGTTGATGATCGCTCAGGGGCTTACCTTCAGTGTCCAGTTCGTGGAACGCTACATCTCCGCCAAGACTGTGATGCTCAACACGCTGGAGAGCGATGTGGCGACCTCGATCGCTGTTCTCGATCGCCTGCCGGCGGCCGAACGTGCCGATTGGCTGGATCGCCTCGATCGCGGAACCTATCGGTTTGTCCTCGGCCCGGGCCTTCCGGGCGTGCCTGATATGACGGAGCAGGGCAGGCAGATTGCCGGAAGAATACAAGACGCCGTCGGCAAGCGCTTTCCCCTCAGCTTCGTGTCGATACCGGGTGACGGCAAGCGCCTCCAAGCCCATCTGACCCTCAGCGACGGCAATCCGCTGACGATCGACGTCAATCCCGCACCCATCATGCCGATGGCCGTATGGCTGCCCTTCGTTCTTCTCCTGCAGCTCGGTCTTCTCATTCTCTGTACCTGGCTTGTCGTCCGGCAGGCGATCCGGCCGCTTGTGAACCTGGCCAATGCCGCCGACGCTCTTGATCCGAACAAGAAGACACCGCGCCTCGCAGAAGCGGGGCCAAGCGAAGTCGCCCATGCCGCACGCGCTTTCAATGCGATGCGCGACCGGATTGCCCATTATCTGGAGGAAAGGGTGCAGATTCTCGCGGCGATCTCGCACGATCTTCAGACACCGATTACGCGCATGAAGCTGCGGGCCGAAATCGCGGAAGACTCCGCGGAGAAAGAAAAGCTGGTGCAGGACCTCGCCGAAATCGAGCGCCTTGTCCACGAGGGGGTAGCCTATGCCCGCAGCGCCCACGGAAATACCGAAAAACCTTCCCGCATTGATATCGGCTCGTTCGTCGAGAGCCTTGCCTATGACTATCAGGACACTGGCAAAGCGGTGATGGTCGCCGACAAGATCGACGGCGCTGTTGTTACCCGGCCGCATGCCCTCCGGCGGATCCTGACAAACCTCATCGACAACGCGCTCAAATTCACAGGCACGGCGGAGATATCCGTACAGAAGGACGGCACCGGGGCGATCCTTATCAAGGTGCTCGACCGCGGTCCCGGCATTCCGGCGGATCAGCTCGACGCGGTGATGCAGCCCTTCTTCCGGCTTGAACAATCCCGGAGCCGGGGAACCGGGGGAACTGGATTGGGATTGGCGATCGCCGGACAGCTTGCTCAGGCGATTGGCGGCTCGCTCACTTTGCGCAATCGCGAGGGCGGCGGCCTGTCGGCGGAAATCTCCATCCGCTGAGAAGCTGAAAGCCACGCTACGTTTGTATCCCAACGTAGCGGCCCGCTCCCTTCCAACACTTCGTTACACTTTCGCCTCATCGGGACACATGGGGGATACGTCCGCTTCCCCTTATGCGGCCAATGGCTGCTCGTCGGCCATTGCGCCTTGGCGCCCGATCAATCCCTTCAAAGGAAACGAAGATGACGCTACTTGTCATTGCCTATCTCGGAGGCGTGCTGACGATCCTCACCCCCTGTATTCTCCCGGTTCTTCCCTTTGTCTTTGCCCGTGCCGGTCAGCCCTTCGTCAGAAGCGGCCTGCCGATGCTCGCTGGCATGGCGATAACCTTTGCCGCAGTCGCGACCCTTGCGGCCATCGGCGGCGGCTGGGCTATCCATGCCAACGAAAATGGCCGCTACGCCGCCCTCGCGTTGCTTGCCGTCTTCGGTGTAACCCTCGTCTCGCCGCGGATTGCTACAATCCTGACCCGGCCGATCGTTGCCTTGGGAAACAGGCTGCTGAATTCGCCCGGCCAGCATTCCTGCTCCACGGTTGGAAGTTCTCTGGTTCTCGGCATCGCCACCGGGCTGTTGTGGGCGCCCTGCGCCGGCCCTATCCTCGGCCTGATCCTGACGAGTGCCGCCCTTCAGGGAGCGAATGCCCGCACCACTCTGTTGCTTCTTGCCTATGCGGCAGGTGCGGCAACATCGCTCGCGGCCCCCCTTCTGGCTGGCAGCCGGATCTTCGCGGCCATGAAAAATTCGCTCGGATCTGGCGAAAGACTGCGCCAGGCTCTCGGCGCGGCGGTCCTCGCCGGTGTCGCAGCGATCGCGCTTGGCTTCGACACGGGATTTCTGGCGCACTTGTCCTACGCCAGCACCTCGACGCTGGAGCAGGCCGTTCTCGATCATTTCAACGCCGATCGCCCGGACTCCACGGCGACGATGGTGGCCAGCAACACACCGATGATGGCCGCCACCAAGCCTGGCTTCAAAAGCAGACTTCCCGTCGAGGGTCGGCTTCCCTCGCTTGACGGCGCTGTTACATGGTTGAACTCGCCGCCGCTGACCGCCGAGCAGCTTCGCGGTAAGGTCGTGCTCGTGGATTTCTGGACCTATTCCTGCATCAACTGCATCCGCACCATCCCCTACATCAAAGCCTGGTCGGACAAATACCGGGATCAGGGGCTGATTGTCATCGGCGTGCACGCACCGGAATTCGCTTTCGAGAAGAACGTCGATAACGTGAAGGAAGCCCTCAAGGACTTCGACATCGGCTATCCCGTCGCCATCGACAACAATTACAGGATTTGGCAGGCGTTCCAGAACAGCTACTGGCCGGCACTCTATTTCGTCGACGCCAAAGGGCAGATCAGGCACCATGTTTTCGGGGAGGGCGAATACGATACCTCCGAAAAGGTCATCCAGGAACTGCTGGCGGACGCCGGCAGCGAGATGCCCGAAAACAGCATGGTCACGCCGAATGCGCGAGGCGCTGAGGCTGCACCCGATCTCGGCAACATCAGATCCGGCGAGACCTACATAGGCTATAAGGAAGCCTCGAACTTCGTATCGCCGGAGGGTCTGAACGGGAATGCCGCTCAGAACTATACGACCGGTGAACCCGGTCTCAACGAATGGGGCCTCTCCGGCAACTGGACCATCGGTCCCGAACAAGCGACGCTGAACAAGGCCGGCGGTGGCATCACCTATCGCTTCAGCGCCCGCGACCTGCACCTTGTTCTCGGCCCCGGTGCCGATGGCAAGCCGGTGCGGTTTCAGGTCACAGTCGATGGCAAGGCGCCGGCTGCCAGCCATGGCGCCGACACCGACGCCGAGGGCAACGGCACAATCACTGAAACACGCCTCTATCAGCTCGTGCGCCAAGCCGGCGATCTCGGGGAGCGGACTTTCACGGTCCGCTTCCTCGATCCCGGTGTCGAAGCCTACGTATTCACCTTTGGATGAGGAGCAGGACGATGCAGCGAGACGTCCTGCGGCGGCAGCGCGGAAACCGGAATTAGCAACCGCCCGCCGCCCTCTTTGTACGGCAATGTACAAAGCCGCCGGCACCCCACACTCCGTTACACTTCGGCTCGATCAGGACACATGCCGGATACGTCGACACTGCTTTATGCGGGCAATGGCTGGTGAGCAGTCATTGCCCGCATAAGGGCGCCATCAAAGACATCAAAGGAACCGACATCATGACCCAGACCGGCAAGGTACTCTATACCGGCAAGACCCACACCACCGGCGGCCGCGACGGCGCATCGCGCAGCTCCGATGGCCGCCTGGACATCAAGCTTTCCTCCCCCGGCACCTCTGGCGCCGGCACCAATCCGGAGCAACTGTTCGCTGCCGGTTGGTCGGCCTGCTTCGAAGGTGCAATCGGGCTTGCCGCCGGCAAGATGAAGGTCGCCGTTCCGGCTGATGCGGCGATCGACGCCGAGGTGGATCTTTGCCTCATCGACGGCGCATATTTCCTACAAGCTCGTCTCAATGTCAGCCTGCCGGGCTTGGAGCGCGATGTGGCTCAGGCGCTCGTCGAGGCTGCGCATCAGACCTGCCCCTATTCCAAGGCCACGCGCGGCAATATAGACGTCGTGATCAACGTGGTCTGACCCGATCTGCCTTCCCAATCGCTGCAGCGATAGAATGACCATCGCACGCCGGCACAACAGCCGGCGTGCGATTGAATAAGTCTTGGCAGCGATCAAAGCTTTCCGCAGCAAGTGTCCCGCCTTGAACGCAAGCCGACGCCCATCCATCTAATTCTCACTACAGCGCCATGGCGAACCAGGGCATCCCCTGTGATCGGTCGCCGGCGGCAGCGACGATGGGCGCCGCTGTTTGAGGATCAAACGATGGGTTTCATAGATAAGAACATTGTGCCCGCAGACGACGGGGCACTGATCGATGCATATTCTCAATCCATAGCAAGTGCGGTGGAGGCGGTTGGACCGGCGGTCAGCCGGATCGAGCGTGTTGGCGGCAAGGGCGGGCATGGTTCCGGCTTTGCCGTCTCGCCGGACGGGCTGATCGTCACCAACAACCATGTCGTCGACGACGCCAAGATCGTCCGCATCACCACCCCTGACGGTTCCGTCACCGAAGGACGCGTGCTCGGACGCGACGTCGACACCGACATCGCTCTCATCCGAGCGAATTCCGGCGTCGGCGCCTGGGCTCGGCTTGGGGACTCCAAGCGTCTGCGCAGGGGCCATATCGCCATCGCCATCGGAAATCCGCTCGGCTTCGAATGGACGGTGACCGCCGGTATCGTATCAGCGCTTGGTCGCTCGATGCGATCTGCGAGCGGACGCCTGATGGATGACGTCATTCAGACCGACGCAGCGCTCAATCCCGGCAATTCCGGAGGGCCGTTGGTATCGTCGAGTGGCGAGGTCATCGGGGTTAATACGGCCGTCATCCAGGGCGCGCAGAGCATCGCCTTCGCGGTCGCTTCCAATACGGCGAACTTCGTGGTTTCGGAAATACTGCGCTACGGCCAGGTCAGGCGTGCCTTCATCGGCATCGCCGGCGATACGATCGAGCTGCCGCGGAGGATTGCCCTTGAGGCCGGGACGGGCCAGGGAACCTCGGTGCGCGTCAGACGCGTCGAACCCGGCGGTCCTGCCGAGCGCGCAGGCTTGCGGGACGGCGACTATATTCTGGCAATCGACGGCACCCCGGTCAGTGGTGTCGACGACATCGTAAGGCTGATGGGCGGCGAGAGGATCGGTCAAAACACCGACCTGCTCGTCTTCTCAGTCGCAGGCCGAATTGAGAAACGGATCTTGCTGCCGGTTGCCCGGTCGTAGGCATCCGAGGAAAATGACAACGCCGGCCGGTTCAGTTGATCTGACCGGCAACGAACGGTCGGTGGAGAATGTTGAGAAGAGCCTATTTTTCCACGTAACCATGTGGACGCGCTCCACCGCACAAAGGACACTGTCATGGCCCAACCCGCCCTTTTCACGCCGTTTCGCGTTCGCAATCTCGACTTGGCCAACCGCATCGTCATTGCGCCCATGTGCCAATATTCGGCTGAGGATGGATGCATGAACGATTGGCATCTCATTCATCTCGGCCAGCTTGCCCTCTCGGGAGCGGCCTTGCTGACCATCGAAGCAACCGCCGTTCTTCCCGAAGGCCGCATCAGTTGGGCGGATGTCGGGCTGTGGAATGATGAAACAGAAGCGGCCATGCGCAGGACGCTTGAGGGCATCCGGCGGTGGTCGGACATGCCGCTCGGAATTCAATTGAGCCATGCCGGCCGCAAGGCGTCGACCGAAGTCCCCTGGCTCGGAGGCGCGCAGATCGCTCCGGGCACGCCGCATGGCTGGCAGACGGAGGCGCCCTCCGCCATTCCCTTTACCGAGGGGCGCGTTCCGCCGACTGCATTGGATCGTGACGGGTTGCAGCGGATTCGCGATGCCTTCGCGGCCTCGGCCGTCCGCGCAGGTCGACTTGGCCTCGACTTCATCCAGCTTCACGGAGCCCACGGCTATCTCCTGCACCAGTTTCTCTCGCCGCTTTCGAACCGGCGAGAGGACGAATATGGCGGCTCACTGGAGAACCGGATGCGGTTTCCGCTGGAGGTGTTCGATGCGGTGCGCGCCGCCTTCCCCTCCGATAAAGCGCTCACCATGCGGGTCTCGGGTACGGATTGGGTCGAAGGCGGCTTGACCCCCGATGAGATCGTTGCCTTCGCCAAGGAGCTCGATGCCCGCGGCTGCGACGCGATTCACGTCTCCAGTGGCGGCCTTCACCCGGCGCAGCAGATTCCGATCGGGCCGAGCTATCAGGTGCCGCTTGCCCGCGCCGTCAAGGCTGCCGTTCGCATGCCGGTGGTCGCCGTCGGGCTGATCACCGAGCCGACGCAGGCAGAAGCGATCGTCTCGACCGGGGATGCCGACATGATCGCGCTGGCGCGCGCCATTCTCTACGATCCCCGTTGGCCATGGCACGCAGCGGCCGAATTGGGAGCTCAGGTGCGGGCGCCCAATCAATATCTCCGCAGTCAGCCGCGTCAATTCAAGGACCTGTTCGAGCTGGGCGGTACCGCCACCCGCGCGTAACGAGGGGCATCCAGTCTTCTCATCACGGCCGCAGCGGGAACTGCGCACTGTCGCCGTCGTTATGCCATCAGGCTATAGCGACGGAGAAACACCATGGAAATCGCAGGACGACCCGGTTCGCATGCGCTCAGCGCATTTTTTGACGACGAGGCCGACGCCGAAAAGGCATCCGAAGAACTCATAGAGGCCGGCATACCGAAAGATGCCATCACCATGACGCCCGGAAACCGGCCCGATGTACCGCCAATCGATCATATCGGCTTTATCGACGCCCTGACCGGGTTCTTCTTTACGGAAGAGCAACGCAAGAACTACGCGGAGGCGCTTCGACGCGGTGGCGTCCTGCTGACCGTGCAGGAAGTGAACAAGGAGCAGCACGACGCTGCGCTGAATATCCTGGCTGAAAGGGGAAGCATCGATATGGATGAGCGCGTGGAGGAGTGGCGGCGCGAGAATTGGAAATAGGTGGCTTCGCGACGCGGACAAGCGAAGACCGCAGTTCATAATATCTGCGAAATCGAAATCATCGATGCTGCCGACCGAGAGGTCTAGGGGCACCGCGAGGCCAATTCGCGCTTATTCGGCGGCCATGCTCTTATATGAATTGATCTGCGATCACCCCAGTCGCATGCTCAAGAATAAAAATGAAAGGAGCATGTCGAAATCGCGCCGGTTCGAGCGTCTTAAGGGAATGGACGGCCACGGACGAGGGCCGTCCATGCCGCACTAAGATCGATCGCACAAATAGAGGGGTTAAGCGGATATGAACGTTTCCTATCGTTGGGTCATCGTGGCCGCCGGCGCGCTGATGACCTGTGTTGCGCTTGGCGCGATGTTTTCACTGGCTATCTTTCAAATGCCGATCGCTACGGCCACCAATTGGTCGCATGCGGGCATTGCGAGCGCGATGACGCTCAATTTTCTGGTGATGGGTCTCGGTGGTTTCCTGTGGGGCGCGGCAAGCGACCGCTTCGGGCCTCGCATCGTCGTGTTGACAGGCGCAGTCCTGTTGGGCCTTGCGCTTGTGCTGGCGAGCCGCGCCGGATCGCTCCTCGAATTTCAATTGACCTATGGCATTCTCGTGGGCCTCGCCGCCAGCGCATTCTTCGCACCGATGATCGCGGCCACCACCGCATGGTTCGAGGAAAACCGCAGCCTCGCCGTTTCGCTGGTCTCCGCTGGCATGGGCGTTGCGCCGATGACGATTTCGCCATTCGCCCGCTGGCTGATTTCGACCTATGACTGGCAGACCGCCATGATGCTCATCGGTTGTCTCGCCTGGATACTGCTGGTGCCGGCGGCACTGCTTGTGCGACGCCCGCCGGTTGCTGCGGGTGGTTCGGCTGCCGATTCCGCGGCCGAAGGTCCCAGCGTACCGCTCGGGCAGATATTCCGATCGCCGCAATTTCTCGTTCTCGGAGGAACCTTCTTTGCCTGCTGCGCGGCGCATTCGGGGCCGATATTCCACATGGTAAGCTATGCGACGATCTGTGGCGTGGCACCGATGGCGGCCGTCAGCATCTACAGCGTCGAAGGGCTAGCAGGGCTCGGCGGCCGGCTCTTATATGGCACGCTTGCCGACAGGGTCGGCGTCAAGCCAGTCCTGGTCGCGGGTCTACTGGTGCAGGCGGCAGCTCTCGCGACCTATCTCCTCGTCAGCGAGCTTGACGAATTCTACGCGCTCGCGGTCATCTTCGGCAGCGCCTATGGCGGGGTCATGCCGCTTTATGCGGTGCTTGCACGCGAATATTTCGGCCCCCGCGTCATCGGCACCGTCTTCGGCGCGGCAACGATGCTGTCGAGCATTGGAATGGCGTTCGGTCCGCTGGTGGGCGGCTGGATCTTCGATACATTCGCGAACTATTCCTGGCTCTTCATCGGATCGTCCATGGTCGGCCTCGGTGCAGTCGCCATCGCGCTCGCCTTTCCGCCGTTACGGCGCGTCGGACTTCAACCGGCGTAGTCCGAACGCGGCGCCAACGCATGTGACTGAAACGATCACGGTCCCCATAGACATGAGATGGGGGCCGCATAGAGCCGTTCGCCGAATGGCAGGATCAACCTCGTTCTGGTCGAAAATGAAGAGGGCTGTCGGCTAGCTTCTTCAGGCAAAGGGGTATTCCGTCCAATTCGGATTTTTGTTTCGTCCAATCCGGATTTTAACGCCGTCCAATCCGGAATTGACGAAATGGATTTGCGGGCGATCTCGGCGATCCGAGGCTATCGCTTTTGCAGGAATACCTTACCCCTCCCACCGCCTTACACACAGTTTTAGACGGTGGAGGCAAGTTGTTGGCATTGCATTTTTCAATTTTTGGTCAACACTTCTCTCGTGCATCAGGTGCGTGACCTCTGGGGGGAGGAAATCCGGGGGCGTTCACCGGCGCTTGGCTTGCCGTCGATCGACCGAAAAACCAAGCGTAATGCCAACATGGGAGGATATGCACGGTTCTGGCGTCCATATCCTTGGTGCAACTGGGAGGAATAAGAATGGCAACCACTGCTGTGGGTGAAGCTTCTGGTCGGGGTATGACCAGGGAAGAGAAGAAGGTGATCTTTGCATCTTCGCTCGGAACTGTTTTCGAATGGTATGATTTCTATCTCTATGGTTCTCTGGCCACATTCATCGGTGCGGCCTTTTTCAGCGATTATCCGGAGGCAACCCGCAATATTTTCGCGCTGCTCGCTTTTGCGGCAGGCTTTCTCGTCCGGCCGTTCGGCGCGCTGGTCTTTGGACGGATCGGCGATCTCGTCGGCCGCAAATATACGTTTCTAGTCACGATCACGATCATGGGCCTGTCGACCTTCCTGGTCGGCGTCCTGCCGGGTTCGGCCAGTTGGGGCATCATTGCCCCGATCATTCTGATCGGATTGCGCCTGTTGCAGGGCCTGGCACTCGGCGGGGAATATGGCGGCGCCGCCACCTATGTCGCCGAACATGCGCCCAACGACCGGCGCGGCTATTACACATCCTGGAT
Source organism: Martinezella paranaensis (assembly GCF_014200235.1). NCBI lineage: Bacteria > Pseudomonadati > Pseudomonadota > Alphaproteobacteria > Hyphomicrobiales > Rhizobiaceae > Martinezella > Martinezella paranaensis. The sequence continues at coordinate 98,744 of NZ_JACHBI010000006.1, read as the reverse complement.
TCAGACGACGGCGACGCTCGGGCTCTTCCTGTCGCTCATCGTCATTCTGGTGGTGCAGAATTGGCTTGGCAAAGGCGCCTTTGCCGATTGGGGCTGGCGTGTCCCCTTCGTCCTGTCCTGCGTCCTTCTCGGCATTTCCGTTTGGATTCGGCTATCGCTCAGTGAATCCCCGGCCTTCCAAAAGATGAAGGAAGAGGGCAAGGGCTCCAAAGCACCGCTGTCGGAAGCTTTCGGACAGTGGAAGAACGCCAGGATCGCTCTGCTCGCACTTTTCGGCCTCACGGCCGGCCAGGCCGTCGTCTGGTATGCGGGCCAGTTCTATTCGCTGTTCTTCCTGCAGAACGTGCTGAAGGTCGATGGCCAATCGGTCAATATCATGATCGCCATAGCCCTCGTGATCGGCAGCGGCTTCTTCGTCGTGTTCGGCTGGCTATCCGACAAGATCGGCCGCAAGCCGATCATCATGGCGGGCCTTGCCTTGGCGATCCTGACCTATTTCCCGCTGTTCAACGCATTGACCCGCGCGGCAAACCCGGCTCTCGCCCAGGCAGAGCAGACGATCCGCGCCACCGTCACCGCAGCGCCCGGCGATTGCACCTTCCAGTTCAACCCGGTCGGAACGGCGAAATTCAACAGATCCTGCGATATCGCGACGTCATTCCTGTCGAAGAGCTCCGTCCCCTATGTCATCGTCGCTGGCCCGGCCGGCCAGCCGGCAACGGTAACGGTGGCCGATACGACGGTGACCTCATTCGATGCCGTCGCCGCGGGCGCGGACGCTGCGGCAAAGACCGCCACGTTCACACATGATCTGAACCTTGCTTTACAGAAGGCCGGCTTCCCGCTCGCCCGCGATCCGGCCAAGGTACCGGATGTCAAGCTGGATAGCTTCATTGCCGCAAACTCTGAACTCAACCTCAATGCCGCGACGATCCGTGCCGGGGAAAAGACAGTCACTCCGGTGGCCGATCTCGTCAAGGCGAAGCTGCTCACGGCGGAACAAGCGGCCGGGGCAACGGAAATGGCCGTCTACACCATACCGAACGGCGGTGCGTTTAAAATGGTCGCCGATCCCAATGCGGTAAACTGGCCGCTCACCATCGCCATTCTCACCATTCTCGTTATCTATGTGACCATGGTCTATGGTCCCATTGCCGCGATATTGGTCGAGATGTTTCCGACCCGTATCCGCTATACCGGCATGTCCTTGCCCTATCATATCGGCAACGGCTGGTTCGGCGGCCTGCTTCCGGCAACGGTCTTTGCGATGAGCGCTGCCAAGGGCGATATTTATTACGGCCTTTGGTATCCGATCGCGGTTGCGGCAATGAGCCTTGTCATTGGCCTTATCTTTATCCGCGACACCAAGGGCGTTGACCTCAACGCCATCCAATAGCAACGCAAACAAAGCCCGGCGCGAGACATCCCGCCGGGCTTTTTGTACCTGACGTTTGGTAATTTGCAGTCGCTGCCGGCGAGGGAAAAATGAACAAGACGCATCCGCTGAAGGGCCCGAACCGGCTGAAGCTTGGCGTGTTCTCCGCCAATGCCGATGGCGGGCTGGCGATCACCGATGTGCCGGAACGCTGGGCCGCCGGCTGGCAGGACAATCTGACTGCAGCCCAGATCGCCGATCGTGCGGGCCTCGAATTCTTTCTACCGATTGCCCGTTGGCGCGGCTTCGGCGGCAAAAACCGGGTGCGCGAATGGTCGTTCGAGACCTTCACCTGGGCGGCGGCGCTGGCGGCAGCGACCGAGAAGATCGGCCTGTTCATGACCGTGCATGTGCCGTTGGTGCATCCGCTCTATGGCGCCAAGTCGCTGGCGACCGTCGATCACATCAGCCAGGGCCGGGCCGGCCTCAACATCGTCTGTGGCTGGAACCCGAAAGAATTCGGCATGTTCGGCGTTCCCTTGGTCGAGAAGGGCTACGATCAGGCGGCAGAATGGCTGGAGATCGTCGAAAAGGTCTACGCCTCCGATGAACCCGTGGACTACGCCGGCACCTACTATACATTGAAGGAAGCCGTCAGCCGTCCGGCGAGCCTGCAGACACCGCGGCCGGTGACGATGAACGCAGCTTTCGGTGGCCCGGGCCGCGACTTTGCGGCAGCAAACTGCGACTATCTTTTCACCACCTTTACCGAGATCGCCGATGCCGGGAAACACGTCATCGACATAGCTGAACGGGCGGAAAAGCAAGGCAGGGATGTCGGCGTCTACACCGTCTGCCATGTGGTTTGCCGCGAGACCCAGCAGGAGGCGGAGGACTATTACACCCGCTACGCCGTCATCATGGCCGATCACGCCGCCGTCGATCAGCATATGGCCGGCAAGAAAGAGTTCTCGCAATCGCATGACAGGGATGCCTATGACCGCTACCGCCAGCGCTTTGCCGGTGGCGCCGGCAGCTATCCCCTGATTGGCACGCCGGAAAAAATCGTCGAGGACATGATCGCCATATCAGCCCAAGGCTATGCCGGCATCGCCCTATCCTTCGTCAACTACACGCAGGAACTACCCTATTTTTGCGATCGGGTCATCCCGCTTTTGAAAAAGGCGGGGCTTCGCGTCGAATGAAAAGGCGTCGTCATCGATATGACGACACCTGACGAGGACGAAACAGCGCCGCCATTGCGTTTGCTAGGCGCTTAAGCCCGCTCCGCCCAGATCTTTGCCAATTCGACAAGCGTCTTGACGCCCTTCTCCATATCCTGCCGGCTGACCCATTCGAGCGGCGAGTGAAAGGCATGGCCACCGGCGAAGATGTTGGCGCAGGGCAGGCCCATGAACGACAGCCGCGAACCATCGGTGCCGCCGCGGATGCTGCCGCGTACAGGGGTCATGCCAGCGCGCCGGACGGCCTCGATGGCGTTGTCGGCGATTTCCGGATGGCGGTCGAGAATGGACTTCATGTTGCGGTATTGCTGCTTGACGTTGAAGGAATAGGTGGAGCCGGGATAGCCCGTCATCACCTCTTTTACGATCGCCTCAAGCATGGTCTCCTTGCTGGCAAGACCGCCGTCGTCGAAGTCGCGGACGATAAAGCCGAGGGCTGCCTTTTCCATCGAACCGGTCACGCCGGTCGGGTGAACGAAGCCATCCCTGCCCTCTGTCGTCTCCGGCGCCATATCCTTCGGCAGTCGGCTGATGATGTCGCCGGCGATTTTGATGGCGTTCTCCATTTTGCCCTTGGCGAAACCGGGATGGATGGCCACACCTTGAATGGTGATTTCGACACCGTCGGCAGAAAAGGTTTCATCCTCGATATGGCCGGCCGTTTCGCCATCGACGGTGTAGGCAAACTCGGCGCCGAGCTTCGTCAGATCGACCTTGTCGACCCCTCGCCCGATTTCCTCGTCCGTCGTGAACAGGAGCTTGATCGCTCCATGTTTGATCTCCGGATTGTCGACGAGGAATTGCGCTGCCGTCATGATTTCCGCAAGGCCGGCCTTGTCATCGGCGCCGAGCAGCGTCGTGCCGTCTGACGTGATGATGTCGTTGCCGATCTGGTCGCGCAGGACCGGATTGTCGCTGACGCAAATGATCTGTTGCGGCTCGCCTGGGAGCTGGATGTCACCGCCACCATAATTTCGAAGGATTTGCGGTTTGACGTTCGTTCCGGTGAAGTCGGGCGCGGTATCCATATGCGAACAGAAGCAGATGACCGGGACCGGCCTATCGACATTGGAGGGAATGGTTGCGTAGACATAGCCGTGCTCATCGAGATGCGCGTCGGAAAGGCCGATCGCCAGCAATTCCTCGACCAGGATGCGGCCAAGATTCCTTTGTTTTTCCGTGGAGGGCTGCGTCGATGACTTGGGATCCGATTGGGTGTCGACAACGACATAACGAAGGAAGCGGTCGGTAACGGTATCAGTCATGAGCTTTGGGTCCAATGTGCCTATCGGCGATAACTCAGCTATAGCCCCCGTAGGTTTGATCGTGAATGCATTTTCGTTCCGCTGAGGCGTTTTGTCGGTGCGGCAACCCGGTTTTGCGCGCCCGGTCCTCAATACCATGATTAGCCGGCTCAATTAATTGAGCCTAATCGTCCCGCATCCGTCGGCATCCAGGACTCTGCTTTTGCGCGTGCTCTCCCGCAGGGGCGGTACGGAATGCGATTGCTGCGTGACGGCCACGCTTCGAAACCTGCGGCCATCATTTATCCTGTAAATCATGTCCCGGACGTATCCTCCTCGAGAAGGAGCATACGCCCAGGGCGAAAATAGCAGTGGAGATTATTCTACCGTGCTCAGCGTCACCGACGTACCGGTAGCGGCGACATTGAGCCCGAGCTGGCCGGTCACGCTGATTAACTGGAGATGGACGGAGCCGGAGGAGCCGCCGAGAAGGACGTTGGCGCCGACGCCCGCACCAAGGGTCGCTTCGGCGGTAACGCCCGTATAAAGGCCGCTCAGCGCACCATGATGATAGCCGGCTGTGGGAGCAAAGACGAGCCAGACAAGGCGGCTGCGGGTCGTGAAGCCGAGATCGACGCCCAATTTTCTGATCGCACCGCTATAATGGTCTATACGCTCTCTTCCGACGGTCGAGCGGAAAACACAATCGGCTTCCTTGGCGGATCCGAGCACATAGCCGACACCGCCGCCGATGTCGCATGTGAGATAGCCGATCTTCACGCCGTTGCGCTCGTCCGGCTCCCGGTAGGTGGTCTGCAGGTCGGCCGCGTGCGCCGCCGCCGCACCCATGACGATCAATGATGCTGCTGAAAATGCCGTCGCGAGTAATTTTTTCATCTTTCTCTCCTGTCAGAGTATTCAGGGCGCAAGGCACCCCGCTCGTCGAGCCGTTGAGTCGGCTCTAACTAACGTCCGTCTTTGCAGAACGATCCCACAAAATTGAGGCGGCTATCGTAGTTATCCCATTCATAATATAAGCGATTACGAAAAAGACAAAAGCCCCAGACGCTTCACGTTTTGCGATCCGCGTTATCACATCTCGACATGCGACAATCGGCTCGAGCAGGCGTCCTGGCCGCGATATTACGACCGGGCTTGATGGCGCGCTGAGCTGTTGCCATTCGTCGCGAAGGCAAAGACGTCGACTGGTTCGCCAAGTCCCTTGAGAGGGAAGGCACCGAGGCTTTCCATCTCGATTTCACAGCCCGCCATCTCGACGAAAGCCTTGGACAACAGCACAGGCCGCTTGACCTCCTTAGTCAGCGTCTCAAGCCGCGAAGCGACATTGACGGCCGGGCCGATAACGGTGAAATCGAGGCGGGTCCGCGAACCGATATTGCCGTACATCACATCGCCGACATGCACGCCGACGCCATAGCGCAGCACCTCGCGGCCTTGCCGGCTATTTTCTTCATTCAATGCGCCGACCGCAGCCTCCGCCTCGCTGATCGCCTGGAGAAGATTGGCGCAGGCCATCGGGTCGCTCAGCGGAAAAATCGCCAGCAATCCATCACCCATGAATTTGAGGATCTCGCCGCCATGCTTCTCGATCGGCTCCGACATCGCGTCGAAATAGCCATTCAGAAGATCGATGACGTCGTCGCGCGGCCACATGTCCGAAATCGTCGTGAAGTCGCGCAGGTCGCAGATGAGTATGGCCGCGCCGACGGTGGTGCCGCTGCCGCGGGTCGTGGCGCCCGCCAGGATCTGCTCGCTGGCATGCGGCCCGACATAGGTGCGCAGAAGCGTCCGGGCCAGGATGTTCTTCAGCCTGATCTCGCTTACCAGCGTCAGGGCCGGCAACAGGTCTTTCAGGAAGGTGACGTGCTCTTCGGTAAAGCCGCCCGGTATGTCGGCGGCGAAGGTGACGATATGGCGTTTGCCGAGCGTATGGTAGATCGGCCAGGCGATATAGTCGGTCAATCCCTCGGCATGCATTTCCTCGTAAAGCGAATAGGCCGGCCGATCGGCCTTATCCAGCTCTTCAAGGTTCTGCCGGACCTCGGTGGCACCATTGAAGATCTCGTTGATCGGGCTTGCCAGAAACTGCGGCGTCGTCTCGACGCCATAGCTGAAGGTGCTGATGTTCGCCTCCTTCAACCCCGTGCGCCAGAGGATTCGTGCGCCGAGCCACTGCGGGTGAAGCGTTCTGAAATGCATCGTCGCCCTTGCGACGGGGATGCCCGCGGCCCGCAGCCTCTCGCACAAATCCACGAGGATATTGTCGATGAAGCGTTGGTCGCGGGTGTCATGCATCAGCCAATCAAGGATATCACTCCGCCTTATCGGCCACATACCCTGGCTCTCGACATGCGAGCGGGCCGCCGCTTCCGGTGAAAATTGCATTATCCATACCCCACGAATAGCTGGTCTCTGTTGTCGCGCAACGATCCACGCCGAAGCGCGAATATACGCCGATTGTCATTTGCCGGGAACGACAATCGGCTTCAGCCGGCGATTTTATAAACCGCGGCGCGAAGGTATATCGCCTTCGCACGCGGCGTATTCGATGCAGATAAGATCGAGCTTGACGTTTGTTAAGAGCGAGATGGTTGGCCTGTGTGCCTGCTTTTCGCAATCTTGGCCGGAAGGCCTCTGGTCAGGCCGAACGAGCGGCAGCATGAACCGCCGGTTCCTGCGAACGTTTTGTCGTGGCCTTTCCTGCCAAAAACTCCGAGCGCGTCAGGCTGATTTGGCCGCTGGTGATGATCTGATGCAGAGGTACCGGGCGACCCAATAAATATCCCTGTGCTTCATCACAGCCTTCCGCGCTCAGAAGCGAAAGTTGGCCCTGTGTCTCGATGCCTTCGGCGAGCACTGGAATATCGAGGCTCTTGCCGAGAGCCAGCACAGCACGAATGATCGCCTTGGCCTGCGGACTGGATTCGATTTCGCTCATGAAGGAGCGATCGAGCTTGATCTTGTCGAAAGGGAAGGAGCGCAGCGTATCGAGCGACGAATACCCCGTCCCGAAATCGTCAAGAGCAATGCTGACGCCGAGCGCCTTGATCTGGCGGAGCATATGCAGTGCGCGCTCCCGATCGGCGAAGATGGTCGATTCCGTCAGTTCCAGTTCCAATCGATCGGCTGGCAGTCCCGTTTCAATCAGGATTTCGAGGACCAGCTTCGGCAGATCGGTGTGCGCGAATTGAACCGGAGAAAGATTGACAGCAACCTTGTAGGGAGGCTCCCAGGACGCCGCCCTGGAGCAGGCGGTTCGCAGCACCCATTCCCCCATTTGCTGGATCAGGCCATTTTCCTCTGCAAGCGGGATGAAGTCGCAAGGTGGGATGAAACCATGTTGCGCATGCTCCCAGCGAAGCAGAGCCTCATATCCGCAGACTTCGCCGGTCGAGATGGACGTCTGCACCTGGTAGTGAATATCCAACTGGTTGTTTTCGATTGCTTGCCGAAGCTCGCTTGCCAGAGTCCGGCGAGCCCTGACGGTTTCATCCATCGATTGCTCATAAAAGCAAACCGCTCGCGTGACGTCCGTCTTGGCGCGGTACATGGCGAGATCTGCGTTATTGATCAGAGCCTCTTTGCTGTCGGCATTATCGGGGTAGAGGGCAACGCCAAGGCTGGCTCCCGGGACGACCTCATAATCATCAACGCGAACGGGCTCGAAGAGAGCGGCTTCGAGACGCGCCAGAAAATCGGCAAGGCCGGCCTGGTGCCGCATGCGATAAATGGCGGCAAATTCATCGCCGCCGAGCCGGGAAGCGAACTCGCCATCACCCAGAAGGTTGCTCATGCGCCGCGCGAGGATCTTCAGCACCTCGTCGCCGGTGGCATGACCGCGAAGATCGTTGATCTCTTTGAAACGGTCGAGATCAATGCCAATCAGCGCAACCTGACCTCCTGTTTCGTCGGCAATGCGGAGTTCTTGATCGAGATGATCATTGAAACTCGCCCTGTTCGGCAGGTTCGTCAAATTATCATTCATGGCCATGTGCCGAAGTCGTTCATACGACTCTGCGCGCATGCTGTTATCTATGAGATAGCTGGCAAGCCCCGCGCCGACGATGATTAACGCAACCCCGGCAACGGCCAGTGCAAGCGCCTGCAGAGCTGCCGGATTCGAAAAAGTGCCGTCGATCAGCATTGGGGAAACACGGAACGCCGTCATTCCGGTGAAATGCATGCTGACGATCGCCAGAACGAGAACGCCCGTCGCACTATATTTATCGCTGCGAGAGACACGGCGCATCGCGAAATGCAGGGCCAAGCCGGAAAACACGACAGAGAGCAAGATCGACGCTACAAGGTAAGGCTTATCCCACGAAACGATGCCTTGCACGCGATAGGCCATCATGCCGGTATAGTGCATCGCGACAATCGCAAGGCCGACGACCGCGCCTCCGACGGCCGGTGCAATCTGCGTTAGGCTACTCGCCGCTACAACAAGGCCTAGTTGAACACCGACCATTGCGATCAATAGCGACATAATGGTCATGACCGGATCGAAGCCCACAGGCACATCCGGATAATAGGCCAGCATCGCTATGAAGTGCGTGCACCAGATCGCGGAACCGGCCGCGACCGTCGTCAGAAGATGCCATCCGATCCGCTGTACACCGGTCGTGCTGGCTGCTCGGTCGAATAGGCGGATGATAACCCAGGAGCCCGCGATGCATACAATTGCGGCAACGATCACCAGCCAGATATCATGTTTGCTGACTATACAGCCCAATACGGTCATCATCGCCTAACAGCTTTCGAGATACAAAGGTATGCTTAGCTTTATTCTCTAATTTCCGTTTCTTTAATTCTGGTGAAGATGAGGCAGCAATTAGGGGACGAGTGCACCTATGAGAACCGGTACCCTCCCTCAGTTTGAAATCATCATACCATTCAGGATCCCTGGCGGCACGTTCCGGTTCGCATCGCATTTCACCTCCGCTTCTCTGCCCGTCTGCAAAAGGTGACTGTACTCGTGTGCTGCTCATCGCTATCTCTGATGCAGATCAGCTCCGCCGGCACGGCGGCGATTTGAGCGCTAGTGCAAGACCCTTCTGAAGGAGACTATTTATGAACCCGTCCGAAGCATCGCGCGTCATAGCGGATGAGGCCAAGACCTGGCGTCGCGAGATACACCAACATCCTGAGCTGCTATTCGATCTGCCACGCACATCGGCGATGGTGGCGGAGAAGCTGAAGGCGTTTGGCTGCGACGAGGTGGTGACGGGGATGGCCAAGTCTGGGGTCGTGGCAGTGATCACGGGCAGCCGAGGCAGTGGCAAGACAATCGCGCTTCGCTGTGACATGGACGCTCTGCCGATGTCCGAACAGACGAATTTGCCCTATGCATCGAAGATACCGAATATGATGCATGCCTGCGGACATGACGGCCACACCGCCATTCTACTGGGCGCCGCCAAACGCTTTACCGCCGATCGCAATTTCGCGGGCAAGATCGTTCTGATCTTCCAGCCGGCGGAAGAGGGCGGCGGTGGCGGGCGCGTCATGCTGGAGGAGGGGCTGCTCGATCGTTTCGGCATCGATGAAGTCTACGGCATGCACAATCAGCCGGGGCTTGCCGTCGGTTCGTTCGCCATCCGCAGCGGCCCGATGATGGCTGCCGGTGATCGTTTCGTCATCACCATCAACGGACGAGGCGGTCATGCGGCCTCGCCGCATCTTGCCCGCGACCCCGTGCTCGTCGCGTCGCATGTCGTTGTCGCGCTCCAATCGATCGTCTCGCGCTTTACCGATCCGTTCGACCCTGTCGTCATCTCCGTCACCTTCATCAGCGGCGGCGATCGGAAAGCGCTGAACGTCATTCCTCCCGCAGTCGAAGTCGGCGGCACGGTCCGGACGATGTTGCCGGCGACGCGCCGGGCCGTCGAACAACGGTTTCGCGAAGTGGTGACGGGGACAGCGAAGCTCCATGACGCGCAGGCCGAAATCGACTGGCGTCCGGGATATCCGGTGACCGTCAACAATGCCGAGAAGACCGCGGTTGCGATCGCCGCAGCCAACAGCGTTGTGGGCACTGAGCGCGTCAATGGCAACTGGCCGATGACGATGGGCTCGGAGGACTTCTCCTATATGCTCGAAAAGCGGCCCGGTGCACTCATCTGGCTCGGCAATGGCGACAGCGCCGGTCTGCATAATCCGGCCTATGATTTCAATGACAATGCGATCGCTTACGGCATCGACTATTGGGCCGCCCTGGTTGCGCAGCAGCTATCGTAGCTGCTTCGATCGTCATTAACCTCTGGCAAAAGGGGCCGCCTCAATTCCGGGCGGTCTTGATCCTGATCCAGTCCAGCTCCAACGTATCCGAGGACGGTATGTAGTCGCGATACTGGCCGATCTTAAACTTGGTCATCGGCGGAGAGGATGGGTCGGGCTCATACCCGATCTTGCCGGTTACTCTGGCAATGAACCTGCCATCCTGGTGGATCTCGATGAAAGCCTTGCCATCACGGCCGGCCTGCACACGATAACGCATCTCGACCCATTTCCCCGCTGGCGTCGACAGGATCGGATCACGCCCATACTCCACGTTCAAATCGGGCGTACAACCCTTGCCGTCGCTGTCCTCCGGCCGGATGGATTGGCAATATTGCGGCGTTCCGTTTTTCCAGGCGAGATCGCTGCCCTTGGCGAGCGCAGAGGCGATCAGGCACCTGCACATATCATCTTGAACCGTGACATGCAGGATGCCGTCGTCATAGCGCTGGGCGAGGAACGGGCTTGGTGACCAGCCGGCAAACTCCCGACCATACTTGCCGTTGATGGGCTCCTGTTTCCATTGCGCCGTTATCCAGCGAATGGAATCCTTGTCGTTCAAAACCTCCTTCGGCATGCGAAAGCGGAAGGAATAGACGAGTGGCACATCGGATCTTCGAAAGAACGGTTTTTGCAAACGAAGCTCTTCGCGCTGAATGCATTCGTTCTCTTGGTTGGCTGCCTTGACCCGGCTCCAGGCGGCGTCGTTACAATAGCGATCGGGCTGGCCCGCCGTTGGCGCCCATATCGGTTTCGCTTTCGCAAAGAAATTCGTTCCGAGAAACTCCGGTCTGCTGACATCGGCCACGAAGTTGTATTGCGTAGTCACCGTCTCCTGCGGCACTTCGCAGGCGGGCTCACACTTCTTGCCGCCAAGTGAGGACTCGTTGACGGTGATTCCAGCAACATAATCCTTCTTCTCGGCTGGATTGGCGGAGAATGTTACCGGCGTATTTTTGTCGTCGATCTGGCAGGAACACCATTGCCTCTGATCTAACACCGGCAAGCTGAAATCACTGTAGAGAAGCTCGGCTGCCGAAGCACTGGATATCGCTGCGGCAAAAAGCGAAAGAAACACAGCAACAGGCGTCAAGCGCCGCATCTTCGTCCCCCAAGGCCACGTATTGCACCTTGGAAGAAGGTTTAAACACAGAATTTCGCCAATTGAAATGTAGCGAAAAGGACGAGCGCCCTGTCCCTTCGCGTTGCATCGTTGTCATGCTGCGGGCGGTTCAATCTATCGCCAAGAGACCAATTCGAGATGAACTCCTCGATCACCTTCAGGATTGATGCGAACATGTCTGCTGTCTTGGAGACAGCAAGGGGTCAAAGTCAAATTGAGGAGCATGGCCTGCCAAGCTGAAGCCAGCTTTGGTGTCATGTTTCACGGCATACATGCGCTGATCAGCGTGGCGCATCAGCTCGTGCAGCGAAGCGCCGTCACCCGGGAGGGCGACCACCGCGCCCATGCTGCATGTAACCCTGTGACCAGTGCTCTCCAATGCCGCGGTGAATCCCACATGCAACTGCTCCGTCACTTCCAGGGCGCACTCTGCCTTTGCCAGCTCCATCAGCACAGCGAATTCGTCGCCGCCCATCCGCCCGAAACAATCCTCCGAGCCTATTAGTGACTTCCCCTTTTCTGCAAGGCATTGCAGGAGCCGGTCTCCTGCTTGGTGTCCGAACTGATCATTAACGGCCTTGAAGCCATCGAGATCGAAATAGGCAAGTAGCAAAGACTGCTTGCGTGTCGTTGCCGATGCTAGCATTCCTTCAGCCTGACGTTGGAACTCCTGCCTGTTTAAAATTCCTGTCATCCAATCTCGCCGTGCAAGGAAGCGTTCCCGGTCGAAACTTTGCCGGAAGCGCGACACGACAGCAGCCACACATCCGAACTTGATAAGCTGCATTGCCAGCTCGACCATCGCGCTCGCGTCCAGATGACCGGAAGCTCTCAGTAAGGTTACAGTCGACAACATGATTTCCGCTACCGCGACGCCGATCGCAGTTTTGAAACCGAAACGCCAGCACGCAACGCAAATTGGCAGCATATAAAGCAGACCGACATTGTGGATGCCGCTGGCTTGGAAAAGCCAATCCAAGCTTGCGACACAGATTAAGCTGAGGATCAGCAGTCGCCAAGCAGCGACTGGCGTCAGGGAGTCGAGCCACTGTTCCGGAGAAAACAAAGGGGCCTCGATATGGCTACTCCTCTGGCTTCGATGGTCTTCCCGCAATGCTGTCAGCCCTCCGTACACACCGTCCCTCCGCATCGAGGTTAGTTTGGCATAGACGCTTTTAGCTCAAGACTGAACGTGTGCGCCGGTCACCGCGGCACCATGCCCTGGCCTACGTCCTTACAAGCTATCGGAGGAAATAGCTGAAAAGCCTTAATATTTAGGGAGCGCAACCTCTTTCCGCGAGCGGAATCGGTTGTTGCGGTTCGCTGGTCGCAGAAAGGGTGCTTCAATGAAATTCTGAACCAAAAGCGAGAGCCGCCAAATCTGCCCCTTTTACCTACGTGGGGCAAAATCGGTGGCAGCGTTTCAGTACACGAGCATAGAAGTGTGCATAACCGGGCCCGTTGAGGGACGCGGCTGAGGTCGGGGATTCCGGATCGGGGCAAATCACGATTCGAATCTGTCATGACGAAACGGCTCCCCTCCCCCGAGCATGCCGATACGCTGACGACGCCGGCCAGTTCCGCGTCGGCAATCACGCGCTGTGTTGGATCCACGCCGAACGTCTTCTGCAAAAGCTTATGCCGGCCACTGCCAAGGAGGAGCGATCCCTCGCACTTATTCGCGATCTCGTCTGGCGGTTTTACAAGGCGGTGAAGGCCTGGAAGTAGACGCCCTCACCGCATGCTGCTCCTGCCTTCCGACGACGGTTCGACCGGATCTTCGCCCTGCGCACATGAGGCACTGGATAAGCTGCTTGAGCGGCTGCATCGAAGGAAGAACGAGCTGCTCAAAGTGCTCGATCATCCCGAGATTCCGCTGCACACCAATGCATCCCAAAATGCTCTGCGGAGTTTTGTCACGAAGCGAAAGATCTCCGGCGGCACGATGAGCCCAGCGCAAACGTAGTTTGTCGCCCGGATGGCCGTGTTGCGGGCGACGTCATGCTTGGTCTTATGAAGACCTGCCAGGAGCTTGGGCTGTTCTTTTACCACTATCTCGGTGACCGGCTTGGTATCGTCAACGTCGGCCAACCGGTTCCGCCCCTGTCGGCGATCATTCTCGCTCGGGCTTGAGCACTTGGGGCCGCTTCGGCCCGGCTGCGCCACCACCGTTACCCAATCAACCGGCACCGCCACCAAATCTGCCCCACGTGCCCCTTTTACCCGGTGCGGATGCAAATTATCGCCTGGGCTAAATGCCTGTTAAATTTAAGCTAAGCTGCCAAACGGAAATAATCTAAGCTTTAGCTTCCGTCACTCGTTATTCCCCTTTTGGGGCTTATTTCGATCAACTTGGATGTTTGGGATGGAAGCGATCTCTAGCCGCGCAAAGCGCTGATTTGAGATCGATTTGACGAGAGGGAGGTTACTATAATAGCGCCCAAACGCAAAGTGAAATAGGTGACATAGCTGATCTTTTGGCGCCGGTGTGGTGCCGAACGGTATCTAAGCGGCGATCGCGAGGAGCCGAAGATCCTCTTTCCTTCGAGGGCTCGCGTTGGTTCATGTAAATGTCCTTTCCATATTCAAGCTTTGGCTCTCTCGACTGGTGGGAGAGGCGCACGGCGTCTTCGCCGATTGGTCTCAAACTCACCGCCCGATATCTTCATCGCATAATAGGCTCTCATGTCTCGTCATGCTTGGCTGTAGCGACGCTCTCTCCAGAGATCTGAGGACGCGCGGTTCCGAGATTGTTGGCAGAGACCATATTCAGCCGGATTTTTACTAGGATACGTGGGACGAGGTGTTTCATGCCGCATCTCGCCCTATCGAGCTGTGCGAGCGCGCCAAAGCCATCAACATTGGGCCAATGGCGAACTCACCACGTTGTGCCCTTTGTGTCAGGTTGCGGAGATAACCGCCTGCGGAATTGATATGCTCAGCCCTCTGCAGCATGCAGGCAATGACGGTTGCTGCATTTTGGGGCCCCATGATATCGCAAGCATCCTGGTAAGCGGACGGACTGATGCCCAACATCGTACGGATGACGGTTGCCGCTGCCATGAGGTCTCGCCAACTCTGGACCCTACCGCCGTAACCGTAGGACACGACTTCGGGGCAAGCCTGGATCACAAGATCGAGGGGGAAAGACTTCAGCGGTTGAACAGAAGGGATGATAGACCCTTCGGAGACGGTTAATCGACGTTTGTCGTCCATGGATGCGGAAGGGCGATATGAATCTTTCTCGCTGCTGGATCCATTGTCGGTGTGGTCTGGCATGAAGTCCTGAACCGGCTGCGTGCTGGTGGCTGGTTCAGATTCAAGAATGTTTTTAAGATCTGTATTCTGTATATGGCGCTCAGTTTGGGATTCTATGGCGCTTTGTTTTTGCGTTTCCAGCTGTTTTTCCAAACGGATAACGATTTCGCTGCGGAGCATCTCCAGTTCTTCGAGAACGCTGTCTAAATCGCGGATATGCGGCGCGCGCGGTATGGCTTCTACCATCGACTGGAATGTCGCCTGGATCATCATCCAGTCTCCCGGGGCCTGTTCCTGGAGCGCGGTCTCGATCAGCTTTGTGATGTCACGGCGGCAAATCGACAAACGCTCCTTGGTGATGCGCAAGCGCTGACGATCCGCAACGATGACTGCGGCGTGGGCAAAGATTTCATCGGCGCGTGCGATGAGAGACGCTACGCTGAAGCCGTAAGCCTCGTCGATTTCACCTGAGCGATCGCGCCGTGCATAGCGCTTGCCGTTCGGACTGTCTTTCCGGATCAACAATCCTGCCGCCACCAAAGCGGCGAGATGACGTCTGAGCGTCGCCGGAGCAATGCCATGCGCCCGCAAAGACAACTGCGCATTGGAGGGGAAAACCACCAGACCGTTTTCTTCCGATAGGGCATTTTCCGGATAAAAGCTCAGCAGCGCGTTTAAGACCGCAAGAGCGCGATCGGAAATTCCGTAAACATTTCTGGCTTCGCAAAGGGCGCGAAACAGTTTCCATTTGTCGATGGATTTCCCCGGCTCAATATCCTTGGCGTCATACTGATTTGACAACATGCCAAGTGTCATCGATCGCCGCCCAAACGGCGTCGTTATGAAATTCGTATTGTTCATATCTTCGCCTCTGATCGCAGGCAAAGCGAATACGGCCACCGAAACGACTTCGATGCATTGACAACTGATTCGGGGGGAGCTATTGATATCTTCGCTACAAGAATGCAAAGGCTCTCGAATGGTTCGCCGTTTGGGGGCCTTTTCTTTTTGCCGTCGCTTACCTTTCTCTCTTCGTTTCAGTCATGGTTTCCCGGCGTTTGGCCGAGTTATTTCCGCTGGTTAGCGGATACCAAACAGATCGAAGGTCGCGGCAAAAGAGCAATGATATCTTCGCTACAAGAATACAAAGGCTCTCAAATGGTTCGCCGTGAGGGCTTCTTCCGTTGATAAGTTTTTCCAAGTCCGCGCGAACGCGTTGATAAAACCCTGTCAGTTGACAGGGTTTATGCATCATCCTGTTTGTCAGCCGCCTCGAACTTTGCGATTAGCGCCGGTATTTCACCTTCCAAGAAGGCTGCAAACCGGATGCCTCGCTTAGTCTCGGGCACAAGCTTAAGCTCCTTTTTCGTAATCTGAAGCCTTGCCAGGGACTTGCCGTGTCCATCACGAATATCGCGACCAGTCGAGCGGGCCGTGGGGGTTTTCAACATCCCCATGGCCTCGCTGAATCGCTCATTCGACATCAAGTGCAAAACCCTGTCAGATGACAGGGTTTCTCTGATTACCCTAAGTACATCAGGTCTGGCTTTTAACGACCCACCGAATTCGACCCATCGTGGGCGTCCGATTTTTGGCGCTCTGCCAATGGCCTCGATAACGTCGAGAGGGACGACACGATAGACGGATCGCATACGCGCGAGCTCGGCATCGTCTATCCCCAGCGCCGCATAAATGTCTTTTGGGCGGATGCCGGCTTCGTCCATGCGCCATGCAAAAAGCGCTCGTTCGATCCAGCTCAAATCCTGGCGCGCAGCATTCTCGATACCCTGAACGACAACAAGGTCTCGATCGGACATTTCCAAAATCAACGCCCTGACGGGACGCTGAAGCTCACGCGCGGCACGCAAACGGCGGTGCCCATAGATCACCTGATACCGGCCCGTCAACGTCGGATGAAGGCGCACCTGGATGGGAATCTTCTGCCCATCTTCCTCGATGCTCTTCTTGAATCCGGCAAACGATCCGTCATTGTCGTCAGGAAGCCGATCAGGAAAGGGCGAGGGATCGATCAAACTCGGATCGATCTCGGTCGAGCCCCCTGAGCCTGCCTCGAGCAAGGCAAGAAGCCGGTCGCGTTCGCCCCTAATGTCACTAATGGCCTTGTGGGCGGCGCCAATGACGCCGGCGCCCACGCGTGCAGGCGCCGAAGCAGGCGCCTGTTGTTCAGCGGGCTTCTGCGTATCGGCATTGATATCAGCTGCGAGCAGTCCAAAGCTCGCGGCTAGCGATGATCTTTTTGGGGACTTCGTCATCGCCGTCCCCAACTGCTTCTGATCAAGTCCAGGATGGCATCGTTGACTGCATCCATAGCATCGCGCGCACGGCGATGCGTATCGCGGCCGACCTGACCCATCTCCAATTCATACAGGCTTCGCTTGGCAAGCCCCGCGGCCTCAACGGCCGTGCTTTCAACCACCGTCGGCAATATGACATCGTCGCCGAAAAGATGACGAAGCATGGCCACGACCTGCGATTGTGGCTGGTCGTTCGGATCATGGCGGGTGATGAGGTAGCGGAAAAAATCCTGCTTCAACACAGCACCGCTTTCGCCGAGAACCTGGATGAGGTCGCCCATCATCAACAGGAACTGGCTCATCGACGATACGTCCAGCATTGCCGGGTGGACAGTGACGAGCATACCCGTCGAAGCGTGAATGGCGCCAAGCGTCAGAAAGCCGAGGGAAGGGGGCGTGTCGAGAATAACCACATCGTAACGATGCTTGACCTCGTCCAAGGCGAGTTTCAGCCGCTCGAAGAACATGCCTTCGCGGCTGCCCAATCGCTGCGCCAGAATGCGAGGCGTCTCGTGCTCGTATTCCATAACCTCGAGATTGCTCGGAATGAGATCGATGCCATCGAAGTAGGTCCGATGGATAATCTCTTTCATCGGACGGCGTTCGTCGTCATACCGCAAGGCGGCATAGATGGTCTCGTTGGCTTGCACGTCGATCTCGGGCTGGAAACCGAACATCGCAGAGAGTGAGGCTTGCGGATCGAGATCGATCGCGAGAACACGATAGCCGTGGAGTGCGAGATATTGTGCGAGGTGGACGCTGGTCGTCGTCTTGGCGCTACCGCCTTTGAAGTTCGCGACGGCGAGCACTTGAAGATGCTCATTGCCTTGCCGATAAGGCAGGAACCGCAGTGCATCCGAGGGCTTCTGCTCGGCGAACATAGTGCGCAACTGATTGATCTGCTGCAGCGTATAGGCGCGATGATTGTTTTCAAGCCGGCTCGGAACCGGCCCGCGGCCTTCATTGGACAATAGCTTCAGAGTCGAGTCGGGAATGGAGGTCAATTTGGAGACCTCATTCGTCATGAAATGTCGCAGGCTTTTTTCCGCCTTCGGCGGATACATGCGGGCCCGCAAAGCCTGGAGCTGGTTCGAAAGCATGCCGGCATGCCGGACGATCTTCGTCGCAGCATCCTCGGGAAAAGCATTCTCCTGCTCGGTTTGTTTTGTTAGCGCCATTTGTCCCTCTTGGCGGCCTACACTCGTTCTATCGGCCACCACCCGCTAACAAAGGACATGATTCTGTGTTTTCGTCCAGCAAAATCAGGTTAGCGCCATCTTAACGCCATTTCCCGGCTAAGAAACGAATCAGGATTTTCGCTGTGTTCTCGGCCTGTTAGACGCTCCGCCCGATGAAGCTGCCTTTTGGGTTAGAACTTTCGCACAGGTAGAGCCGCGTGCGTTCGAACGGCTCGAACTGGTCTCCAATATTATGCTGAGTCGCGACTCGTCTCCGACTCGATCGCCAGGTGTCATTCCCTCTTTCCGGTTCAAATTTCGCTGGCTAACGAGCCACGATCCTCCAGCCCCTTCAGAAACTCCAAAAGCACGACCGCGTGGTTGTGATCCGGATCCTTGGCGCCATACACCAATGTCACCGGTTCATCGTTGAAATGGAGCAGTGCCTGCACCGCCGGGTTAGACGCCAATTCTTGCCGGTATTTTTCTCGAAAGTCTGTGAACCGTTCCGGCCTGTGCCCAAACCACTTCCTGAGCTCCCGCGATGGAGCCACGTCCTTGATCCAGTCGGTCAGTTTCGCATCTTTCTTGGAAAGGCCGCGCGGCCACAACCGATCGACAAGCACCCTTCGACCATCTTCGTTCGAGGGTTCGTCGTATACCCGTTTCAGCTTTAGAAGCGCATGAGCCATTCCGAAAGCCACCGCCATTTCAGAGCGTATCCCTGATTACATAGGCTGCGACCATTCGCGCGGCAATCGCCATCGAATTCTATATATCCGCGTTTTCTGCCATCGGCTGTAAGTCCAGGTCTGCGAGTAGGATTATTGCTTCCAGTGAAGTTCGATCTCTCGAATGCGGTCTCCCGGCCCCAAAAAGAAGGAAAGGTCAGCTTCCCGCTGGCGAGAAGCTGACGGTGATGGCGAAATTTGCTTGTGGAGACTATCGCAGGAGAAGCTCGCATTCGCCTTAACGTGCCATTAGGCGTGGGGTAGTGGCGGCAGAATCGCTTCCGGGCGATCCCGCTTGGTGACGAGGGTCCAGATTTCGTCCGCAATGTCATCTAGCAGGCTGGGTGGTCGAGAATTTGAGCGAAATTGAAGCTCATAGCGAGTCCCACGATAGGCTGATGTCGACGATCTAAAGGCGGTTAGAACCGCCCAGCCGAAGAGCCAGTGATTAGCCGACTAAACTCTACTGACTGCGATCGTCCTCCGTCAGCGGCACAAACATGCCGAGTTTAACATCGCGCAACACGACGTTGGTGTGCATGCGGCGGATCTGCGGATTTTCCGCCATGATCAAAGCTGCGATGTCGTCATAGTGCTCGACGTCGCAGGCGGTGACGATGGCAATCAGGTCCACCGCCCCGGTCACGTAATAGACCTGCTGAATGTGATCCTGTTTTTCCGCCCAAATGCGGAACTTCGCCAAGGCGTCGTAATTGTCGCGCTCGATTTCCATTCCGACGATGAACACCATCGGCGTGCCGGTCGCCTTTCGGTCGATGATGGCGACTTCCGCCTTGATAAGCCCGTCTTCGCGGAGACGTTTCAGCCGCCGCTGCACGGCCGAGGTCGAAAGCCCGACCTTTTCGGCGATGGTTTCCGCTGTGAGCTGGCAATCGCGCTGGACGATGTCGAGGATATCGCGATCGAAACGATCCAGTCTTTCCATATCTGTTCCTTCGGTCCTTCTGGTGGCTAATTTGCCCTCTGAGATAGGCATTGCGTCATATTTGATGCGTTAGAAACGAATTTCTGCATAATTTACCCAAAATGATCAGAATTTGCGCGCAAAAACAGCGTGTCTTAGCGATATTCTCCGCAAATTGCTTTTCACTGGAACCACGCATGACAGAACCGTCCCTCCAAGCACTTCAGGTGGATAATCTCCACAAGAGCTTTGGCCAGCATGAAGTCCTTAAAGGTGTTTCGGCGAAAGCCAGCAAGGGCGATGTCATTTCGATCATTGGTTCCTCGGGCTCCGGCAAGAGCACCTTTCTTCGCTGCATCAACCTACTGGAAATACCGGATCGTGGACGCATCGTTGTGAATGGCGAGGAAATCGCCTGGAAACCTAGTCGCGGCGGACAGATGCAGCCGAAGAGCTGGCGGCAGATCGAGAGGCTGCGCAGCGGTCTTGGCATGGTCTTCCAAAGCTTCAATCTCTGGGCACATCGGACCGTGCTTGAAAACGTCATTGAAGCCCCGGTGCATGTCTTGGGCGTTCCGCGCCGCGAGGCTGTCGAGAAGGCGGAAGCTCTGCTCAACAAGGTCGGCCTCTACGAAAAGCGCCATGCTTTCCCCGCCTTCCTCTCCGGAGGCCAGCAACAGCGAGCCGCAATTGCCCGTGCGCTTTGCGTCGATCCCGCCGTGATGCTCTTCGATGAACCAACCTCGGCGCTGGACCCGGAATTGGTCGGGGAAGTGCTTAAGGTCATCCGCGACCTCGCCGAGGAGGGCCGAACCATGCTGCTGGTCACGCATGAGATGCGCTTTGCCCGCGATGTCTCCAGCCACGTTCTTTTCCTGCATCAGGGGCGGATCGAGGAGGAGGGGCCGCCGAAACAGATCTTCGATACTCCCCTCAGCGCCCGGTGCCGGGAATTCACCGGAATGCTCGTCCACTGATCCACACCGCCATCACAAACAACCTCATCTGGAGACTTCTGCCAATGAAACTGCTGCCCATCCTTCTTGCCGGCGCCACGCTTGTCGTTTCCACTATCACTGCGCAGGCCGAGGTTCGTTTCGGCATCATGAACGAATCTTATCCGCCCTTCTTCGCCAAAGACGCTTCGGGCAAGTGGCAGGGCTGGGAAATCGATCTGATGGACGCCGTTTGCGAGCAGATGAAGGAGAAATGCTCGATCGTAGAGCTCTCCTGGGATGGCCTCATTCCGGCCCTTCAGAGCAAGAAGTTCGACGTGATCTGGTCGTCGATGTCCAATACCGCAGAGCGATCCAAGGTCATCGACTTTACCGACAAATATTACAACACACCCAGCACACTGATCGGCCCGAAGGATGGAAAGCCCGGTGCGACTGCCGATGACGTGAAAGGCAAGACCATCGGCATTCAGGTGTCCACCATCCAGTCGGATTATTACAAGAAGTATTTTGCCAACGTCGCAGAGCAGAAGACCTACCAAACCCTCGACGAGGCGTTTCAGGATCTGGCAGCCGGTCGCATCGACTATGTCTTCGGCGATTCTCTTGCTCTTGATGCCTTCCTGAAAAGCGATGGCGGCAAGGATTGCTGCGCCAAGATGGGCGATGTGGCTGACGACAAGGAAATCCTTGGAGCCGGCGTTTCCGGTGGTTTGCGCAAGGAAGACACAGAGCTGAAGGCGAAGCTCAACGCGGCGATTGCGGCAGTCCGCGCCAGCGGCAAGTACGACGAAATCACCAAGAAGTATTTCGACTTCGACATCTATGGCGCGAAATAAGCCAACCGAACGATGGTGGCCACCCAGCAAACCATTTTGGAGCTGCTTTCCCCCTATCCGCCAGGATGGGGGGGCGTGCTGTTGTCGGGTGCCGCCTCCACGATTGCCATTTCCGCCGGTGCTTTTCTGATCGGCCTGGTGCTCGGCACTGCAGGCGCTCTCGGCAAGCTTTCCGGCAACAGGCCGTTTTGCCTGATACTTGATCTCTACACGACAGCGATCCGCGCCATTCCGGAGCTCATTCTGATCGTCGGTCTCTATTATGCCGGAACGGATGGGCTCAACCGGCTTCTGGCCGCCGTCAATCTGCCCACATTCGAGATGAACGGCTTCGCGGTCGCAGTCGCAGTGCTCGGCTTCGTGCAGGGTGCCTACATGACGGAAGTGCTGCGAGGCGCGATCCTCGCCATCCCTGTCGGTCAGATCGAGGCGGCAAAGGCGTTCGGCATGAGCCCCACGCTACGTTTTCGCCGTGTCGTGCTTCCCGCATTGCTGCCGAACGCCCTGCCGGGCCTTGCCAATCTGTGGATGTCGATCACCAAAGACAGCGCGCTGGTTGCCGTCGTCGGCTACCAGGAGCTGGCGCTCGCCACACGCCTGGCCGGGGCGAGCACGAAGCATTATTTCATCTTCTTTCTCGCCTCTGCCCTTCTTTACCTCGCGCTCACCCTCGCCTCCAACGTCGTCTTCAACCTGATCGAACGCCGGCTGCGGCGCGGTCAGCCGAAGCTCGCCTGAGGAGCGCACGACATGACCTTTTCATGGATCGTCTCCTATTGGCCGCTTCTATTGGCCGGCGCGGGGCAAACGATATCGCTGCTGGTAATCTCGGTCGTCTTCGGCTTCATCCTCGCAATCGGCCTTGCCTTCGCGCAGGTCAGCGGTGGTCCAGTTGTGCGATATGCCGCTCGCGCCTACTGCACTTTCTTCCGCGGCACGCCCCTGCTCATCCAGCTTTGGCTTCTCTATTACGGCGTCGGATCGCTGCTGCCGATGATCCCGGGCATCCGTCAGAACCTGTTCTGGCCGATCCTGCGTGAGGGCTTCTTCTTCGCGGCTGTGAGCTTCACGCTGAACTATGCGGCCTATGAGGCGGAGGTGCTCCGCGGTGCCTTGCTTGCCGTTCCGAAGGGCGAGCTGGAGGCCGGCCGCGCATTCGGCATGCGTCCCTTCACGCTGACGCGGCGCATCTGGCTGCCACGCGCCATTCGTATTGCGCTGCCGACAATCGGTGGCGAGATCGTCATGCAGCTCAAGGCGACACCGCTGGCCTTTACCGTCACGGTCATGGATCTCTACGCCGTCGCCAGCAAGGTGCGTCAGGACACGCTGCTCGTCTATGAGCCGCTGATCGTCGTCACGGTCTTCTATCTCATTCTAACGGCCATCATCGCCCGAACCTTCCGCCGCCTGGAGGCGCAGGTGCCGGTGCGACGCTGACGCCACAATGCAAAAGGAAGGCCATGCCCTCACGGCTGCTTGAAGGCTTCTGCCGAACTCGCAGAGACCGACCGTCCGATCTGGAACCGCCGGCCGTCGATACAGGAATCGTGCGGCCAGACTTTGATACCCGCCTAATCCATTCTGGGAGATCCGTTTATGAGCAAACTCCGCATTCTTGACGGCGGCATGAGCCGCGAACTCATGCGCCTCGGCGCCGAACTGAAGCAGCCGGAATGGTCGGCGCTGGCGCTGATCAATTCGCCCGACATCGTCCGAAAGGTGCATGAGGAATTCATCGCCGCCGGCTCGGAAGTCGTCACGACGAACAGCTACGCACTCGTGCCTTTCCATATCGGCGACGAGCGCTTCCGGAAGGAAGGTGCAGAGCTCATTGCGCGCTCGGGCCAACTGGCGCGTGAAGCAGCCGATGCCTGCAGCGATCGCAAGGTGCTGGTCGCCGGTTCGTTGCCGCCGATCTTCGGCTCCTATGAACCGGAGAATTTCGATCCTTCGCGCGTACAGGATTATCTCAAGGTACTGGTCGAAAATCTCAATCCCTATATCGATGTCTGGCTCGGCGAAACCCTCAGCCTGGTCGCGGAAGGAGAAGCCGTACGCACCGCGGTTGCGGCGACCGGCAAGCCGTTCTGGATCTCGTTTACGCTCGCGGATAATGCGACGCAGAGAAACGGCAGCGAACCGAAACTGCGCTCCGGCGAACGGGTCGAGGATGCGGCGATCTGGGCTGCCTCTTCGGGAGCAAGCGTGCTCCTGTTCAATTGCAGTAAGCCGGAAGTGATGCGGCCGGCGGTCGAAACCGCAGCCCGGGTGTTCAAAGGTAAAGGTGCTACGCTCGAAATCGGCGTCTATGCCAACGCCTTCGAAGGCGAGCAAGGCGATTCTGCTGCCAACGAGGGCCTGCACGACACCCGCGACGATCTGAATGACGATGTCTATTCGCGCTTCGCCTGTTCATGGGTTGAAGCAGGCGCAACGATCGTCGGTGGCTGCTGCGGCATCGGCACCGGCCATATTCACCGGCTCAGACAGGCATTGCTGGGCTGATACGCGCACGGCCTGAGGCGTCCGTCTGGGTGGATCCGAATTGGGACGAGGATGCAAAGCGTGGCGGTGCTGAACAAGCTCAACTTTCTACACGGACGCCCGGAATGGTCGCAGTTCACGCGGCAGCCTCTCGAACCAGCTTCGGAAGTGCCGGCGGCGCATGTCGAGAAAGGGGAGACCGAAGACATCGACTATGATCCGGTCGTCCTGGAGCATGCGAAAGCCGTCTTTGTTGAACCTACCTTGTTCATGCACCGGCACAGCTCTGCAATCGCGGCCACCGAGGACCGGCCGATTGCCGATCCTGTCTCGGCTGCGCGTGGCACCTGAGACGGTTGCTGACCTCAGGGGGGAGCACACGGGGGTTGTTCGGCCGCAAGGGATTGCAGTTACGAGAGCAGGCTTTGGCCTGGGTCGGGTCGCTGCGTAAGGTGATTTCCGGGGCACGTTGGGCGGCGGCATGAAGCTGCAGATCCAGGCGAGCGGTGATTTGGCAGCGGGTGTGACGGCTTCGATCTCCCGGAAGACGAAACGAACCGATTGGATCTGGAATTTTCGGCTGCGGCAAACATGGTGGCTGAGGTCGGCGGCGTTGCGATTGATGCGCGTGGCGTCGGGCAAGTGAATGATTCTAAGGCTGGTGCGGCCGCGCTCGCTGACCTCAAGGCGGCGCTTGATCCATCGGTAGCGAAACCGAGGGGAGAACAACGGGTTCGTCGTTTCAGGCTGACCAGTTGGACAAAGAGCGGCAGCTTGCCATTGGCGCAGCGAGTTCGCGTTTATCCAAACGACTCCCCGGGGTGCTGCGCCTGGAGGGAACGGGCCGTCCTTCGACGACGAACGAAGGCAGGAGCGATAGCCCTCTTCAGGAGGGCGCCGCCGAAAGCTCGAGAAAAGCCTAAGCGTCGGATCGCTAAAGATGCGAATTGCGCTTTCGAGGATCGAAGCAAAGTGGGTTTTTACTCAGCAGGAGCGACTATGTGTCGGGAAGCGAATAGCGAGTGAGAATCGCACTGTCATTTCCATCTGTCACTTCGATGACTTCGTTGACGATATCCTCCGCCCCAACCAAATCCTGCAGAATGAGGGCAAACAATTGTCGCTGCAGGAAAGGAAGCACCTGCGGGATGATGATCACGAAGGCCGCATGCAGTTCCAGACATTTGGGTTCACTTCCATCGATTTATTTTCGTGATGGGTTCGATTATTAGATGAACTGTTTTATACAGTTTTTGCCATCACCGACGAACGACGGTTGGTTGAACAGAACGCCCTTGGATATCGCCATAGCCATCCGGATGACGGAATGAGGATGGCGGCTGTTAGGCAGCTGAGGATATCCTAGATTCTTGCGGCAATATCCCGTTTCCGCCGAGCATAACGGCCGAAGTCAGTCAGGGGCTTGAGAAGCAGCGGCATACACGAGAAGAAGTTGTTTCGTGAAAAGCCGTTCGTTTCTCCGCTTTTAATTAATAGGGACGAAGCAGAGATAAATCAGAAGCTGTACAAGCGGCATTGAATTGCGTGGTACGATTTTCGACATCGAGCGCGGATCATCGATTGGCCTATTGCTTCACTTGACTTGCGATGAGTAACAGCGGACAAGGACATCCACTGCTGGAGTAAATACCCTTGGCTAACGAAGAACAGATTGTGAGCGCCGAAACGGCGAGCGCGCAAGCAATGTCTGGACCTGCGCCTTCGACGAATTCGACGAAATCTCGGCGCAAGAAGACGAGTGCTGAACCGACACCTGCTGTTGGCAAGGCCTCGCGAACGAGATCCAAACGGTACAGCGGCCAAGACAAGGTCGAGATGCTTGGTCAGATCGACGCTCAGTTAGCAAACGGTACGACGCTGAAGGATGCCGTAAAGAGCCTCGGGATTTCCGATCAGACCTATTATCAATGGAAGAAGGCAGCCAAGTCGGCAGATAAGGTCGAGGCGACGCCTGCTGGCGAAGTCGACGATCTGGCCGAATTCACAGAGCTCGAGGCGGAGAACGCTCGTCTGCGAAAGCTGCTGGCCGAGAAGTTGCGTGCCGAGAATGCGGAGCTCCGCCGGCGGCTGGGCCTTTAAGTAACTCAAAACGGTCATGCCGAGCACCGAATGAAACCTAATCGCAATTTCGTGGTCGAATACAAAACAAATCGACGGCCGCTCAAGACCCAAACCAACTCAATCTGGGGCAACACGGATCTCAAAGCGTTGGTAGAGGAGATCGAGAGCGAAACGTCCTTCCCATCTGGCGCTCCTTTGCCGTTAGAACCGCCTTCGGTGGGCTGCCCTGACATCCCGCTGGAACCGGCTCCGTCGGTACCGGTCTTTGACGACGTTGGTCCAACCGACAGCCAAGACCAAGCTAAGTCTCAGGACAAGGACACCGCGGAAGCGCCACCGGCAACCGAACCGTCGGTGCGGCCGACCGGTGACGCCGCGCCGAAATCAAAGCCTCCACGTGCTGAGGGAAACAACACTCGCCGGCCGAACGTCATCGCTGCAGCAGGTCCCACCGCTTCGATGCCCGAGACTGCCATCAACGTTGGCCTTGCCAGAGCGGATATCGTCACTCCGGCCGATCTAGCGACCCTCGAGGCCGAGAACAGACGGCTCAGAGCAATGTTGACGGAGAAACTCCGAGCTGAGAACGCCAGGCTGATCGCGATGCTGCAACGGTTTGGCATCGCCTAGCCGGGCGTTTTCCGTGGATCATCGCCGTTGGTTCGTTCTTCACGGATCGTCCCGTCGCTTTATACAAAACGGCTTGAGCCAGCGAACCTTTGTCGTGATGAGGGTGGCCTGCGGCCGTTACGGCACTCTTCGCCTCGGCTTGGGCGTGACAGACGCGAGCGAATCTGCTCCTTCCTAATCAGGATATTTTGGAAGGTGCTAATATGGATGGAGCAGAAAACGACCTGCGTTTGATCGCCGTTATGCGGCGCTACTTTGCTGTTAAGGAGGAGCTTGTCGGTTTGAAGTCCGCGCTTGAGGACAAACGAAAGCTGGCCGGAATTGCGGTCGGAGAATTTTATCACGTGCGCGCCGAAACCGAATATGCAGACGATGTCAGTCGGACCGTCACGCTAAGACGGGAGATGGAGTTTCTGATGAGCCTCGCCGAAGGCTGGTCGAGGGGAGACGTCATTCATCTCGGCGCACCCGCCGATTGATCCGGCACAAGCCAGATATTCAGAAGGCAGAATCGCTCCGGTGCAATCAGCCGCTGCCCTGGTTTGGAAGGGCTGAGCGCGGATCGTCGCCCGCAAGGACGAAGATCGCGAAACCTTCTCGCGTCGCCAAGGCTTCTCGAAAGGTGAAACTGCCAAGGCGATCGAGATGGTCTTGTCCGAAGAGGGACGACCGCCGGAATCGGTCCTATGCCGACGTCGGCCAAGACCGAATATGTGGAGTTTCTGATTGTGCCGATCACGCTGTGCTAATTGCCGTCAGGCCAATTAAATCCAACTGATTTGGTCGGCATGATAAGAGCTCGTTCGACCGAACGAGAACGTGTTATCTTTGGACATTCTCTGCTCTAAGCTACGCAAAGAGAGTTGTGTGGCACGGTCGATTTGACCGGTGAGCGGCGAAGAAGTTGAGCGTGAGATTAGGCGTATCAAGCAACGCTTGGCGGCTTTGGACGCCGAGAGGAATGAGCTTGAGCGCACCCTCTTGTCGCTTGAGCAGAAATGGCGGTCGCATGGATGTTTTCCCTGTCTGGAGGGAGAACCGAAAGACAACCAGGTCGGGATATTCTCCGGCGGCCTGTCTCCTGCGGCGCTCGAATGGCCCGGAAATCCGGGCCATGTGGCGTGTCTTTTACTGCGAGTGAACGATAAAATACGCTTGTAAAGGATCGGTTACTGACGTCTCCTGAGCAAATGCCAACAACTATTGCCTTGAGGGAAGACGTGGACTATATATCCTAAAGTATCTATATCAATCAGGATATGAAATGACGGAATGGAAGGTCGAATTTCATGACCGCTTCAAAGGCGAGATCACAGACCTTCCAGCCGATGTCCGGGTGGAGTCGCTAGCGCATTTAGTGCTGCTTCGCGAGAAGGGCTTTCGACTGGGACGACCTGAGGTCGACACCCTCGACGGCTCCAGACACGCGAACATGAAAGAACTGCGCGTTAAGGTGTTGAAGGCGCAATGGCGGTTCGCTTTCGCCTTCGATCCGGAGCGAAAGGCTGTGGTTTGCTGCGGTGGTGCGAAGAGCGGTGTGAGCCAGAAGCTCTTCTATAAATGGCTGATCGATCTGGCGGACAACGGTACGACGAGCACTTGAGCGAGTTGGAGAAGAGACATGGATGATCTCGATAAGCTAATGCAGACGCTGCCTGAGGATGAACAGCGCGCCGTTGCGAAACGTGCCGACGAGCTCGTCACGGCGCACAATCTGCGGGAATTGCGGGCACTTGCTGGGCGAACACAAGAAGACGTTTCTGCTGCGACCGGTTTCAAGCAGACTAACGTCTCAAGACTGGAGAAGCGGGCCGACATGAAGCTATCAACGCTTCGAGATTATGTCGAATCGCTCGGCGGCACGTTGAAAATCGTTGCGGATGTCGCGGGCAAGAAGGTTGATCTGTCCAGCATCGCGGAGCGCTCGCGGCACGGTTCAAAGGTCTGAGCTGCCGTCGTCACCAGAGCAGAGACTCCATAGCCTCGCCATCTTCGCCGGAAGGGCAGGTGCATGTCAGAGAGCCACAGCTACAACATTCGAGTAGCCCGCCCGCTTCTACGCGTCGCGTTGTTATAGTAGGTCGATGCCTGCTGCACCGACCGATGGCGCGACTGCTCCATTGCCTCCGGTAGGGGGATGCCGCGATTGGCAGCCTCGGTCAGATAGCCGGATCTCAACCCGTGCGCTGAAAACTCCCCAGCCTCCAGCCCCGCCATCTTCACCCGCTGCTTGACGATATCATTGACCGCCTTCGGGTCGAGCGCGCGCCGAGAAATATTGCCCCAGCGGTCGATCGCCCGAAACACACTGCCGCTATCGATCTTCGCGGCCGCCAGCCAGGCGTTCAACGCGTCGACGGGCCGGCCGGTGAGATAGACGACCTCGTCCTGGCTGGCGCCGGAATTTTTTGTGCGGCCGAGGTGAATGGAGAGCGAGGGGAGGGGGACATCATCGTCACTTTTCACTGAAGGCTCGACCGTCAGCTGCTCGTTGCGCAGGCCGGCGACTTCGCTGCGCCGGCGGCCGCCGGAGGCGAAGGCAACTATCAGGATCGCACGGTCGCGGATATCGCGCAGGCTGTCGCCACTACAGGTCGACAATAGCTTGGCCAGCACGTCGCCGGTCACCGCCTTGGCGCTCTTGCGGCGGCGTTGCCGCGGCACGGCGCGCACGGCGAGACGAATGGCGGTCTTGAGGGCAGGGGAGGCAAAGACGCCGTCGAGACCGCGCCATTTCGTCAGCGTCGACCAGTTGGCGAGCCGTCGGCGCACGGTTTCGGGCGCGTGCGGCCCGGTTGACCTGAGAAAACCGGCACTTCTCAGTGCCTGGTCGACAGCATCAGGCATGCCATGATCGGCATCGCTCTCCCGCTTCGCGGGATCCCAGAGATGATGGGCGACGAATTTTAGCAGCAGCGCCTCCGGCGGTGGCCAGGGCAGGGGGGCGGCGGTCGACGCCAGCGACCAAGCTTCGAGATAGGCGAGGTCGGAGGTCAGCGCCCTGAGCGTGTTGTCGCCCATCCCGCGGTTGACGAGGTGTTTGAGCGTTTCGACGTCCTGGTCTGTCAACAACTCGGCGAGCTTGTCGCGCCGGTCGATCGGCAGCACCGCGGCGATCGTATCGAGCGTCTCTATACGTGTCGAAACTTGTCGCTGACGGTCAGTCGCCATGGGCGGACGGGCCGAGCACCGTTACCCCTTCGTTGCGGGTAGCGGTGGCAAGTTTGGAATTGCGGGATGGCAGCGTCGCTGCCGCTAGCGGCGAACGAGGGCCGGAGGACTGACTAGTGCTCATGCTCGATCGGTCCTAACAGGGGGATCCCTTCAGCGCCGGCGGCTTCCGCCAATCGGCGGTCGAGCGTGGCGAGCGGCAGATGCTCCAGCAGGGCCAGCGCAAGATAGGCCGCGTCATAGGCACTGAGACGATACTTGCGCGACAGCCGCACCACCTCGATGTCGTCGCCCGGGCCTACGAGCTTCAACGGCAGCCCGCGGAATCGCGCCAAGGCAGAATGGACGAGGTCATCGGAAATCCGGCCACGTCGTTCGGCGCTCAACAGGATGCTGCGAATCTCGTGGCGCAGCAGATCTGGTGCCCAGGCATCCTCATCGGCCATGCGTGCCATCGCCCGTTCGGCGACCGTGTTTTCCTCGTCCGGCAGCAGCCAGGCGCCGGCGATCGAGGCATCGACGATGAAGGCCATCAGCGGCGGCCTTCCTGCTTCCACACCTGAATTTCCTCTTGCGTGACGGGCTTGGCCTGCGCGCGTAGCGCACGAACCGCCTCGATGGCGGCCAGGCGCTGACGACGCTCGTCGATGGCGACGAGGCGGGCGACCGGATCGTTGCCGCGCGCAATGACGATGTCCTCGCCGGCCTCGACACGCGCCAGCAGTTCGGACAAATGCGTTTTGGCCTCGGCGACCTTGACGGTGACGGTCATTGGTGGACTCCCAGATGATATTGGCTTGCGGCGCTTGCCATCCGCCACTGCTAGAGATTAGGTGCACGCCGGCATCTGGTCAAGGGGTTGGCTATCTCACTTCCGATAATTGATACTTATCGGAAGTGATGCGAATAACTTGCTGTCATACCAAGTATGGAACACTAACTTTAAGATAGAGTTCGTTTAGCAAATCATTTACCATGAATTCGATGGCTTACAATCTTGCAAAAATCAGCATGACAGCCCTGATTGAGCCGGCTTTTCGCGCCGGTTGTGGCTTTTAGCTAACAATTTCAATTGAGGCGGTAAGCTAAAAATCGGACACCCGATTTTGACCTAACGCTTTCACGGCAAGGCAGGGAGGGGGCCTCAAAGCCCTGAGGCTTTGGTGAGGTTGACGCGAAAGCGGTCACGCCGGCGCTGGTATTTCCGCGTCATTTCAGCACTGGCATGGCCGAGCTGCTTCTGGACATAGCGCTCGTCGACCTCCGCGGAGGATGCCAGACCGGCGCGCAGCGAGTGACCGGAGAATTTTTCGGCGCGCTCCGCTTCGCTGAGGTCGCCCCTGACGCCGGCCGCGAGCGCCGTCTTCTTGACAAGACGAGCGACCTCGCGATCGTTCAGCCGATCCGGCCCAACATCCTTACCTTCACCCGTCACCCTGCGGAAGAGAGGACCCTTGGCAATCCGCGCGAACCTGATCCAGGTCTCGACCGCGATAACCGGGCAGGTTGCATCGGACGAGCCGCGGCCGATCTCGACCTCGCGCCATCCGGTCTTGCCGCGCAGGGTGACGAGCAGGCCCTTGTCAAGGATCTCGAGCCAGCCGCGCCCGTCCTCGGTCTGGTCGCGGCCGAGATCAAGGCCAACGATCTCCGAGCGGCGCAGGCCGCCGGCAAAGCCGATCAGCAGCATGGCGCGGTTGCGCAGGCCGCGCAGGCTGCCGCGATCCAGGGTTTCGAGCATGGCGATCAGTTGCTCCGGCAGCACCGCTTCCTTCTGGCGGGGTGGGGTGGCGTGGGTGTTGCGGATACCGGCAAGAACGGTGGCAATATGGCGATCCTTTCGATCGATCGGCATGCCGCGTTGCGTGTAGTTCCAGGTGAGGGCGGACAGCCGCCGTTCGATGGTCGACACAGAGTTGGCCTTCATACCACGTTCGGCGGTGCCGGACGCACAAGCGGTGATGTAGAGGCCGACGATTTGTGGATCGGCTGGAAGGGGCGTCAGGTTCGAGTGCCGACACCAGGCGGAAAAATGCTTCCAGTCGCTGGCATAGGCGCGGCGTGTGTTGGCGGAGCTGGCCGCCTCGACATAGCCGCGCGCGCGATCGGTGAGATCTTGCAGATGACCCGGTAGGCTGGACGCCGGCTGCGGGGCAGGGGAGGGCGGAGCCTTCAGCAGCTCCGTCTCAAGAACGATTTCGCCGCTATTCTTCATGCCGCCTCGACATCTGTCTGTTTGAAGTCGTTCCCCTTGAAGAGCAGCGGCTCGCCGGTCAGCGCGGCGAGGGCATAGGAGAAGCAGTCGCCGTAATTCAGGCCAGCAGGATGGCGACCCTTGCCGTAGCGGCGCCAGGCTCGGCGGGCCTGGTCAGCATGCTCGGAGGTCACCGCAACGACCTCCAGATTGGTCTTGTGCAGCCAGAGATCGAGTTCTGCTCCGCCTGCCTCGCCGAAGCGTCCCTCGATGACCATCGCGGCTTCGACGAGCGTTGCCGCCGAAATCAGCCGGACGGGATCGTCGGCAATGCGTTCGCTGTAGTAGAGGGCATCCGGTTCATTGAAAAAGATCGCGACGATCGCTGACGTATCGATCACCATCAGTTCGGAATACCGTTTTCGTCGTAACCGATGATTTCATCCGGACTGCGATCATCGAGAACCGGCAGAGCGCTCAAGCGTCGCCGCATCGCCTCCATGTCGTCGAGGAGGGCAGCCTTCTTCGCTTGCGATCCCATACGCTTGAGGCGCTCTTCCAGCGCGCGCCGCGTCGCGATGGCGATGGTTTCGCCGGTGCGCGCAGCGAGTGCGCGCGCGAGCTTCTCCGTCTCGGGGTCTTTGATGCTCAGCGCCATTGCAGGTGTCCGGGTTCCTTGATATATATAATCTACCTAATGACCTGCGACGCAGGCGACACCTGCGGACGCGAATTCTGGCACGCTCAGCCCGGCAAGCATGCGCTAACGGGGTTGAGGACCGCGAAAACGGCCATTCCCTATATAAAACACAATACGTCCGATAAGGCAAGATTATTGGACATTATTCCCTGTCGACGAGCTGTGCGGTTTTGGCGCAAAATGCTGGCAAAAACTGCACGCCCGATCTATGCTTCCGTCCATGGATTCGCCCGTCAATGCCACCTCGACGCCCCTCCCCTGGCTGCCCCGCTTGCCGGACTGGGCGCGGCCGTGCGGTGGCGACGCCACTGAGGTCGGCGCTGCCTTCGCCGCCGGCATCGCCCTGAAATCGTTGGACGATCTCGTTCGTTTCGACCCGGCCTGGAGCGGTTGCTGGCGGTCCCGCCAAGCCTTGAAAAGCGCCGCGGCCACCGTGCGGCTGATGGGTCGCGGCGAGAGCGAAGGCGAGCTGCGCGACGCGGTTTTGCTCACCGCTCCAGGGGACGATCCCGGTCCGGCCGGACGCGTGCTTTTGGCCCACAAAAGGCTGTGCAGCCGAAAACCCAACGTTTCGACGAAAATCGTGGCGGAACTTGCCGACCTGCTCGGCCTGGCCTGGGACGATGGTTTGGCGGGCGCCGTCGATTTTGCCGATGATGCGCTGCAGTCCGGCCGGCCGGCGCCGTTCGCCGCGGCCGATCTGGTGGCCGCCATTTATGCCGCCCGCCCCGATGCCGAGCCGCTCGCCTGGGCACTGGCCGACACGCTGGTCGCTATGATGCTGCAATGGCAGCGGCCGGTGCCGCTGCTGATGGGAGAGCGGTACGGCCCGGCGTTTCGCACGATCGGCGGGCGAGGGCGGGTGCGGCCGGGCGAGCCCGGTTTTCCACGCGCCGTCTGCCTGGCATTGGCCGGCGGCGCCGGCGCGGCGCTGCGCTCGGCCGGCGAGATCAGCCGACGGGCGGAAAGCCTCCTCGCCGTCGCCTCAAAGGTCCGAACCAAGGGCGGCGAGACCGTCATTCAAAAACTGCTCGAGGAGGATGCGCTGTCGGCATCCGCGCCCGGTGCCAACCTTTCGCGCTGGGCGAGCGCCCGGCTGTTCGAACGACTGGAGGCGCTCGGGGCGGTGCGCGAGCTTTCCGGCCGGTCGTCCTTCCGGATTTACGGATTGTGAGGAGGCCGGGATGAGCGCGACGCAGCCACGCAGCAACGCCAAAAAAACTCCCCAGGACGATGTCCTGTTTGATCGGGAGCTGGAGGATTTGCCGGCAGCGCTGCGTTGGCGCGAATGGATGCCCAGGGTCGAGGCGGTGATTTTTGCTTGCGATCAGCCAGTCAGTCGCGAGACGTTGGCGCGGGTGGTGGGAAGAAACTGCAGCGTCGATTTGTTGATCGACGATCTGATTGAGGAGCTGCGGGACCGTCCCTATGAGCTGGTATCGGTCGCCGGCGGCTGGCAGCACCGCACCCGCGTGCGGTTCGGGGAGACCATCCGCGCCTCGTCGGCGCCGACGCGTTCGGCCGCCGCGGTGTTGTCGGAATTCGAGGCGATGGTGCTGATGGCGATCGGCTATTTGCAGCCGATCACGCGCGGCGACCTTTCCAAGATTTTTGGCAAGGAGGTCAGCCGCGACACGATCGCCAGTCTCCGCGACGCCGGTTTCGTCGCGTCCGGACCGCGGAGCCCGACGCCGGGCGCGCCTTACAGCTGTGTGACGACGAAGCATTTCCTCTCGGCCTTCGGGATGGAGACGTTAGGCGACCTACCGAACATCGAAGCACTGGAGAATGCGGGACTTTCCGGACGAGAGACAATCGCAGCGGAGCCATTTGACCCGGCGGATGACCTCGATGGGGAGGCCGTTGCCTAGTTTGAGCAATTGCCGTCATTGTCGAACTATTTGCTGTGATCGGTGATGGCGCCAGCGACCGCACTCCGTGTCATCAGGGAATGTTGCCCGACGGAATCGCGGCCGAACTCGTCATTGAGCCGTGCGACCGGATGATATGTCGATGCGCCAATTCGCTGGTCACCAGACCGGCTCCGATGAAGACCGCGCTGATGATGCCGAGCGTATGGTGATCAAACCAGGTGACGGCGGCTCCGCCAAGGACGCCCGATGCCGACACGGCGAGATAGATAGCCGTCTGGTTCAGACCGAGAAGCAGCGGAGCTGCGGATGGCGTGATGCCGATCAAGCGGAGCTGCTGCGGCACAAGAAGGCCCCAACCGAACAGTCCCCAAACGACGAGAGCCGGCGCGGCTGTCGTCAGTGAAGTAGATGTCCAAGGTAGCAGCGCAAAGTCCAGGAAGAGGATCGCGGCGGCCGCATTGATAATGCCGCGGCTCCCGAACCGGTCCGTCAGGCGGCCGGCAACAAGGCTGCCGGCGGTTGCCGCCACGCCGCGCAGCAGCAGCAGTGCAGCCAAGATCCCCTGATTGCCGCCGGTGACACGGTCGAAGCTCGGATCAATATAGGTATGGACGATGAACAGCCCGGTAAACACGAGCAAGATGGTCAGCAACGTCAACACCACGCGAGTGTCACGAAGCGGC
This sequence comes from Martinezella paranaensis, assembly GCF_014200235.1. Taxonomy (NCBI): domain Bacteria; kingdom Pseudomonadati; phylum Pseudomonadota; class Alphaproteobacteria; order Hyphomicrobiales; family Rhizobiaceae; genus Martinezella; species Martinezella paranaensis. The sequence goes on along the minus strand of NZ_JACHBI010000006.1, from coordinate 63,438 downwards.
GCAAGCCGGCGTGCGAGGTCGACGACCGGGGCCGACGGAGTATCTGACAGAAGCAAAGCTACGCCCGTCCAGGCCAGCGTGCCGAGGCCGGCTGCGAACCACATCGTTGCTCGCCAATCGAGAAGACCTCCAACAAAGACGCCGAGCGGCGCACCGAATGCCGTCCCGCAAGACAGGCCGGTGATGACGATGGAGAGCGCACGGCCACGTTGCTCGGGCACCGCCAGCGATGCAGCGGTGGCGCTTGCCGTTGGACTGAACATGGCCGCGGCTAAACCAGACAGCAGGCGGCTCGCCAAGACCAGCTTGATGGTCGGTGCCACGGCTGTCAGGATGTCGCCGACCACCAATACCGCGAGTCCAGCCAGCAGCAAACGCTTGCGGGGCCAGTGGGCGGCGGCGGCAGCGACAACCGGCGACAACAGCGCATAACTCAGCGCGAAGACGGTGACCATTTGCCCGGCCAGTGCAATCGATACGCCGAGTGAAACGGAAACCTGGCGCAGCAGGCCGGAAACGACAAAGCTGTCGGTGCCAATGGCGAACATGCCGCAGGCGAGAACGAGAAGACGCTTGTCCATGAGTGATTTTCCATTGGAGTGAGGATGGCGCGCTCTCGCCGATCGCTGCAGACGGTTTCGTCGGCAACCCGATTGTCTCTTTCTGGCGAAGGTAACGCGCTCGCCAGCTCTGGTATTGCCGGCGAGCGCGATGGCAGAGGAGAGGCAGGTCCGCCCGGTCGGTGGTTCAATCCTTGCGAACGACCACGAGCTTTCGGTTTGCAAACTCCTTCAGCCCGGTGTCGCCAAGTTCGCGGCCATAACCCGACCGCTTGATGCCGCCGAAAGGCAGCTCGGCGCGCGATGTCGTCGGCATGTTGATGAACACCATTCCGGTTTCGATCCGCGACGCCAGTCGGCGCGCACGTTCAACGTCGCTCGAGAAGATCGAGCCACCCAAGCCGAACGGCGAATCGTTCGCCAGCGTCACGACGGCATCGTCGTCATCGACGACGAAGATCTGGGCGACGGGGCCGAAGAACTCCTGGTCATAAGCGGGATTGCCCTTTGTGATGTCGGCAAGCACAGTGGGTTCGTAGAAGAAGCCGGTGCGATCCGCACGCTTTCCTCCAGTCAAAACCTGCGCACCGTTCCGCACGGCTTCCTCGACCTGTCGACCGAGATCCGCCAAGGCCTTTGGTGACGCCAACGGCCCAAGCACAGTCTCTTGCGCCATCGGATCACCCATCGGCGTGGTCTTCATCCCGGCAACAAACGCGTCGATGAAGTTGTCGGCAACGCCGCGCTGGACAACGAACCGCTTGGCGCCAATGCAGACTTGGCCGGCGTTGTTGAGCCGTGCAGAGACGCCGGCCCGAACCGCATTGTCGATATCGGCGTCGTCCAGTACGATAAAGGCGTCGCTACCACCCAGCTCCAGCGTGGACTTCTTGAGCATTTCCGATGCGCGTGCACCGACTTTACTGCCTGCGCCCTCCGAGCCGGTCAACGCGACGCCCTGAATGCGGACATCTCCGAGGAGTTCGGCGATCTTGGCGGGGGACACATACAGGTTGGTGACGGCGCCCTCCGGCGCACCGGCCTGCCGGACGATGTCTTCAAACAAAGCTGCGCATTGGGGCACGATGTCCGCGTGTTTGAACATGACCGGATTTCCGATGGCGATCGCCGGCGCGATCACGCGGATAAGCTGATAGATCGGAAAGTTCCAGGGTTCCACCGCGAGCAGGACGCCGATCGGGTGGAACTCGATCCAGGCCTCGCCAATCTCGCTGGTGACCGGTTTTGGCTTCAGCAGCGCCGCCGAATTCGTGGCGTAGAAGCGGGCGATCGATGCGCAAAGATCCACTTCCTTCTCGCCTTGCGCGATGGGTTTGCCCATTTCCAACGCCATGATTTGGGCCAGTCTTTCACGATTGTCGATCAGAAGTGTCGAAAGCTTCTCAAGGACCGCGAGCCGGAGGGCGATGTCGCCTTTGGACCAGCTCGAGTGATAGAGAGCATCCGCCTTGGCGAGCGCTGCCTCGACCTCGCGATCGCTATGATCTGAAAATACTTGGACCGTTTGCTCGGTGAAGGGATTGAGGGTTCTGTACGCCATGATGGCTCCTCGGGTGTTGTGGGGCCACAGGTGGTGGCAGTTCGTTGATGGAATAAGACCTGGAACGGCCTTCAGGGTACCGCCACCGTGGCGGCGCTTAGCATCGCAACCTCACGGATTGAGGATGCGTGACAAGGTCGGATGGCCTCGCCAGCGTGCGAAATTGTGCTAAACGAACAGACCATGTAGATAGCATTCCCGCCTGGCAGCTTGAGCTCATCGGCAGTGCAATGCTCTCTCTGTTCTTGCAAATCGCGCGATCCGGTTGCGCTCGGCAGGAATAGCCGCTGAATGGTTCCGGTGGGCGCTGCGCGGCTCGAGAGGAGCCCGCCCGGGCGGCGCTCTTCAGCTATTGGTGCCAATGGTGCAACAGCACAGCGCATGCGCCGGCCTTTCGAATTCATCTGAAGACCGGCGCAATCCGCAGCTGATATTTAGCTGAAGCCGAACATCAGCCACGCCTGATGACAGACCCAATCGGGGTACAGCTCAGTCATCGCGTCGTAGAGTTCGCGCTCACTGGATGTCGTCTGCTGCAGCCGGCCGAAATCGGTGAGATAGCGTTTCGTGGCCTCGATGGTCGCGGGGACATCAGGGGCGCCCGTCTTCTTGTGGCCGGCGACGACGATCTTCGGATTCAGCGCCGCCAACCGGTCGAGTGCAGCAATCCAGTTCGCGCGGCTTTCCGGCGTCGTTTCACCGACATACATGTGGCACTGGTTGTAGACGACGTCACCGGCGACGATGAGATCAATCGACGGCACGTATAGAGAGGTCGTGTCGATGGCGTCGGTTTGGCCTTGTTCGATTATGCGTAGCTCGTGACCCTCCAAGAGGAAGACTTTGTCCTCGTAGGGTTCGGCGAGCGCGATCGTGGTCGGGAGTTGACCGGGCCAGCGCTTACGGAGCGCCGGAACCGCCTGGGAATACGCGCCCATCAGCTCTACTGCCTTCGGCGTGGCGATGGCCCGAGCATCGGGGAACCGTCGCAGCAGCACACTGAGGCCGATGAAATGGTCGGGATGTCCGTGGGTGATGTAGATCGTGGTGAGATTGCGGTGATGCAGGGCGACCCAGGCGGCGAGCGCCTCGGCTTCGGCGGTTGTGGTGAGGGTGTCGACGAGAACGGCATCGTTGTCGCCGTAGATCAGCGTCGCGGTGCCCGGATCAAAAGCCGGCGGCGGCCCCAGCGGCCGGGCGCGCTCGCCGACCATTGCTTTTTCCGGTGCGGTGAAAACGTTGAAGTTCAGCGTGGATGACATGCTGATTGATCCCTTTTGGTTAGCGCTCTCCACTCGTCTGCCTGCAGCTTACGCACGGGTTGCGCTAAGCCAGGTTCCAAGCGGCTCTCAGTTGACTATTTAAAGATGACCGGTCGTCTTAGATTAGTCAAGACGGCACCGCCGATTTTTTTAGGCTCGTTGTCGCTCGGCGAGCCGCTGACTGGCCGCCGACCAAAAGCCTGGAAAACTCAACTCGTCTGCAGCGCTTGACGCGAATGTGAGTCGATCTTGACAGACGGCGTCTCCACACCGAAATAAGAGACGACCGGTCATGATATGAGGAGCGACATGGAACCGCTAAAAGCGACCACTGGGCGACGTGGACCCAAGCCCAACCCCAATACAAGGCACAACCTCATCCAGGTTGGCACACAAATGTTGCACGAGGCGGGATACGCGGCCACCGGGATCAAGGATATCGTCGACGCCGCGGACGTGCCCAAGGGTTCCTTCTACAACCACTTTGAAAGCAAGGAAGCTTTCGGCAAAGAAGTGGTCGACTTCTATTTCGATAGCGGCCTCGTCGAACTACGCGCTCTCCTTGGCGACAGCAGCATTCCGCCGCTGGAACGCTTGCGCCGCTTTTTTGATGAGAAAATCCGCAGTTATCGGACGGTCGACTATACGCGCGGCTGCTTGATGGGCAATCTCAGTCTCGAGGTGGCCGATCACAGCGCGCTGATCCGCGATCGGCTTGCCATGCATTTCCGAACATGGGGCAGTCTTTTCGAGGGCTGCATTGCCCAAGCCCAGAAAACGGGCGCGATCCGCAACTCATTGCCGGCGCCGATGCTCGCCCAGTTTCTCCTGAACAGTTGGGAGGGCGCGCTCATCCGAATGCGGGTGGAGAAGAGCGACGCTCCCCTTCAGGAATTTATGGAAGTCGTCTTCCGATCGCTTCTTGTTTGAACGCATCGCGCAACGATCCCAACGGTTTGACCATCAGGTGATGCTCAACCGGTAGCTGGGCGAAGTTTGTAGATAGGCTTTGAGCAGCTCTGTGTTGGTCGCCGGAGGCTGGCGATGGATTGCCGTAATCGGCCGCCCTATTCTTCGCGTGAGCGCGGCCGCAAGCAGCTCGACCATCCTGCCGCTACTGCTCAATGGAGGAATGGCATATCCCCTTTCGCCAAAACAGATATCCTCATCATCCATCATCCATCATCCATCATCCATCAGCCAGTCACTCAGTTGACATGTCAGTTTTTCGACACAGCGCGTGCGCGCGGCAGTGGACAGGCTGGTCAGAACCTTTGCAGAATAAATGCCCACGAGGGTCGGCATGCTCAAGAGCCGCCGAATGAGCGCACGTCCTGACGGTGAACGGGTCAGTGCTTCCGGTCGACAGATATCGTCGATGCAGCGGTCGAACCATTTTGCTCCCGGGCTGAGGGCAATGATCGATGCGCGACGTAGGTCGTAGCCGCAGCGGGCACAAAAATGTTGCGGCACGAGGCGGTTGCCGTTGAAGACCGCAATGCGGCTGCGGCAGCAAGGACATCGGTCGCGTAATCTGCAGCCATGCTTTGTGCACGAAACTCTGGTCGCCAGTCGCCACCTCCTCCGAAAATAGGGTTGTGAATCCTCGGCAAGGCATTGCGAGCAGAATTGTAGCCAGGTCGAGCGATCGCGCCGTCGGCTGTTGCGAAGCGGCAGCAGGAGTTGCTTCGGAAGTGCATGTGACAATGTCATCGCCGAAAGCTGATCGGACGAAACGCCGGTATTCGCACAGAGCTGTCTTGCGATATCGCCTGGAAGCTTGAGATCAAGGGATGCGGACCACATTCCCGGTGTCAGCCCGAGTACGCGGGCAAACGCACGAGGCGCAACACCATTCGCGTAAGCTAGCCGGTGCAGCCAGCTTGACAGCATCTCTTCGTGCAGCGGTTCGACAATCACCGGCCATCGCTCGGAAACGATGTCACCATATCGTTCGCGAATGCTGATTGCCGGCGCGAGGGGTGCAATCGCCATCACAAAAGGCTCTCGCGCAGAGCCGAGTTGCGCCGTTGCGAGATCGGCACGTGCCGCAGTTCGTCGAGAGTAGCCTTAGTAATGCGCTCGCTTCCCGATCTGGTCGCTGCTACCGCCGCCTTAGTGACGATGGCGACGATCTCGCCGATCAAGCCTTCCGAGAGGCTGTAGATTAGGCGCGCCAAGGGCTGGTTCGACAAGTCCGAGCTTCGGGCAAGCGGCAAAGCTGCCTCAAGGCTGTCGAGCAGCATCAGATAGGTCTCGTCATATTGCCATCGAGGGACCGCTATCAGGTCAAAGCGGCTCGCCATCTCACTGGTGGCGTTTATAAAATCGTAGATCGCGACTTCGCCGATCAGCACTGGCGAAATGTCGTACTGCCGGCCGATCCGCCGCAGAAAGGCAAAGACAGCTTAATATCGCGTCGTGCGCGGCCGCGCAGCGCATTGTGGAATTCGTCGAAAATCAGCACCCTCGGTTTGAGGGTTGCCAGCAGGTGATCTAGCTGCTCGGCCTTGCGGCCCACATCCCATAGATCGCCTCCCGGCGCCCGGAGCGCCTGGAGAATGCTGGCGTAGAAGTGGCCGAGCCCGGCGCCCTCTCGGGTCTGGACGATCCATACGTTTTGCTCAGGCGAGTTTCTCAGGTGTTCGACGGCCAACCGCTCGGCAATCATCGTCTTGCCGTTGGCGTAGGGGCCGAGCAGCATCACGCCCTGGGTTCGCAATGACGCAGGCCGTGTCAGCAGCTCGGCCAGGCGGCGATGGCTGTCCTTCGCAACGTCGTGACCGATCCATCGCGGTGCACGAATATAGGCAATCCGTTCCTCGCGGTCCCGATCGAGATACGGGCGGACATGGTCAAGCAGATGATCCGACATGCCCGGTTACCAATCCTCGACCGGCAGCCGTTTCTTTTGACGCACCGGATGCTCGGCGAGAGCCGTCGGCTGCGCCTCCGTCGCTGCGTGAGGTTTTGCTGCAGCAGCATGGGCGCTGCGTACGGCGTCGCGCAGCCGTCGCTTAATCGGCTTGACGGCTTCGACAATGGCGGTAATCTCCCGGCGAAATGCCACCTTTTCGACGCTTGAGCGCTGATTTACTGCACGACGACAGACCCGCTCGGCCTGGTGTTCCCACAGTGTTACTGGCGCGAATTGACCGTCGCGTCGCTCGACTGGTCGAAAGAGCAGGGTTTCCGGGTCGCGAACGTAGATATGGCTGATGTCGCGAGGATCATACCGCACTTCGAGTTTTCCAAGCCGGTCACGATCGGGAACGAATATGCCGAGCCATGGCGAATAATAATGTAGGGCGAACATGCTGATTCCCTGCTGGGACAATTGGCGTTCGGCCCCGGACAGAAACACCAAAAGCACGCGTTCCGGATCGTCGCGGAAGTCGAGTAAATTCGAACTTTGGCGTTGCCACTCCGCGAGCGGCACCTTCAATGTCTTTTGATTTTCCTGGAGGTTATGGTCGATGACCGCCAGCGCAACGCAACGTTCCAAGTCGGCGAAGCTCAGGCAGGCGCGTTGCTCGGAGGGATATTCGTCACGATCGGCCACCGAGCGCCCTGAGCCGCTCCACGACGCCGCCATGATGGACCCGACCGCGATCGCGGTATCGGATCCGAATGCCATAATCATCGCAGCCGCGTTGGAAGGCATGTCCCTTGAACTCTTTCGCCGAGTCCGTGACAAGCAGACGCGGTCGGCCGAACATTGGCCAGGTGTGACCAATATTGCGGGATGCAAGCCAAAGATTTTTCGCGCAAATCGTCTGGGCAAGGCAAAGTGCCACGGACAGGGCCGACGGCTTTTCCAAGGTGAGGCAGAACCCGAGAATGGCCCGTGTCGCGACATCGGTGACGATCGTCAGGTACGGACGGCCGACGAATACACCAGCCCCGTCGACAACTTCCACGAAGTTGATGTCGGCTGGGGTATGGTCGATCTGACAGACATCGAGCGGGTGCAGTGCATGGATGTAACCCGGTCGCGGCTTGAGCCGTAGCAGATGTTTCGGATTGGCAGAACGCTTCTTTGCAATCTCCTCAGCCGTGAACAATGCCGGTATGCGCCTTGCAACTGTGACGTAGGATGGCAGAGCAAGACCAGTTTCCTCACAGCGCGCGCGGATCTCAGCGACAGCGGGAGCGAGGGGCGGCGCCTCTAGCGTCAGCCATTGCTCGCGCAATGTCGTTTTGATGATTTCCTCGACCTGTTCCGGCAGCCGTTTCTGCCGGTTGACGGTGGTGCGAGGCAATAGGGCAGTCACCGTTCGGTCTGTCCGATAACGGGCAAGGAGGTTGTAGACTTGCCGCGTCGTTAGCTGCAATTCGGCTGCAGCACGCATGATAGCCGCTTGCCGCCTACCGTCACCATCGAGAATTTTGTCCAACTCCCGGGCCGTGCGGCGCGCGGCCGACCATTGCTCGTCCGCAATCGGTCGACTTACGGCCATTCGATCGTGCGATTGCTTGGTCAAAAGAGAACTTCATTGAAATCGTTAGCGGAAAATCGGCTCGAATCTATCGACTAAGCCTAACTGGCGTACGACATTTTGCGATTTGAAATTGGGAGGTAAAAGCCACACCGGTATCGCGCTTACGCGTTTGGACGAGCGCATCGCCCGCTCCCCGGTCGGCGATCAGCGGCTTGGCGCAAACGTTGATATCGCCCTTATCGATGTTAATCTCAGCGATGGACCTACCGGCCCCGCATCGGCTGCCTATTTGAACCAAATGCACGGTGTCACCGTCATATTCACGACTGCCAATCCGGAGATGGTCGTCGCGCATCCGCATGCAATCGGTGTGCTTCCCAAGCCCATCTATGGCCCTGATCTACTCAGCGCGATCGAGTATGCCATCGCCTGCCGCAAGGGTGAAGCCGTCGTGCCACCCACCTGTCTCAAACACGCTTAAACATCAATCTCGGCGCTCTGATGCGGGATGACCTGCATCAGGCTGCGATTGGACCATATTCACGAGGAGCAATCATGGCAAAGTCGGCCCCCAATCATTTTCTATGTGGCGAAATCTGTACGCCGGCTCCTTGGCAAAAGACCTGTTCACTTCACCCCATTGATGTTGAAGCTACTCCGTCGATTTACGAGATGCCTTGACGCGGCCATTAGAGCTTGCGCAGGTTATCGATGTCGACTTCTCCGTGGCGAGACATCCTGATGATATAGGCGGCAAATTGCTCTTTCATTTCCCAGATCGCCGCGCAAGTTCCTCCCAGATCGCCGCGCTATACCCGATAGCCCTTCGTTGTGATGGGTTCATCCACCCAGCCACCCTTGGCGCAGGAGCCAAACAGATCTTCAGGATCCAGCCACTTCCAACACCGCGCCTGTTGGCGAATGATGCAGGGTTCCGTCGCTGACGGCTGGTGAATCATTGAAGATTCCGAACAGCGATGATATATACTGCCGATATCATATATCGGAGCTTATCTCATGAGAACGTTGGTAGATATCGGCGACCCAGAAGTCAAAGCGCTGGACCGGCTGGCACAGCGGGAAAAAATGTCGAGAGCAGCGCTGATCCGAAAGGCGATCAATGACTTTCTGGCAAGGAACAATGCCGATATCGAAGCAGAAGCGTTCGGGCTCTGGGGCGATCGAAAGATCGATGGTTTGGCCTATCAGGAAAACATGCGCAGCGAATGGTAAAGTCTCTGTTCGACACTAATGTCTTGATCGATTATCTCAACGCAGTTCCACAAGCGCGAGACGAACTGAGGAGATATCGCGAAAAGGCGATTAGCATTATCACCTGGATGGAGGTTCTCGTCGGTGCCAAGCCTGAGGTGGCAATCGGAACGCGCGCTTTCCTGGCCGGCTTTGCAGTCATCGCTGTCGATAACGCCATAGCCGAACGAGCAGTTTCTCTGCGACAACTTCATCGTATCAAGCTTCCAGATGCCATCATCTGGGCAACGGCCAATGTTCACTCGATGTTGCTGATTACCCGAAACACGAAGGATTTCCCTCGTGAAATGCCGGACATTCGAGTGCCATACGAAATTTGACGCAATGTCTGGGGCCAACGCGTGAGTAGGAGAGCCCCTCACGTAACGGCGGTTCGATTCCGTTCAAGGCGACAGGCGTGTGTTCGTCGGTCGTTCCATGATACTGAGGTCTTAGAACGCTATTTTATTGCGAGCATGGCGTAGTTCATTGCGATGGCGATGAGCGACAAGACGATCCGGAGCGTGCCTTGTCTGCCAGCCGACGGCATCGCTAGGCCAGCGCGCTGCTGTATAGCTGACACAGCTGGATTTGGTACGTGGGAGGAAACATCGGGGGGATCAGCACGAAAACGTCAAGCCGCAGATTGCCGTCTATGGGAGCACCTTCTGTATACGCGAGTAGGTCACGACCGAAGACTATGATCGTCGCGATCGACAATGCCAAGAGAAGAGCGGCGACCGGTTGGATATGCTGACCGACGCGATCGCACCAGTTGCGGCAGCCAGCAGCAGGACGAGGGGATGTTAATCACGTCTTTCTCAAGCTCCGCGGGCTGCAACCGTATTTGCTTTTGAAAGCCGTTGCCAGATGCGCGGAGTCCGAAAACCCTGTCTCGAAGGCGATCTCGGTGATCGGCATCAGGCTGCTTTCAAGGAGGAAGCGGGCATATCTCAGCCGGGTCTCCAGGATGAAGCGTTTGGGCGTCATGCCGATATGCTCCTGGAAAAGCCGCGCGAACTGCCGCGGCGAAAGCCCAGCCGTTTCCGCCGCCAGTTCCGGCGAGACATCTCGTCCCTTGCGGCTTTCGATCAGCACGATTGCCCGCTGGATCCTGATGTCGCCGGCATCGCGGAAGGAGGAGGCACGCTCGTGGTCGAAGGCGCTCATGCTGCGCTGCTCGGTCAGGGAGAGCTGGTGGACGGCCTTGGCCGCGCGGTCGGGGCCGCAATGGCCGCGGATCAGCTCGGTCATCAGCGACAGGATCGATATGCCGCCGGGCACGGTGATGCGCCCGTTGTCGATCAGGAAATCATCACGGATGGAGAGCGGCTGGTTCGGAAAGGCGATCCGGAAATCCTCGGCGTGGAAGGGGTGGATCGCAGCCTTGCGGCTGGTCAGCAGCCCTTCCTGCGCCAGCACGAAGGCGCCGGTGCAGACCCCGATGATCGTCACGCCGGCGGCGGCGGCCACGCGGATATAATCCCTGTGTGAGGTCGGCGCGGTGCGAAGGTGCGGCAGCAGGCCGCCGATGACGACGATGTAGTCGAAGTCGGTCGGGTTGATATAGGCGCCGTCGGATTGCACCCGGATACCGCAGCTCGCCACCGCGGCATGGCCCGGCTTTCCCATGATCGACCACCGGCAGTGCAACGGCCGGGAGTTGTCGCCGAAATCGGCGGCGTGCCGCAGAGGCTCGATGACCCCCGTGAGCGACATCATCGGAAAGGTCGGCCACGGCAGGATGCCCACTGAAATATCCGGCTTTCGGTCGCGCGCGGACAGGAGCCGTTGTGCCCAGAGCCCATCGAGCCAGCTGACATAGTCGGTCTCCGGCTGGGCTATGGTATCCTGCGTGTTCGACGTCATGGTGCCTCCCTGGACCTTGCCACTGTACGTGTCGAATTTTCAAAGAAAAAGTCCGTTTTTTAAAATTCTATCGGCGACGGCGGTGGCAAGCTTGTCCTCGTTGAAGCAAGTATCCGGGGCGGACACCGCAACCGGATCGGGGAACTCAGACATCAAGGATCAGACAGATGGCACTTTCTCTTTCGAGAAGGCTGGTGGTGTGCGCGCTGCTGGCAGGCGGAAGCCTTTCCGCATTTTCCTCCATGGTACGGGCTGAAGAGCTGGCGGAAGCCGGCAAGCTCACGGTCGCCTTCACCGGCGACATGCCCGGCTCGGGCTGGCAGGACGGCAAGTTGATCGGTTACGACGGCGAGATCATGCAGCGGATCGCCGACAAGCTCGGGCTGAAAGTCCAGCCGGCATTGATGGAATGGTCCGGCACCATCGCCTCGGTGCAGTCCGGCCGGGTGGATGTCATGCTTGGCACCATGGGATGGACGCAGAAGCGTACCGAGATCATGTCGCTTTCGCAGCCGATCCATTATTTCAAGAACGGCATCATGCAGTCGACGAAGACCAGCTGGGACAAGCTGTCAGATCTGGAGGGCAGGAAGGTCGGCACGATCACCGGCTTCTCCTTCGTGCCGGAGCTGAAGAAAATCAACGGCCTGCAGCTATCGCTCTACGATACGGCGGATGCCGCCGTGCGTGACCTGATTGCCGGCCGCATTGACGCCGTCATCGGCGATCCGCCGGTCGTTTCCTATGCCATCAAGCAGAACCCGCAATGGAACATGCACTTCCTGGCCTTCACCGACAGCAATCCGAACTATCCGCTGCTGACGGGGCTCGGGCAGGTTGTCTACGGCTTCAACAAGAAGAATGACGATCTGCGCAAGCAGGTGGACGCCATCATCAATGACATGTGGAAGACCTGCGAGATGAAGTCCATTGGCGAGCGCTACGGTCTCTCGGACGACGTCTGGTACACGCCTGCAGGCGAGAATTTCCGCGCCGGCGTCGATCGCCCGGCCGACTACAAGCTGCCCTCCTGCAAGACCTCGGGCTGAGAGTCGGTTCGATGGGAGCCCGAGACGGGCTCCCATCTGCTTCATCATCGCGGAAAGGAAGAACCGTGGCACCGCTCCTGAGCGTAACGGGCCTGCGCAAGAATTTCGGACCTGTCGAGGTCCTCAAAGGCATCGATTTCGACGTGAGGGCAGGGGAGAAGATCGCATTGATCGGCCCTTCGGGCTCCCGCAAGTCCACCTGCCTGCGCTGTCTCAATTTCCTGGAGAAGCCATCGGACGGCGAGATCCGCCTGGATGGCGAGCGGATCGGTGTACACAACGGCCGGATCATGGGGGATCGCCATCTCGCGCCGCAGCGCGCCGAGATGGGCATGGTCTTCCAGCTATTCAATCTCTGGCCTCACCTGTCGGTCACCGAGAATGTGGCCATTGCCGCCCGCAAGGTCCGCAAGCTCTCCGCCAAGGCCGCGCGCGAACTGGCGCTGGAGATGTTGGCGAAGGTACACATGACGCACCGCGCCGATGCCTCCCCTTTGGAGCTTTCCGGCGGCCAGCAGCAGCGCGTGGCAATCGCCCGGGCGCTCGCCCAGAAGCCGAAGCTCATGCTTTTCGACGAGCCGACATCCGCGCTCGACCCCGAGCTGGTGAACGAGGTGCTGAAGGTGATGGAAGAGCTGGCGGCCGAAGGACGCACCATGATCATCGTCACCCATGAGATCGCCTTTGCCCGCGATATCGCCGACCGTGTGCTTTTCCTGGATGGAGGGGCGATCGTCGAGCAAGGGCCGGCGCGAGATCTGATCCTTTCCCCAAGGGAGGCCAGAACCCAGGCTTTCCTGCGCAAGATCAGGCACTGAGGACCGCGTCATGACGGCAATCGCGACATTCCTCATGGTGCTAGAGGGTCTCCTGCTCGGCGTCGGCGTGACGATCACCGTGACTCTGGGATCATTGGTGTTGGGCGTGACGCTGGGCTTCGCGCTCGCGCTGATCCGCCAGTTCTCGAACATCCGCGCCGCCAATGCCGCCATCGATACCTATTGCGAGATCATGCGCAACGTGCCTGCGCTGACGCATCTCTTCATTCTCTATTTCGGCCTTGCCAGCATCGGCATCCGCCTGTCTCCCATGACGGCGGCGATCGCGGGGCTCGGCCTGATCGGCGGGGCGGTGACCTGTGACCTCTTCCGATCCGGCTTTGCAGCCCTGCCCAAGGGACAGCGCGAGGCGGCCCTTGCCGTCGGCTTAAGCCCCTACCAGACGATCTTTTCCATCCTCACGCCACAGGCGCTGCGCATCGCGCTGCCTTCCCTTGGAAACTATGCCGTGCAGCTCCTGAAGGACACGTCGATCGTGTCTGCCATCGCCGCACCCGAAGTCATGTTCTATGCGCGCTCCATGGTGACCTCGTCATTTCAGACCACGCTGATCTACGTGACGGCGGCCGGACTTTACCTACTTCTTGGTCTGCCCCTGATGCAGGCTATCCGCCTGCTCGAGCGTCGCGTCGGGAGATTGAGCGCATGACCAGTTTCTTCCAGCCCTTCGATGAATATGGTGCCGAGTGGCTTCCGCTGCTGCTGGATGCCATGCGCATTACCACGCTTCTGTCCATCGGTGCATTTGTCCTTTCGTTGGTACTCGGCCTCATCCTCGCCATGTGCCGCAATGCCCGGTCGCCACTGCTGCGCCAGTTCGCGGCGCTCTATGTTACGGTCGTGCGCGGCGTCCCGCTGCTGGCGTTGCTGTTCCTGCTCTATTTCGGCCTGCCGGGGATCGGCATCACCTTCGACGCATTCACCGCCGGCGTCATCGGCCTGGCCCTGGCCTTCGCGGCCCAGGTGGCCGAGCTTTTCCGCGCCGGTCTGGCAGCGATCCCGAAAGGCCAGCGGGAGGCGGCCCTTGCCGTCGGCATGACACCGGCGCAAAGCTTTGTCTTCATCATCCTGCCGCAAGTCGTGCGGGTCATCCTCTCGCCGCTGGTCGTCACCTTCGTTTCGCTACTCAAGGACTCGTCCCTGACATCGCTGATTACGGTCAACGAGCTGATGCTGACGGGAAGGGCTATGTCGACCGAGTATTTCCTGCCGCTGCAGATCTTCCTGATGGTCGGCCTCTGCTATTTCGTCATCGCCTGGCCTTTTTCGCTGCTCTCCCGGCGCCTGGCCGTTGCGAGCGCCCGCTGAATTCATCCTTGCAAGAGACAAGACAATGACGGTTTCGACCCAAGATACCGGCGTACCGCGCCTGCCCGTGATCCTGATGACGCCGGATCTGACAATCCAGCCAGGTCCGTGGAGCGAGCGCCAATATGTCGTCCGCGCCAATTACATGGAAGCGATCCGCAAGGCTGGCGGGGTGCCGCTAATCCTACCCTACGAGGAGGAGACCATCGACGCCGCGCTCGCCCTTGCCGATGGCGTAGTGATCACGGGCACGACGCCGGGCGTGGAAGTCGAGCCCCAGAGGCGGGACTTCGAGAGGACGCTGGTCGGCCGGGTTCTTGACGCGGGCAAGCCGCTGCTCGGCATCTGCCACGGCATGCAGCTGATCGGGGAACTCTTGGGGGGCACCTTCGTCGCCGCTCTGCCGAAGACGGATGCCGAGGTCATTTCACACAAGCCGAGTGAAATCCCCGATCATCTTGCGCATGCGGTGCTGCTCGATCCAAAGAGCGAACTCGCCTTGTTACTCGGAGAGACCAAGACATCGGTCAACAGCCTGCATCTGCACCGACTGAGCGGAGAGGGGCGCTTTCGCGTTGTTGCACGCGCGCCGGATGGGGTTATCGAGGCATTCGAGGGGCTGACACCGACATTCTGCCTCGGGGTGCAATGGCATCCGGAATACGGGCTGACGCGCTTCGACCAGGCAATCCTGCAGGATTTCGTCGCGCGCTCCACGGCCCGGCATGAGAGGCTCTGACCCGTGCGGATCGCAGTCATCGGGGCGGGTGTCGTGGGTGTCGCAACGGCTTATCTTCTGGCCCGTGAGGGCCATGAGGTAACGTTGATCGATGGCGCTTGCGAGCCGGGCAGGGGAGCAAGCGCCGGCAATGCGGCGCAGCTGTCCTGGGCCTATGCCGATGCCATGGCGTCCCCCGCCCTGCTTCGCCATCTGCCGACGATCATAGGCGGTCGGGACCCGGCCTTTCGTGTCCGGTGGCGGCTAGATCCCGATTTTCTTCTCTGGGGTTTGCGGTTCCTGGCCAACACGCCTGGGTGGCGCTGGCGCGGAAATACGGATGCGATCCTCCGGCTTGCCGGGGAGTCCCGGGAGGAAATGACAAAACTGTTGGCCGAAGTCGATATCGATTTCGACTATAGGGTGGCGGGCAAGCTGCATCTTTATCCCGATGAAGCCAGCCTTGTCGCGGCGAGACCGGGTGTGGAACGCAAACGGCAGCTCGGCTTCGAACAATCGGTCCTCTCGATGCCGGAGACCCTGGCGGTTGAGCCTGCATTGAGGAACTATCAAGGTGAAATCGCCGGTGCGGTCTACACGCCCGGCGATGCCATGGGCGATGCCGCGGCCTTTTGCCGGCAGCTGACGCGTCATATGGTCGATCATCTCGGTGTCGTCACCTGCTTTAACCGACTGGTCACAGGTTTCGAACAGAGGCAAGGAAAGCTTAGGGCTCTGCGCTTTGCAGACCGCGAACCTCTCGGGATTGAGCGCGCCGTCGTCACCGCCGGCCCTTTGATCCATGGCCTCATGGCCGATCTGCCTGAGGCAGCCGGCATCCAGCCGGTACGTGGCTATTCGCTCACCGTGGCCAGATGTGCCGATACACCGCTCGTCAGCCTCACGGACGTGAAGCGCAAGCTTGCCTTCGTGGCGATCGGCGACCGCTTTCGTGTCGCCGGACTGGCCGATATCGAGCGTCGGGGTGCGGGTTTCGATGCCGGGCGCTTCGATGTGCTCCATGCCGCCGCCCGATCGGTGCTACCGGGATGTTTCGATGACAGACGGGAATTCATGCGTTGGTCCGGCGAGCGGCCGATGACGCCCTCATCGAGGCCTATGATAGGTCCGTCGCGCAACTTGGCCGGGCTCTACATTAACGTTGGTCACGGCATGCTTGGTTGGACTTTGGCGCTTGGCTCCGCTCGCAGGATTGCTGGCTTCCTAGACTGATGTCGTTTGGCATTTAATTGTAAGAATGCGCCCCTTCAGCCAAGTCTCAAACGACATTTGGAAACATCAGGATCCTTCATGAGATTCTGGAATATTTCGTCCTTAGAGAGGTCGTAGGAAATATCGCTCTTTGGAAGAGGACCGGTAGGAGGTTGCGCTGTTTGCAGTGCTAATCTGCATGGTTCTCGCCTTTACGAAGGTAACGATTTACGCAACTATCGGGCGAATAAACTCGCATGTAGCTGGAGCTAGCTCATAGATTACGGACAAGAGAGGGTTTCTGTTTGGCGATTGTGCCCAGGCGGTTTTGAGTCCGCCAATTGACCCGGTGTGAGCAACCGGCCGAAACGCGACCGCTTTGATCTTGCGCAGCGTTGGAGCCGGTGGCGGCAATGCTTCCGGCATAGTCTGCTGGGGTCTGATATCCGGGCGGTGAGTGAATCACGCGTATCTCACACCACATTCTTCCGAGTTGCCGGTAGTGGTCAGCGCCATCACGCTCAGCTTCCACTCCACTAGACCACCGGGCAGACAATTTGTTGTGTCGCCAACCAGCGCACCGTGGACCGCAGCAAAATTCTGCTTCAAGATTCAAAATGGCGCCGATGTTTGCTCTGTTGTTTCTATAACTTTCGGTCTAAGAATTGGCACTCGGAAGTTGTCGGCGTTCGGGATAAGACACACGTCTACGGATTTGAAATCTCGCGAGGAGCACGGCGATGACTGAAGAAAAAGCGACGGAACCGCTCGATCTTTCCGCCTTCGATGATTTGAAGGTGAATTCTGGTTCGCCGCAAACGTCGCCGTCTCTGCCTTCCGACAATGCGTTGATGCCGGTGACGGACGCACGGCTGCTGGCGGAAGCGCCGCCGGCTCGCCTCGTGGATGTTTCCACCCTTTCGCCTGAGGATCTCGCCGCAGCCAATCGCTCGGCGGCAAACCTGGATTTCAGGAAAACCAACACACTTCTGGCACATGGCGAAGGCACGCTCGCCGAGATCGCGCAAGCCTCGCGCCAACTGCTCACTGGAGTGAGTCTCGGCGATACCGGCGAAGTAGGGCGTATAGCTGCGAGTGTCATTGACGGTGTGAAAATTCTAAGGATTGAGGAACTGCAGGCGGAATCGTCCGGCCCGAAATCGGCCGCCCCTCGCTTCGGCCTGATCGGCAAACTACTGGGGGCGGCCGCCAACGCCCATACGGCATTCAGGAGCTTTCAGGAAAATCGCAAGAAGTTTCTGGATCTTATGGACGCCGAACAGGCCAAGGCGCGGAAGACGAAATCTGACCTTGCCGTATCGATAGATCTGCTCGATCAGCAGGCCTCAGCTATACGCAGGAGCCTCTATGGTCTGAAAATCGAGATTGCCGGCGGACAAATCGCCTTAGATCGCGGTCACGAAGAATTGGAACTGCTGCGCCAGAATGCGTTAAAGTCCGGGGACCGGCCGATGCAGCCGATGTCATGGAATATCGCAGCGCATTGGCCAATTTCCGCGGCAAGATCGCGGAAATGCGCGAAAACCTGGTTGGCTCGGCGTTACTGATACCGATCATAGGACAGAACAAGAAAGCCGCAGAAACGCGTTTGATGAAAATATCGAACGGGATGCTGGTCGTCATCCCGCGCTTGATGGCGGTCGCTTCGCAGGCGGTGGTGCAGGTCGATCTCCAACGCGCCGCCGACGAGGCGGAACGGCTGGACGAGGCGTCGCGCCAAATTACGCTGCTTGCCTCCAAGGGCGCCCATGACGCCGCTACGAGTGCAGCGCGTAGCCTTGGCGGAGATCAGCGCAACCTTGATGTGCTGTCGCAGGTTGCCGACGAAGCTATTCGCACGATGAATGAAGTCATCGATATCGAGCGCGAGGTTGCGGAAGGGGATCGCGAACGTGAAGCCAAGCTCGCAGCCATTCGCGACCGGCTATCGCTCGGTATGCGTGGCGTCAATCAGCACGCCCTGGAGAATCCTGCTGGATGAGCGAGGAACGCAACATCGATTTTGATATGCAGGCGGCATGGCTGCGACGGTTCAATTCCGACGCCGAAAGCAATCTGAAGGCCCTCGCCTTGAGGCTGAAGGAAGCTCTGCCGCAGCAAGTATCGATCCACGAAAGCAAGTCTTTTTTTAGCAAGCCGAGGCTGACCGGCGTCAGCGTCGACATTGGCGAACACAGATACACGCTTGAAATCGCGCGGGGCGAGTTGAAGGCGTGCATAGCGATGGTGGTGCGGGGCATCACGCTCAACACCAAGAGTGTCGCGCCGGCAGATTGGTTCACGCGATTGACAGCGGAAACGAGGACCGCCAGTGCGCAGGCGCAGAGCCTTAGCCAATCCCTCTCCGCTTTCATGGCGTCCTAGGAGGTTCCCTTGGGCCTGTTCGATTTTTTCAAGAAGCCGGATCCGGAAGTGGTCGCTCGCCACCAGGCAGCCGCCGAACGACAAGCAGATATCAGACGGGCAATAGGGCACAATAGCGTTCCGGAGATGACGCGCAAAAGGCTCGATGGCATTCAGGCAAGAACGCTACCCTGGCTAGCAACGCTCACACCTGCGGAATTGCTTGTGATGCGCTCGCACGGCATCCGACCCATCTCGTCCGTTTCGGCGACATGCTGGCTCCACTATGGATTTTCTTGGACCACAGGTCATATGCAGGGCTGGAACAGTGCCCTGCGACGATTGAGCGAAGAGGCAAAGGCAGCGGGCGCCAACGCTGTTATTGATGTCAAGATGCGTACCGTGCCGCTCCGTATCGAACAGAGTATGGACTTCACGCTCGTTGGTACTGCCGTCAAGGTGGATGGCCTGCCGCCCAGTGGCGCGCCCATCATCTCTACTGTTTCGGCGCTGGAGTTCGCCAAGCTGTTGGACGCTGATATCATTCCGGTTGGCATCGCCGTCGGCGCCGCCTACGAAAGGCGAACTGACTGGTCTGGCAGAACCCGGCTAACGTTCATGGGCAACATCGAATGTCTCGATTTGTCTCGCCTCTGGGGAGAGGTCAGAACGCGGGCGATGAGCGAACTTCGCAATAGCGCTCAACGTCAGCATGGCAGCGTGCTCGCCCATGTGAATTTCAGTCAGTCGTTCAAAATCGAACGCGACAAGCAACCACCCGATTTTCTGTTTCGCCATATTATAATAGGCACCGTGGTAGACATCGCCGCCGAGGTTGCCACGAAGGCAATGAAAGATCGTGGCCTCGATACGGGGATAGTCGTGGACATGCACGCCGGGAGAACCCCTTTAAACGGGCGCGTTCTTCATCACCAATCTTATGGGTCTCATGAAAAAGGGGAAATTTGAGAATGACGAACCCGATGCCCGCACGCGTCCTCGAACGGCTCAAGGGCCTGCGCAGTTCAATGCACCCGTCGGGCGTGTTCACCTCGGATTTCAGTGTCAACGAATTTCTGTTGGTGCGTAAAGCCGGGTTCGAGCCTGTTGGTCTCTGTGTCGGCAGTTGCGTCTATCATGTAGGCATCCAATATCGTTCGTGGAGCAAAAACCAGGAACTTGAGGTCCTTTCAAAGGCGATGTATCACGCCCGCGAATTAGCCATGTCGCGAATGCGTGCCGAGGCGACGGCGATGGGTGCCGACGGTATCGTCGGCGTCAAGCTGACGATAAAGAGAATGGCATGGGATGATCACATGCTGGAGTTCATTGCACTGGGTACCGGCGTGGTGCATGCCGAAGGCCATCCGGGATTTCGAGCCCATGACGGCGGCCCCTTTACATCCGATTTGTCCGGGCAGGATTTCTGGTCACTTCTTCACGCCGGCTATCGCCCCGTCGAGATGGTGATGGGGTCCTGCGTCTATCATGTGGCGCATCGAGGCATGTTTGCGACGGTGGCCTCCGCAGGGAGCAACGTCGAGCTGGAGAACTACACTGCCGCCATGTATGAGGCGCGAGAAATCGCCATTGACAGAATGCAGGCCGAGGCTTCAGCCGCGAAAGCCGAAGGTGTTGTCGGCCTTGATATTCATGAAGGCAGCCACGGGTGGGAGACGCATGTGATCGAGTTTTTCGCGATCGGCACAGCCGTCCTGCCCCTTGCGCAAGAATTGGCACCTGAGAAAATCGCAGACCCGATCATGGTGCTTTCTGTCAACGACTAGATTTTCCCATTCGCCAATTGTGCTCGGTGAACTCCGGAATCGAATTGAATGCTGCGATGGCAGCGGGCCCATCTAACTGTGAATAGGCGCAGCCCGTTCCTCGCCGCATGATCGTAATATTTGATACTTATCGGAAGTTAATGCCAACAACCTACTGTCATGCCAAGTAGCGCAAACGTCCCAGAAGAAATCAATGCCTTCCGAAAGGCTTTCGACGACCTCCTCGAAAAAGCTGGTGTCGAACAGCTCGTGGTCCTGATCGACGACCTTGACCGCTGCCTTCCGGACACCGCGATCGAAACCCTGGAAGCAGTTCGGCTATTCGTGTTCACATCGCGGACCGCGTTCGTCGTCGCAGCGGATGAGGCGATGATCGAATACGCCGTGCGCAAACATTTCCCGGACCTGCCGGATACGACAGGCCCGCAGACCTATGCGCGGAACTACCTCGAGAAACTAATCCAGGTGCCGTTTCGGATTCCCGCTTTGGGCGATACAGAAACCCGCATCTACGTGACCCTATTGCTCGTGGGCGCCGAACTCGGTGACAGCGATCCCGCGTTCAACGCCTTAATCGGTGTCGCACGCGAGCGCTTGAAGCGCCCTTGGACATCGGGCGCACTAGACTCGGCTTCAGTGCGAGCCGCCCTCGGCGCCAAAGCTTCCCGTGCGAACAACGCGCTCGCCCTAAGTGATCAGATAGGGCCGATCCTGGCGAGTGGTACCAAAGGCAACCCGCGCCAGATCAAGCGCTTTCTCAACACCCTTGTCCTGCGCCAACGCACGGCCGAAGCACGCGGGTTCGGCGATGACGTAAAGCTCCCGGTCCTGGCAAAGCTCATGCTTGCAGAACGTTTCATCCCTCGGCTGTTTGATCAGATCGCCGCGGCCGCGGCCGCCGCGCCCGACGGCAAATGTCCTGACCTGGCAGCCCTTGAAGCAGCCGCAACGGCGACAGAAGATGACAAGCCAAAGGCGAAAGCCTCGAAGCCTGGCGGCAAGGACGGCGAAGCGGCGAAGGCCGCGCCCAAGCTTGAAGCCGTGAAGACGACCGAAAGTGCGCTGCTCGGCGAATGGCTCTCCTCTCCGGTGATCAAGGCGTGGGCAACGGTTCCCACCATAATCGGCGAGGAAGATCTTCGCCCCTACCTGTTCGTCGCCAAGGACCGGAAGGATTATTTTGGTGCAGCCTCAGTGCTCGGGCACTTGGCCGCCGTGGTCGAACAGCTCTTTGGCGGTAAGCTCGCTGTCCAAGGGCTCGAGGCCGATCTCAAGCGGCTCGCCCCGCCGGAAGCGGCTCAGGTATTCGAGGCTGTGCGCGGCCGCATCGTCGGCGCGGATGCTATCGAGACCGAGCCACCGGGTACGGCTGGACTCGCTGTCCTCGTCAAAGCGCATCCCACGCTCCAAGGTGAACTGGTCGACTTCCTGGAACCGCTGCCACGAGACCGGCTGGGCCCGTGGGTGTGCGTTGGCTGGGAAGGGGTCCTCAAGGAGGGCGAAGCGGTGCAGCGATTCGATCGCCTACTCCAGACCTGGGGTAAGGAAGGTGGCGCCATGCTGAGGGCCGCCGCCAACGGTGTGTTGCGCACCCGCCTGGGAGGACGCTGATGGGCACATCCAGCGCGGTTGGTGGCCAAGGTGGTGGCACCCCGCTCATTCCAAGCTGGCTCGGCGACGAGAGCGCGCCAGCGGCGGCGCCCAATGGCGCTCCACCGGATCCCGGCCAGCCGCCAGATGGCGCTCCCGCCGATGGAGCTCCACACGAGACTCCATAGCCTCCAGTCAGACCTCCAGTTCCGCCGATTGCCGATCCGACTCGCTTCTCGGCCGCGCGCAACAACTTCTCGCGTTTCGCAGGGTCAGGAGGCGACGACCGCCGCAGTCTCGGCCGAGCTGTCTCACATTATGTCGGTTCATCTTCCGGAGGCGCGCGCTCGGCGGCGGCCAGGATGGGATCGGCGCGGGGCGCGGGAAGCCGTCTTCTCGGCTTCCTTTCCGACGCCGTGGCCCGCGGCGCCACCGAAGCGCTGCGCGCGCTGAACCTAGACGGTCTCGCCGGTCGGCCGATTGAGGAGATCTTTCTCGGCCTCGCAGATTATGTCTGCCCCGACGGGGGCTCGATCGATGAAGGCATCGCCCGCGAAGCTTTCATCGAAACTATCGCCGCCCTCGCCGGCGCCGGCATCACCGATCTCGACGGCCTCACCGCCGAGCAGATGCAAACGGTATTCGAACTCTACGCGACGAATGCCATCGAAGCCCGGCTGTGTAATGACATCGGGGCCAGAACCGTAACACAGCCAAGCGATGCCCGGGAAGCGACGCGGGTCCAGGCGCAGCTCAACGATTTCATCAGGCGCGGCGTTGCCGATGCACTCACTACAGCCAGAGCGGCGGCTGCCGCGCTGACACCCGATCGCGTGCTCGCCTTCGTGGGACGCGTCTACGAGCAGGCGTTCGGTATCTTGCAGATCACGGGTGATGCGGAGGCGGAAGGCGCATGAGACGACACGTCATCACTGGCCGTTACGGCCCTAGCGATCGCAGCAGAATGCCACTCGGTGACGGCGAAGAGGAAACCCGCCTCGATCTCGTGGTCGGCGAGCGGTCACTTGGCCATGGCATTGGGCGAGCGCTCACGGATCTGTCGCGGCTCGGTGTCTTCCCCTCGGAGATGGGCGTCAATGTGCTCGTGCTGGCGGCGCATGTTCACGCAGCGGACACCCGCGTCTCGCGCGACAGCGAGTCTCAAGATGGCTGGACGCGCGAGTTGCGCCTCGTTGTCCCCGTCGCGGATCCGGATCGCTGGCAGGCGGCCGCTCCCATCTTTGTCAGGTTGCTGAATTTCCTGACCGGCGACCATTGGTCGTTAGGCTTTCGCGCTCGACCGCGGGGCTTCGCGCGGGTCGCTCCAACGCCCCCGGCACGGCTCCTTGGCCCAGCCTTTGACGATTTGGCTCTCTTCTCGGGCGGCCTCGACAGCCTAATCGGCGCAATCGACGCACTCGAGGCGGGCCGCACGCCGCTCCTCATCAGCCATGCCGGCGAAGGCGCCACCAGCGACGCGCAGTCTACGATCTTTGAGGCGCTCAAAGCGAACTACCGTGGCAGAGCCTTTGATAGGCTCCGCCTCTGGATGGCCTTTCCCGACGGATTCGTCCGAGGTTCAGCCGGTGAGAACACCACCAGGGGGAGGTCCTTCCTCTTCTTCGCACTTGGCGTCTTCGCCGGAACCGGGCTCGATCAGTCCTTCACCCTCAAGATGCCGGAGAACGGGCTGATCGCCGTCAACGTGCCCCTCGACCCGCTGCGCCTCGGCGCCTTGAGCACCCGGACCACGCACCCGTTCTATATCGCCCGTTGGAACGATGCGTTGCATACGCTCGGCATGTCGGGCCGGATCGAGAATCCCTGTTGGGATCGGACGAAAGGCGAGATGGCCGAGGATTGCGCCAATCCCGCGCTCCTTCGGCGGCTCTCTCCGTCGTCGCTCTCCTGCGCCTCGCCGACGAAGGGCAGATGGCGGGGCCACGGTACCCAGCACTGCGGTTACTGCCTGCCACGCCTGATCCGACGTGCCGCGCTCCTAAGGGGCCTGCGCCCCGATATCGACCCTACGGTTTACACCGTACCCAATCTCACAGCCTACGCGCTCGACACTCGCCAATCGGAAGGCGTGCAGGTTCGCTCTTTCCAGCTCGCGATCGAGCGCCTTCGGGCTCGCCCGGCATTGGCACCGATACTGATCCATAAACCGGGCCCTCTGTTCGACGAGTCCCCCCAGCGCCAAGCAGCCCTCGCTGACGTCTACCGTCGCGGGCTTGAGGAAGTGGGTGCGCTTCTGACGGGCGTGAGGACGCGGCCCGGATGAGTGACATATCGTCGATTGGGGGAGTGGACTTTCATTGCCATCTCGATCTCTATCCCGACCATCAGGCGGCGATTGCAAAAGCCGAAGCCGGACGGATCTATACGCTGACGGTAACGACGACGCCGAAAGCCTGGCCGCGCAACTATGAACTGACGCAACACACCCGTTATGTCCGCGCAGCGCTGGGGCTGCATCCGCAACTCGTCGCAGACCGATCCTCCGAGCTGTGCTTGTGGGACCGTCACCTACCCGAGACACGATATGTCGGCGAGGTCGGTCTCGACGCGGGCCCTCGTTTCTACAAGTCGCTCGAGGCTCAGAAGAAAGTGTTCCGGCACATCCTCGAACGATGCGCTGAAGCGGGCGGCAAGATCCTTACGGTCCACAGCGTTAGGAGCGTTCCAGCTGTCCTGGATATGATCGAAGCGCATCTTCCGCGAGAACGCGGCAGCGTCGTGCTTCATTGGTTCACCGGCAGCAGGAGCGACGCCCGCCGAGCGGCCGCTCTCGGATGCTATTTCTCGGTCAACGCCGAAATGACCCGGACCGACCGTGGCAGGGAACTGATCGGAAGCCTACCGCGGGACCGGATCCTCACCGAAACCGATGGCCCGTTCACAAAACAGCAAGGCCGTGCCGCTGAACCCAGCGACGCGCCGTTTGCCGCAAGTGCACTGGGTGGCGTTCTCGGGCTATCACCAGACGCAATGACGAAAGTCATCGTGTCGAATCTCCGTGCCTTACTCGGCTGAGGTGTTTACCCAGTTTCGCACCGCCGTTGACGAAGTTTCTTCTGTTGATGCCGTCATCCGAAGATAGCTACGTTGAACGAGGGACGAGGCGTAATTCGGGCGGGTTGTTTCTCTCATTTCTACCGGTGCTTTTCCGTCAATCATATGCAAAAACCCTATTAATTTGTTTGTTTTTGCGTATGATCAGCGCATGTCATTACTGGACGATTACATCGAAAGAAAGCTCATCAACGGGTTCTCAACGTTCACCCGCGAAGAGGTTTTGGCTGAGCTGCCGCTTAAACCTGACGCCCTCACTGCAGCTTTGACGCGGCAAATCTCCAGGAAAAGATTAGCCAACCCGAAACATGGATTTTACGTCATCCTGCGGCCCGAGGACAAGATTACCGGTGCTCCGGATCCTGCCCGCTGGATTGACCCGTTGATGAGATACCTCGGCCTCGACTACCGGATATCCCTTTTACGCGCGGCCGCGATGCATGGTTCGTCGCACCAGGCTGCCATGGTGTTTCAAGTTGTTGTTCCGCAGCAGTTTCGCTCAATCGTGATCGGGCGCCACCGTGTCCAGTTCATCTATTTGGCGCCTGCCATATTCAGTGCAACCAACCAAAAGGAATGGCTGGCGTCCCTGAAAACCGATACCGGCTACGCCCAAGCAGCAGGCGTCGAGCTCACCCTCTTGGACTGCATCCGTTATTTCAAGCGGGCCACCGGAATTAACGGCGTTGCGCAAATTGCGAAGGATATTGGCGACAGAGCGAATCCCAAGAAGTTGGCATCCATTGCGCAGCACTTCGAGAATACGTCCATCCGACGTCTCGGCTACTTGCTCGATATGTCGGATCACAGGAGGCAGGCTAATGCATTGCAGCCATTCGCCCGGCAAACCGACAAATATACACCCCTCGATCCATCGGTGAGGCCCCTGATCGAGGGTCTTTCAATTTCCGGAACGAGGGATGACCGTTGGCGTCTCGACATTAATGAAACTGTGGAGATCGACTTTTGATCCCGAACTCGCATCTTACCTCCTGGGCTTCTCAGGCGCCTTGGCCTGACTCTCGTCAGATCGAACAAGATCTTATTATTTCGCGCGCCCTCTGTGATCTCTTTTCGGCGCCGAAGCTTCGGGGCAAGATCGCCTTCCGGGGTGGCACGGCAATCAACAAACTGCTTTTCAAAAGGCCTTTGCGCTATTCGGAAGATATCGATTTGGTTCAGACCACTGCCGAGCCTATTGGACCGACGATCGACGCAATCCGCGACGCACTGTCATGGCTGGGGAAGTTCAAAAGAGAGCAGGCTGGTCATTCTACGCACTTGGTTTTCCGTTTCGCACCAGAGGCGGAGCCCGATTCCTGGCTTAAGCTGAAGGTGGAGATCAATACACGCGAGCACAAATCATTGTTTGGGACTCAGGCGTACCCCTTCAAGGTCGAGAATGGGTGGTTCGCCGGTGCTGCCGACGTCGTATCCTACGACAAGGAAGAGTTGTTTGGCACAAAACTCAGGGCTCTCCTGCAGCGGCGAAAGAACCGCGATCTCTTTGACCTACATGAAGGTTGGCGCGAGCTTTCCCTCGACGCTGGGCGACTCGTCGCAGCTTTCGAGCACTACCTTGCGCTCGAAGAAAATGTAATCACCAGGGCGAACGCGGAGCAACGAATGCTCGAAAAGCTGACGAAGAGTCTGACCGAGGACATTGCGCCGTTGCTTCCCCCAGGCGTCGAGTTCACCGACGACGATGCTATTCATGCGTTCGGTGTGATCTGGAATCATGTTTTACCGCTTCTCAAAGGCGAGGCATGGAAGTCGTCGGAGAGGGCGATAGAGCAACTTCGGGAGAAGAAATTCCCTACGCTTCTGCTGTAGTCGGCAGGCCGGCTATAACACTGAAACAACTACGTTGGGTGCCCTGATCGGGCGGCTTAGCAACCGAGTCAGTCGTTCGATTCCCTTCAAGGCGACATGTATTCTGGCGCTTCCTAAAGCCGATTGATTCGACATCCATGAGGGACACCTCGATGTGAAAGATTTCCGCCCCTCAACTGAAAGTGTAGGGACGTATATTAGTCGCTCTGCGGCTCCTCGAGATCTCGGTCCTGGTCCACCTATCGAGAGATCGCCGCGGCTCAGCTCTCGCTGGATAGTGCGCTCTTAAGATCTGTTTCTATAAAGTCACGCCCTTTGAACAGGATCGGCATCTTGAGAGTGTCCGCGCAAGCATAGGACAGGCAGTCGGCGAAGTTGAGTTGGGCGGGATGGCCCTTTCCCTTGCCGTATATGGCGAAGGCTTCCACCGCGCGCCGGGCGATGGCATCGGTGAGCGGAACCACGGTGATTTTGGCCGCTTGAAGAAAAGCGTCGAACATCTCTTGGGCATCAAGGACCTCTAGCCCAAGAATACGCGCCAGATTGATGGGCGCCTCAAGCCGGACATGCGCACCAGTTTGCCGCCGTGCGGCGCCATCGAGCGCGTCCAAGTAGATATCGGCTTCCGGCTCTCCGGCAAGGATGGCGACGAAGGCTGAGGTCTCGATGAACATCATTGACCCCAGAGTGCGTCACGTTCCTCTTTCGTTAAGGGTGGGGCAGGTGGGAGCTTTGCCTTGGCAAGTGCTCGCGCACGGATCTCTGCGACGTGCTGTTTCAAGGGCACAGCTTCGTCAGCCCGCTCAATCTCGTGCTGCAACGCAAGCTTGATAGCCGCGGTCAGGTTGGAGGCGCCACGTTTGCGCATAACGGTTTCCGCTAGGGTACGAACTTCCTGATCTCGGATACTGAGCATGTGGCGTCCTTGTTGTCATGACAATGAGCGTATATACGCATGGACGCCATTTGTCCATACGCGTGCGCGTTCGAGATTATATTGCTCGCCACGCATCGGGAGAAAATCGTCGCCGCAGCATTACTGCACGGCAGGCATCGGGTAGTTCGAGTGGCCTTCCGCCTCGTCTCATTTGGTTAATAAAGCGTGGGGCAATTGGGGCCGTCCCGTATGAAAAGTCTCCATTGATTAGGCACGCTCATAAGCCTATGCGAATTGCTGCGCCTAATCGAACGATGGCAACCACGCTATATTCAACTGGGCTCGTGACTACGAAAGTGGAACGCTGAGATCATTGGGCGGTTTGAGGCTCCGACGAAAACAAGTCCGCCTCGGCCATCTGCAGGAGTATCGACGGCTCCCATGGGCTTCTGTCCCGCGAATGCGGTTGTTGACTGCCGAATAATTAATGAGGGATGGCCATGAACTGGTCACAGGATGAGCTTGCGAAAATTGATCAGGCGGACGATCTGAAGATTGCACCATTTCGCGAGGATGGCGCGACCTACGGCACCCCGACATGGATCTGGGAAGTCGTGGTTGATGGCAGTCTCTATGTGCGTGGCTACCATGGCCAGAAGTCGCGCTGGTACCAGGCCGCGCATCATCAGAAAGCCGGCCGGATTATTGCCGCCGGCATGACGCGGGAAGTCGCCTTCGAGCCGATCGACGGGCCGATCAACGACCGCATCGACGACGCCTATCGCGCAAAATACGGCAAGAGCCCGTATCTGGCGCCTATGATTAGCGCTCGGGCACGCTCGGCGACCATGAGGATCGACCTCCGCGAGAAACGCTGAGGGTGAGGTCGGATCGCATGAAGTTCGGGGCGCGCAATCCTGAGAAGCACGGCGTCTCATCCGCATCTTGATGATGCCGGCCGTCGAACACCAACTCCAAGGAAGGAACTGCAACATGAAAAAGCGCAAACTGGGCCAAGGCCTTGAGGTTTCTGCCCTGTCGCTCGGCGCCATGGGTTATGGCAAGGCGCGCGCGCTTCCCGACCGGGCGGAAATGATTACCCTTCTTCGCACCGCGGTCGAACGCGGCATGGATTTTTTCGACACCGCCGAGGTCTATGGCCCGTGGACCAACGAGGAGATGGTGGGCGAGGCGCTCGCCCCCGTCCGCGATAAGGTCAAGATCGCCACGAAATTCGGCTGGGATATCGACCAGGAAACCGGCCGGCATCGTGGCGGCGTCAACAGCAGGCCGACGCAGATCCGCCGCTCCATCGAAGGAAGCCTGAAACGTCTGCGCACCGACCACATCGATCTCTATTACCAGCATCGGGTCGACCCCGACGTGCCGATGGAAGATGTCGCGGGAACGGTGAAGGAACTGATTGCCGAGGGCAAGGTGCTGTGGTTCGGCCTGTCGGAAGCTGGCGCACAGTCCATTCGCCGGGCGCATGCGGTGCAGCCGGTTGCCGCACTGCAGAGCGAATATTCACTCTGGACCCGCGAACCGGAGACCGAAATCATCCCGACCATCGAGGAACTCGGTATCGGGCTCGTTCCCTTCAGCCCGCTGGGCAAGGGGTTCTTGACCGGCAAGATCGACGTCAGCACCACATTCGATAGCTCCGATATCCGGGCCGACATCCCGCGTTTCTCCGAGGAGGCTCGTGTCGCCAACCAGAAGCTGATCGATCTGATCCGCAAGATTGGCGAGAAGCATGATGCGACACCGGCGCAGGTCGCGCTTGCCTGGCTGCTGGCGCAAAAGCCCTGGATTGTTCCTCTGTTCGGCACACGCAGGCTGGAGCGGTTCGAGGAGAATATCGGCGCGTTGAATGTCGCTCTGGATAAGGCCGATCTCGACGAGATCGAACAGGCTGATATCGCCATAAAGGGCGCCCGCTACCCCGAAGCGATGCTGCGCCGTTCGGGGCTTTAGGTGTCATTGGTCTGAATGTCGGGCCGCTGCCACTGCCGGCAGCGGCATGTTTCCACGAGTATCGCAAAGCGTCGCCAAAGCCGCGTTCACGCGGCTGGAGAGCCATTCGATGCGATGCGCGATAGCAATCAAACCGGAAGGAATATCCATGAAACGGATCTTGGCGGCCACGGCGATCTCGCTCACCACAGGTGAGCCTGTCTTCGCTCAGGAAGGAACGGGAAGCGGAGGTATGCCGGAAAGGGCTTCGTCGCTGCCGGTCGGCGACATTCGCTCCGTATCGCCGGCTCTTAGCCGGTATGCCGAAGAAGACGTGATTGGAAACCTGTGGCAGCGGCCGCAGCTCTCGCGACGCGACCGCAGCATTGTCACGCTGTCGGTCCTGATCGCCCGAAACCAGGCTGTCGACCTCAAGCACTACGCAAATGTCGCTCTCGATAACGGCGTCACCCCTGGTGAAGTCTCGGAGATCATAACCCATCTTGCCTTCTATTCGGGTTGGTCGAACGCCATGTCTGCGATCGCCGCGACGAAGGAGGTGTTTACCGCCCGAAACATCACGGCCGATCAACTCCCTGCCGCCTCGCCGCAATTGCTGCCTTTGAATGAGGAGGTGGAGCAGCGGCGCGCCGAGTCCGTCGAGAAAAATGTCGGACAGATTTCGCCAGGACTGGTGCTGTTTACCGCCGACCCGCTGTTTCGCGATCTTTGGCAGCGGCCGGGTCTTGCACCACGCGACCGCAGCCTTGTAACCGTAAGCTCGCTCATCGCCTCGGGGCAAAGTGCCCAGATCACCTATCACCTTAACCGGGCAATGGATAACGGCCTCACCGCCGAAGAAGCCGGAGAAATCGTGGCCCACACGGCCTTCTATGCCGGATGGCCGAACGCTTTCTCCGCCTCGACCGTTGTCGGCGAGGTCCTGCGCAACCGGGCGAAATGAATTCCGAAGTGGTGGCCGGCGGCATGCAGACGGGCGAAGGTGATCGGCATCGTCGCCGTTCCAAGCGGTGCTGCTACTATTTTATGGCCATGTGTTTTATAAATGAGCACGTGGTCATGACAGGGAATCATAAATGGAGCGGCAGAACGTCAACGATTTGATGGTGTTCTTGCTGGTCGCGAGAGAGCGCAGTTTCACGAAAGCGGCTGCCAAATTCGGCGTTTCGCAGTCGGCGCTTAGCCACACGATCCGCCAACTTGAGGAGCGGCTCGGCGTGCGGCTGCTGACGAGGACAACACGCAGTGTCTCGCCGACCGAGGCCGGCGAACGGATGCTTATCAGTATCGGTCCGCTTTTTGACGAAATCGGAATGGCGATCGATGAGCTCAACGCGTTGCGCGAAAGGCCTGCCGGAACCATCCGGCTGACCGCCGGGGACTATCAGATCCAGCATTACATCTGGCCGAAGCTGCGCGGCTTTCTCCATCAATATCCGGACATCAGGCTCGAACTCGATCTGAATTACGGTCTGCAGGACATTGTCAGCGATCGTTATGATGCCGGCGTGCAGCTTGGTGAACAGATCGCCAAGGATATGATCTCCGTCCGGATCGGGCCAGATGTTCGTTTCGCGGTCGTGGCGGCGAAATCCTATTTTGCGTCTCGGGACATTCCGGCTCACCCGAAGGAGCTGACCCTCCACCGCTGCATCAATCTTCGATTTCCAACTCATGGCGGCCTTTACGCTTGGGAATTCGAGGAGAATGGACGAGAGATCAAAGTGAAGGTGGACGGACAACTCGTCTTCAACACGATCTATAATGTTCTGGAGGCGGCGCTCGACGGCTTTGGTTTCGCCTACGTCCCGGAAGATATCGCCAAACCCTATCTGGAAACCGGGCGCCTGCATCGGTTTCTCGAGGATTATTCGCCCTATTGGGAGGGGTTTCACCTCTATTATCCCAGCCGTCGTCAGTCCTCGTCGGCCTTTTCCCTGCTCGTGAACGCGTTACGCCATTCTGGCTGACGCGGCTGGATGAATTAAGCGGCCTCCTGACCGAACCGTTTCGGCAATTCGCTCGCAAGAGCGTCTATCGCCAGCCTGGACCGCAACGGCAGATGCTGTGCAGCCGGCCAGACGGCATAGGCTTCGATCGTGGCACTTGGCCTGTCCGTCCAAAGTTCAACGAGTCTGCCAGCGCGTATGTGATCGCTGATGAGCCAATGGGGTTGCCAGGCAAGACCCATTCCTTCGACCGCGGCATCCGTAATGGCTTCAAGGTCATCGAAACGGAGCCTGGAACTGACGGGCACATCAACGAGGTCCCCCGATGCGTCCGGAAGCCGCCAGGGTAACGCATAATCGTTGCGCCAATAAACGAGCGTGTCGTGGTCCCCTAAATCGCTAAGGGAGTGCGGCTCTCCGCGTGCCGCCAGATAGGCCGGAGACGCACACAGCGCCTTGCGTTGGCCGACGAGTCGCCGAGCGCGCAATGACGTTCCATTGCCAAGTGCGCCGTTGCGCACCGCAAGGTCGAAACCGTCGGCGATCATATCGACCTGGCGATCGTTGAAGCTGAGTTCGAGTTCAAGCTTCGGATGCTGGCGAGCATAGGAACGCAGTATGGGCGCGACGCAGTAACGGCCGAACAGTACCGGCAGCGATACGCGAAGTTTGCCGGCGACCTCGCGCCGTCCGGTTTCCAGAAGGGATTCGCCCGTGCGCAATTCCTCGATGGCGCGCAGGCACCGCTCATAATATTGCTGACCATCTTCCGTCAGACATTGCGTGCGCGTCGTGCGTTGAAACAGGCGCACGCCAAGCCGCTCTTCCAGGCGCGCAATGGCTTTGCCGACCGCCGAAGGCGTGAGGGACAGCCGATCGGCCGCGCGTTTGAACCCTCCAGCTTCGACTGCTTCCACAAAAACTTCTATCCCGTCAAACCTGTCGCGCAAGGCGAAACCTTTCGGACGCTTTTATGACGCGATTGCGGAATTCGAGGAAATAAACAAGTGAAAAACAATCGCCACTGCTGAATGTCATTCTACTGTAATGAGGAGATCAGGCAAGTGACGTTTTCAGGACGGTCGGCCCCGACCGTTCCTTCCGTCATGCGCATTCTCATTGCAGGAAGGCGATCGAGTTGTTGATTTCAATCGTATACGACAGCGGCTTCGGTCACACCGCCCGCGTCGCTGAAGCCGTCGCCGCTGGCGTTAGCGAAGTAAAAGAGGCTGAGGCGAAGCTTATCGCCGTCGCGGACGGCCCGGTGGACTGGGAGACGCTTGAGCGCAGCGATGCCATCATCTTCGGGTCGCCGACCTATAACGGCCTGATCAGCGCCAAGCTCAAGCAGTTCTTCGAAGATTCAACAAGGGCGGCCTGGTCGGCCCTGAAGTGGCGCAACAAGATCGCGGCGGGCTTTACCAATTCCGGAGCCCAGCACGGCGACAAGCTGAATTCGCTCGTATCGATGGCGCTGTTTGCAGCCCAGCACGGCATGATCTGGGTCGGCCTCGATATGATGCCCGGCAACAGCAGCAGCACCGGCAGCGTCGACGATCTCAATCGGCTCGGAAGCTGGCTGGGAGTCATGACCCAATCGAACGTGGACCAGGCGCCCGACGTCGCGCTGATCGGCAGCGACCTGAGGACGGCTCAGTATCTCGGCCGGCGTGTGGCGGAGACGACCAGCCGGTTTCAACCCGCCTAACAGCAAATCCAAAACAAGGAGCCTGACCATGAAATTGCTTTGTCTCGACGTCCCACAGCCCGGCGCCTCGCTGGAGAAGTATCAGCCGCATATGCAGGATGAGGCTCGCCACGCCTGGCAGATGTACAAAGGCGGCGTCATCCGTGACATCTACTTCCGGCAGGATCGCCCCGGCGTCGCAATCATCGCGGAAGCCCCCTCCGTCGAAGCGGCTAAGACGGCGCTTGCCGAATTTCCCCTCGCCAAGGCCGGCCTGATCGGCTGGGACGTGATCCCGCTCGGCCCCTTTACGAACTGGGAATCGCTGTTCGCCCCAGGCAACGCCTGACAATGTGCATCGCGTTCGCACCGCGCCGTCACTTCGGAAAAGGAAGAAGCGATGATCCAGGACGTATCCTTCAGGAACCAAGCGGTAGAAATTGCCGCACATATTCATCTGCCGGACGACTTTCAGAACGGTAAACAGTATCCCGCACTCGTTGGGATCCATCCGGCGGGTGGCGTGAAAGAGCAGACGATCGGCCTCTACGCCAAAAGGCTTGCAGCCCGTGGCTTCGTCGTTGTGGTGTACGACTCGTCCTATCAAGGCGCGAGCGGAGGCGAACCGCGCCTCCTTGAGGATCCGACGACGAGAGTGGAAGATGCGCGGTGTGCAGCGGACTTCCTGACGACGCTCCCCTATGTAGACGCTACACGGCTGGGCGTGTTCGGCGTCTGCGCAGGCGGCGGATATGCAATCGCTGTAGCCAGACCGAGCGCCGCTTCAAAGCGGTGGCGGGGGTCAGCGCGACCCCAATGGGCGAGGCTGCCAGGAGTTTCTTCGGTCGCCCAATTCCGGTCGACGAGCAAATCAAGACGCTTGAGGCAGCTGCCAGGCAGCGCAATGCGGAAGCGAAGGGAGGGGCGCCGGTTTATGCCCCGTTCGTGCCGGAAAAGCTGGAAGATATTGACGCAAACACCCCGACGATGCTGCGGGAAGGCTACGACTATTAAAGGACACCGCGGGGCTGGCATCCGAATTCCAAGGGCCGTTTCCTGATGTCCAGCCTAGACAGAATGCTGGCGTTTTCGACCTTCGCCTTGCGTCCGGATTTGCTGACCCAACCGATGCTCCTGATCGCCGGAAGCGAGGCAGACACGAAGATCTACAGCGATCAGGCCTATGGGCTTTCCAGTGGGCCGAAGGAACTGTTCGTCATAGAGGGCGCCTCTCATATCGCCCTCTATGACGTGCCTGGATATGTCGATCAAGCCGTCGAGAAACTCGCGTTCTTCTTCGGCCAACTTTGATCAAACACCGTCCCAATGAAGGAAATCGAGGACATGAACGCACTTGGCTTCGCAGCTCAATCGGCCGCCAGCCCGCTCGAAAGTTTTGCTTTCGAGCGGCGCGCGCCGCGACCGGACGACGTCGTCATCGACATCCTCTATTGCGGCGTCTGCCATACGGACGTCCATATGGCCCGCAACCACTTTGGCTTCACGACCTATCCAATCGTGCCGGGCCACGAGATTATCGGCCGGGTGCGTGAGGTTGGACCGGGCGTATCCCGCTTCAAGGCCGGCGATATGGTCGGGGTCGGCTGCATGGTCGATTCCTGCCAGCATTGCAAACCCTGCCTTAAAGGCTGGGAACAGGACTGCGTGGAGGGGCCGACGTTCAGTTACAACGGCCAAGACCGGCAGGGTGGCAGCATCACCTATGGCGGCTATTCGGATTCCATCGTCGTGCGCGACAAATTCGTACTGTCGCTGCCCGGCGGACTCGATCCGGCGGGTGCCGCTCCGTTGCTATGCGCTGGTATCACGACCTGGTCGCCGCTGCACCGCTGGAACGTCGGCAAGGACAGCAAGGTCGCGGTGATCGGCCTGGGCGGGCTTGGTCACATGGCCTTGAAGCTCGCCAAGGCACTCGGAGCCGATGTCACCCTGTTCACGCGCTCGGCTGGCAAGGAGCAAGATGCCTTCCGTCTCGGCGCGGACCATGTCGTGCTGTCCAGCGATCCGGAGCAGATGGAAGCCGTCGCCGGCCGCTTCGACGTCATTGTCGACACCGTGCCCTACGATCACGACGTCAATCCCTATATGCCAACACTGGCGCTGGAGGGCGTGCTCGTCCTCGTCGGCTATCTCGGACCGCTCGGTACGCCAGTCAACGCCGGCGGTGTCGTGCGCGGTCGCCGGGCAATCTCGGGTTCCTTTATCGGCGGCGTGCCGGAAACCCAGGAGATGCTGGATTTCTGCGGGCGCCACGGCATCGTCTCGGACGTAGAGATCATTCCCATCCAGAAAATCAACGAAGCTTATGAGCGCATGTTGAAGAGCGACGTGAAGTATCGCTTTGTTATCGACATGGCCTCGCTCAAATCCTGAGGAGACCGAAACATGGCAAACACGATCAAGCCCATCCTATGCGTGGTCACCAGCCACCCGATCCGCGGCGACAGCGGCGAACCGACCGGCTTCGCTATGGTGGAACTCACCCATCCGCTCGATGTCTTCGACAAGGCGGGAATTCCCTACGAGATCGCCTCGATCAGGGGCGGCCATCCGCCGATCGACTTCTTCGATCTGTCTGATGCGGCCAACGCCCATTACTGGAAGGACGAGGGCTTCCGCAGCGCGCTGGGTGACTCGTTGGTGCTGAAAGGTCTCGACCCGTCGCGCTACTCGGCGGTCTTCTTCGCCGGCGGCCACGGTACGATGTGGGATTTCGCCGACAGCGAGGCCGTGCAGAAGGTCATCCGTGAAATCTGGGAGGCTGGCGGTATTGTCTCGGCGGTCTGCCACGGCCCGGCCGCGCTGGTGAATGCGACGCTGTCCGACGGTAGCTATCTCGTCGCCGGCAAGAAGCTTGCCTCCTTCACCGACGAGGAGGAGGCCGAAGTCAACTACACGAAGGTGGTGCCCTATCTCCTTGCCACCACGCTCAAGCAGCGCGGCGCGCTGCATCAGCCCGCGCCCAACTGGTCGGAGAATGTGGTGACCGATGGTCGTCTGATCACTGGCCAGAACCCTGCTTCCGCGCATGGCGTCGGCCGAGCTCTCGTCGATCAGTTGGCCACAAAGCGCTGAACGACGATCGCCGCATGTCTTTGGTCTCAGCGAGGAAACTCCTTCTGAGAGGCTTTTGGGGATCCGAGTGCGGCAGGGCATAGACACAGAGGAGCTCAATCGATGAAAACCGTAACTGGTGCGCACGCGCAGGCGACCGCCGATGCTGAGATCCTTGCCCGATTTGAGGGCGCTTGGCACCTCGCGGCGATCGAGCAGCCCGACGCGAACGGAGCGATAAGGGCCGCCGACGTTGAAGGTCTTCTAGTCTTTACCTCTGATGGCCACATGGCGGTTCAGGTTCGCAACCTTGACTATAGCAGCGGTGGATACGAAGCGAGCTTCGGTACGATTAGCCTCGATGTCCCGAATGGCATCTTCGTCTATCGGGTCGAAGGCGCGTTGGTTCGCGAGTTTGTGGTCCACGATTTCCCGCGTGCATACAGCTTCATGGATGATCAGCTCATCCTGACATCCCCGCAGGATGATGAAAAGTGGCGCGTCGTTTGGTGCCGCGGATGACACAGCTTCAAGGACTTCAGAGATGGGCGAGCGGCTCGCAGATCTTGGAGAAGAGCGGGTGGCTCTGATGGACGAGACAGGCGTCGATGTTCAGGTTCTCTCTCTGACGGCCCCGGGCCTCAACAACCTTGGTCGCCACGGCATCGACCTCGCTCGTCGCGCCAACGATTTGCTGGCCGAAGCCGTCGCTGCCAATCCGTCTCGTTTTCAGGCTATGGCGGCCCTGCCCTCCGCGGAGGCTGACGCGGCGGCGCTGGAGTTGCGACGATCCGTCGAGGAGCTCGGCTGCAAGGGCGCCGTTCTTTTTGGCCGGGTCGGCGACCAAAATCTGGATCATCCGATTTTCGAACCGACATTCGCGTGTGCGGCCGAGCTCAGTATCCCGCTCCTGATCCACCCGCAGATTCCACAGACGAGCGTGCGTGACTCCTATTACGCGGGCTTCGGCGGGCCCATCGATCTCGCCTTGTCCACATTCGCGCTGGGATGGCATTTCGAGGCGGGAATCCAGTTCGTGCGCCTGATCTTGGGGGGCGTCTTCGACCGCTATCCGAAGCTTCAGGTGATCCTTGGCCACTGGGGCGAGTTGGTGCTTTTCTATCTTGAACGGCTTGTCATGCTCGATCGGGTCTCAAAGCTCCAGCGGCCGTTCATAGAGTATATCCGGAACAATCTTTACCTGACCGCAAGCGGTATGTTCAGCCCGACCTACCTGTGGCAGGCAGTCGATGCCGTTGGGATTGATCGAATCTTGTTCTCGACAGACTACCCGTACCAATACCGCCCTGGAGGCGATGCACGGCGATTTGTGGCCGGTCTGGAGCTCGACGATAGCAGCAAATCGAAGCTCGCTTATGGCAACTGGGAACGCTTGACTGCCGGC
Source organism: Martinezella paranaensis (assembly GCF_014200235.1). NCBI lineage: Bacteria > Pseudomonadati > Pseudomonadota > Alphaproteobacteria > Hyphomicrobiales > Rhizobiaceae > Martinezella > Martinezella paranaensis. Next base: position 25,748 of record NZ_JACHBI010000006.1, on the reverse strand, counting down.
GGTCTCGAGGATCCAGGGCCTACTGCATCAGCGCATCCCTGACGAGCACAACTATGGACGCTCTTGCGTCGATGCAGGCACTGAGAGCGTGTCGCGCCGTACTGAGCTGGAAAGAAGTTTTACCACGCAAAGATTCGGAATTGGTTGTCTAGGCCGGTGTCTAGCATTTAAACAATCGCGCCATTGGTAAACAACCGCGTCATTGATCCGGATCCCATCAAGAGCGCCAGACTGGCGAGCAAACCCATCGCGGACATTCGATCTGCCAGCCGGCTTGCGGCCTTCTCGTTTTCAGTCGCACGCCAGCTTACTTCAGCAATACCGTTGCAAATGATATAAATCCTAAGAACGTGAAAGTTATGAGTTAAGTTCAAACTGCAAGCCTAAATTTCACAAGTCCGGTCGGCAGGTTGACTCGAGCCATTTTGCAAAATCTCTAACTTTAACCCGCGCTTCGTCCCGGGCCGGATACAGTGCATAATAGCCGTAGCCGGTTTCGACGACTCGGGAGTAAGGGGCGACAAGCTTTCGTTCCTCAATATCCTCACGGAAGAGGGTTAGGTCGCCCATTGCGACGCCGAGGCCACTCGCCGCTGCTGTAAGTGCGAAGTCCTGAGTATCGAAAACCTGATGGGATGAGGCTTGGAACGAATACGCCCCCTCGGCCTGCAGCCAGAGGATCCAATCGCTCTGGCGGGGATTCGAATGTATCAGAGTCTGTTTCCCCAAAGAGGAAAGGTCGTCGTCATCAGCGAGGCTTGACGCGAGAGAGGGGCTGCACATGGGCGTCAAACGCTCTTTCATTAGGTGAATGACGTCCATTCCAGGCCAAAAGCCATTTCCATAGGTAATAAATACGTCGACCTCGCCTAGACCAAAAGTCGGTTTCTGGAACCATGCCGTGTCGATGTTCACATTGAGGTCAGGATAAAGCTGCTTCAGATCCGAGAGGCGCGGAAGCAACCATCGGCGGGTAAACGTTGGTGTGATACGCACTGTTATCGATCGAGTGCCGATTCTGCTGGCCTCGATTGAGTTCTTGAACGAAGACAAAAGTCCTTCGACGATTGGAAGGATAGTCTGACCACGCTCGGTAATGGAGACCATCCGGGTGTGCCTTTCAAAAAGGACACACCCGAAGTAGTTTTCGAGCTGCTGTATTTGGCGACTCACCGCGCTCTGACTTAGGTTCAACTGCTCCGCGGCGGCGGTAAAGCTCCCGGTCGCGGCAACAACCGAGAAGGCCTGGAGCGTCTGCAGCGGAGGCAGCCGATTCGCATCGAATCTAAAGTCCAAGGCGTCGCCTTTCGTATCACATGAAGCCAGAGCGGATCCTATAGGATCTCCCCCCGCTATGGAACGCAAGTTCAGCCAAGGAGGTTAGTGACTTCTTCGATGGCTTTCCTGACGCGCTCGGGCGATGTGCCACCTATGCCGGCGCGGCTTGCGACCGAACCTTCCACAGTGAGCACCGCCTGAACGTCTTGCTTGATGACGTCAGAGAAGCTCTGAAGGTCAGTCAAGGTGAAGTCTGCAAGCGACTCGTAGTTCCGCTCACGTGCGGCTCCTACGATTGTTGCTACGACATGGTGTGCGTCGCGGAATGGCAGGCCGGCCCGCACGAGATAGTCTGCAAGATCGGTGGCGGTGGAATAGCCTTGCCCCGCGGCAGCCAGCATCTTAGCCTTTTTGACAGTGATACTGGCGATCATCTGCGCGGTCACTGTTACGGCACCTCTGACGTTTTCTAGCGTATCCGTCAGCGGGGGCTTGCATTCCTGCATGTCCTTGTTGAATGCAAGAGGCTGGCTCTTGATGAGCGATGCAGCAAACGCAAGATTGCCGATCATTCTGGCCGCCTTGCCACGTATGAGTTCGGCAAGATCCGGGTTCCGCTTCTGCGGCATGATAGATGAACCGGTGCAGAACGCGTCTCCGACCTCGATGAAGTCGAAGAGCGGCGTGCACCACATGATGACTTCCTCCGAGAAGCGGGAAAGATGGCCCATGATAAGCGCGCCCGCAGCCGTGATGTCCACGATGTAGTCGCGGTCGGAGACGGCGTCGAGCGAATTGCGGCATACGGAGCGGAAGCCCAGGGTTCTTGCCGTATATTCAGGGTCGATCGGGAAGCCGGTACCTGCAAGCGCGGCGGCGCCGAGCGGCGAAACGTTAAGACGCTCCGTTGCCTGTTCGACGCGTTCCACGTCCCTCAGGAACATCTCCACATAAGCCATCAGATGGTGGCCGAAAGTAATCGGTTGCGCCACCTGGAGATGAGTGAACCCAGGCATGATCGTATCGACGTGCTGCTCAGCAAGGTCCACGAACGCCGCGATCAACTGCCTCAGCTCCCGAGCAAGTTGATCCAGTTCGGCGCGGGCGTAGAGTTTGACGTCCGTGGAATTCTGGTCGTTGCGGGAGCGGGCGGTATGCAGCCGCTTTCCCGCGTCACCGACGAGTGCGGTAAGCCTCGCCTCGACGTTCATATGGACGTCTTCCAGTTCCTTCTTCCACTCGAAAGTGCCCGCCTTCATCTCTTCGGCGATCGTCGCAAGGCCGGACTGGATAGCATCGTTGTCTTCAGAGGAAATGATGCCGCACTTAGCAAGCATGTCGGCATGGGCACGCGAGCCTTCGACGTCGTAGAGAGCGATACGCTTGTCCTGATCCAGGCACTCCTGGAAGTCTCGGAAGTCGGTCGCCAGAGCTTCCTTGAACAAGGGCGACCATGTCTTTGCGGCCTGAGCTGTCATTGGATTGCCTTTCGTTATTATTCTTGATCGGGACTCACTGCTGAGCCAGAAGCATGGGTAGGTCACGGACATCCGGGCGGCTGTCGATTTCCAGGACATAGTCCACTACCTGGCGGACTCGATCAGGAGCTAGGCGCCGCTCGGCGAGATTGCTGAACTTGTCGACGATGCGCTGCTGTGGAAGAGGCGAACGGGGGCTTCCCAAAGGCTCGTCGACCGTCAACGAGAACCGCTCTCCGAATGTGGTCACCAGCGTGATCTCGGGTTCCGCGTCGTCGGCCATGTCCGGATCGACATGAACCGAGATTCTTTCCAGCCATGACGACACTTCTGGACTCTGAAATGCCAGCTCTTCGAGTTCGGCCAGAAAGACTCGCCCGAAAGCAAGCTTCGCCGCTACTGCATACGGCAGGCTCATCTGGGCCTGCGCGCGGGTCTCTACGGAGGTGGCCCCGCACATTCCGGCCTGAAAAACGCTCATCCTCGCTTCGATGGACGCGATGGTCGCGGGCGACAAGGAATGTCGTGCCAGCATTTCCTCGACGGCGTCGATGGCCGAGTGCGTTCCACGGCATGTGGCGTATGGCTTGACCGAGCAGCGGTCGAGACGCCACCGCTCGCCGAACCCCGCTGTCAGGAGGGGCGGCGCGCCCTTGTTCTGTCCAAAGGTCGAGATATAGCTACCCCAGGTGTCCGGCTGCAGCACTGACGTCGGGCCGCGGAACGAGGCTGCGGCAAGCAGCGCCGCCATCACGCCTCCTTCTGCCGCGCGGCCGGAATGCAGCTTTTTCGCCTGACTCCCGTCATGGATGAACGCCCAAGTTCCGCCGGCGAAGGAACAGGCGATTCCCATTGAGGAGACGAGCTTCGTTTCGTCCAGCCCAAGAAGCACGCCGGCACCGGCGGCCGCTCCGAACGCGCCGCATGTTCCGGTCGAGTGCCAGCCGAGGGCGTTATGAGCCTCATATCCCCCGCAGGCCTCAAGCACCCGCCTGCCCACTTCGTAGCCCATGGTCATGCTGAGCAGCAACTCCATCCCGGAAAGCGGTGCATCCAGTACCGGAAGAAGAGCAAGGATAGCCGGTACGACGACCGCGCCCGAATGGTCGCAACCGCCGCAGTCGTCGAGTTCGTATGCATGCGAGGAAACGCCGTTCAGGAATCCGGCGTCGCGGGGTGAGAGCTTTTCGGTCCTTCCCCAAATCTGCGAAGGGCCGCGGCCTGAAGCGGAGGAGACGACAGACAGTGCCTTGTGCGCCTCGTCCGAACCTGCTCCGGCTATGCCGGCGCCGAGCGTGTCGAGGAGATGGAGCTTCGCCTTCTCGACAGTTGCTGCCGGAAGGTCCGCGAACTTCGTGCCGTGGACGAGGGACGCCAGTTCCTGAAGGTAGTTGTTAGTCATGGAGACCGTTCTCACGACGATAGGAGCGGTAGACCTCGATCGGGTGACCGTCCTCGACAGCCTGCGCGTGGCTGCGATGCCAGTCCGCAATCTCGGAACTCCTGGCGATCCAAACATCGTCGAAGGACCGAACGTATGCGAGAAGTTCGCGCAGTATGAAAATACGCCCAGGTGTCCCGATCATCTCGGGTCGTATCTGAAGAACGAAGCACAGCCCGTATTTCCGATAGGCGTCGAACTCGGCCTTCCAGTTCCGCAGGACGCTGTCGTAGCTCGGAAGACGGCTCAGTCCCTTCGGAAAGGGCGGGTTGAAGTTGAACTGAAAATACGGCCGGTCTTCGAGCTCCAGATGCACCGGGATCTCGACGAGACCTGATCGATGGAAATACGGCCGGTCGTCTCCGCTAAGCGTTGCGGACCATTCGAAGCCGGCTCTGAGGAGCAGTCCGTCGAATCCTGCGGGCCAGTTTCCTGCCGGGAGCCTGAAACCCCTAGGTTCCGTCCCGGTCAGATCGGCGAGCGCCGCGACCGACCTTTTAAGGCGCTCCAGTGCTTGTTGCGCTGGCAGGGAGTCGTATCGCTCGAATGCCCATCCCCGCGCCGCGAGTTCGTGACCACGCCCCGCGACGTTTCTCAGCAGACTTTCATGCTTCTCCGCCACCACCCCTGGAACGAACCAGGTGGCAGGCACCTGCATCTCCTGCAGTGTATCGGCAAGTCGCTCCACCCCGCGCTTGGCTCCATACTCCCAGACTGAGAAACTTTTGCTCCTGTTGACGAGATCCGGTGCCTTGAAGACGGCGTCGAGTCCGTCGTCGAAGAGCACCTGGACGGCGACGGCGCATGCTTTTCCGACGGGCCATGAATAGGGAGGAATTCTCATCGTGCTTCGTCCTTGTGGGTCTGTTCGATCCACCAATGGGCGATCTCTCCGCAGGTGGTCGCCCAGACGTCGTCATGGGCACTTATCGCCGTAAAGAGCTTGTTGAGGATTTCAAGCCGGCCCGGCTTCGCGCAGACTTTTGGATGAAGGATGGTCGTCCAGCAGAGCCCTTCCGAATGAAAACCCTCAAACTCGTAAATCCAGTTGCGGGCGACCTGCTCGTAGTCCGAGATCCTATCCTGTCCCGAGGGGAAATCGGGATCTTCGAAGTAAGCAAGAGCCGTATAGTCATCGATGTCCCAGCGGCCCGGAATTTCAACGAGGCCCCGGTCTCCGTTTCGCTTCGTGTGGAAATACGGTCTGTCGTCCCCACGCATGGAGCTTGAATATTGGACCCCGAAGTCGGCGAGCAGATCCGCAGTATCGGGAGACCAATCTCCCGACGGCGTCCGAAAACCGGTCGGAGTGACCCCGAGTTTCGTCTCGAAAATTTCGCGCGACGTTGTCATCACCGCGCGTTGCTCTTCGACCGCCAGGTCGATGAAGCACTCGTGGATATGGCCGTGGTAGCCGATCTCATGCCCCGCTCGAATGATTTCGAGACATTGCGCCGTCCAGTTATTGACAACCCAGGTGGGGATGAAGAACGTCGCCGTCAGACGATGTTCCTCAAGAAGATCAAGGAGGCGAGGCAGCGCCCGCCAAGGGCCGAAGGCTCCTTCGGTAAAGTAGCGCGGGTTCTCAAGCAGGCTGCGATCGAGCATCGCGTCGCCAGTGGGGCCATCGACGTCAAACGCCAGCGCGACGGACGACCGAAAGTTGTTAGGCCAGCGCGCACGTGTGCTTCCTGTCGGAATCGGATTCAGATTCAACATCAAAAGAGACTTCGTTATGTGGATGAGCGTGCGCGCCGTCGGGTTGGCGGCGCGCTGCGGTCTGTTACTTGACGCCGTTCACGACGGCTTTAGGGACCGCGTTGTGGATGAGTCCCCACTTCTTGAGAAGTTGATCATAGGTGCCGTCCTTGATCAATTCATCGAGCGCACCAGCAACTGAGTCGCGTAGACCAGGATTGTCCTTTTTGAAACCCATGCCAAACACGTCGTTGTTCAGGATCGGGTCGCCGATGAGCGCGTACGTGTCTGGCTCTACACTCATCTGGTATGCGATGGTTTCGATCCCTTGGACGACCACGTCAAACCTGCCTTGTTTCATGCCAAGACGTGCAGCGTTAGAGTCGGCCGAGCCTTCGAACAAGACTGCTGGCTTGCCCTTGGCGACACAGTTCGCCTCGCTCCACTTCGCCACGTTGTCCGGGAACGTGCCCGTCCGGCTTCCGGATACCTTCTTGCCGCAAACGTCTTCATTAGACTTATAGCTGGCGGCACTCGCCTTGCTGGTGAAGAAAATCGGACCGCTGGTGATGTAATCGACAAAATCCATGGCTTCCTGCCTCTTCGGATTGTCGCTCATTCCAGACACGATGATGTCGCCACGTCCCGTTTGGAGGCTGCTTTGAAGCTCCTGGAACGACGATGCCACAAACAGTGGAGTAAGGTTGAGCTTCTTGGCAATTGCGGTGGCGAGATCGACGTCGAACCCGGCCATCGTGCCGGATTTTGGATCTACGAATTCCATCGGCGGATAAATCGGGTTCGTCAGAACACGTAATTCTTTGGGGTTGATGAGCTTCACGTCCGCTGCGTGGGCGAGAGACGCTACCGACGCGGCCAAGGCGGCGGCGAGAAATAGCATTGACTTCATTTCGATCTCCTCTGGATTTGTTCTCGTTAAAGCACCGCAGAGACAAACGACCTGACTCTGGGATTCTGCGGGTCAGTCAGAATTTCGGAAGGTGTTCCCTCGGCGACGATACGACCGTGATCCATGAATAGGACCCGGTCAGCGACCTCTCGGTAGAAGCCGATCTCGTGCGTCACCACGATCATCGTCGTGCCGCTTGTCGCAAGCTCTCTCATGGTGCTGAGGACCTCGCCCACCAGCTCCGGATCAAGCGCCGATGTCGGCTCATCGAACAGCATTGCTTCCGGTTTCATGGCAAGAGCGCGGGCGATTGCGACGCGTTGCTGTTGACCTCCGGACAATTCGCTGGGGTAGGAGTTTGCTTTCGCAGCCATTCCTACACGGTCCAGCAAAGCCATCGCTTCGCTTCGGCATGTCGAGGCCTCTCGTCGTTGTACCTTTATGGGACCCTCAATAACGTTCTGAAGGACTGTCTTATGAGGGAAGAGGTGAAACTTCTGAAACACCATGCCCACGCGGCGGCGCTGCCTCGCGATTTCCCTGTCTGCCAAAGGATATAGCTTGTCGCCTTTTCGTCGGTAGCCGACGATTTCGTCGCCGATCAAAATCACTCCGCCGTCAATCTTTTCCAACTGATTGATGCATCTCAGGAATGTGCTCTTGCCCGAACCGGATGGTCCGATCACGCACACAACCTCACCCTTGGTGATCTCGAAGTTGATGTCCTTGAGGACATGGAAGGTGCCGAAGTATTTCTGAAGGTTCGTTACGGTGATCAGGGCGCTCACTGCTGCTCCTCCGCAATCGGGGCGGCGTCCGCAACAGCTTCCGCATGGACCCTGCGGCCCCACCCACGCGAGAAATGCCGCTCGATATATAGCTGGCCGATGCTGAGGACGGTGACGATGATCATGTACCAGATGGCCGCGACGATCAGGAGCTCGATGACCCGCGAGTTGACGTAGTAGACGTCTTCAACGCTCCGAAGTACTTCCGCAAATTGGATGACGCTGGCGAGGGAAGTCAGCTTGACCATCCCGATCGTCTCGTTCCCGATGGGCGGCACGATCACGCGCATAGCCTGAGGAAGAACGATACTGAACATGGCCCGCAACTTCGTCATTCCTACCGACTGCGCCGCCTCCGTCTGTCCTTTGTCGATCGACAGCACGCCGGCACGCACGACTTCGGCGGTGTAGGCGCCCTGCTGGATGCCGAGCCCCAAGAGCGCGGCGACGAACGGCGTCATCACGTCCACGGTGCGGATTGGAAACAGGCCGAACAGGCTTATCGTCGGGAAGATGAGCGCGAGGTTGAACCACAGCAAGAGCTGCAGCAGGGCGGGGGTCCCCCGGAAGAGCCATATGTAGCCCACCGCCACCGTGCGCAGGACGACGTTGTCGGACATCCTCATGAGGGCGGCGACCACACCGAGCGATATTCCCAGAAGCATGGCGCAGATCGTCATGACGATAGTGTTCGCCACGCCGCTCAGGACCTTGTGTTCCAGAAGATTGTCCGAGACGTAACTCCAGGCGATATCGCCCTTCCAGAAGGCGTTCGCAATGAACGCGAGAGCGATCACGATGATCGCTGCGCCGATATGATTGGCATACTTTACCGGCTTGACGATCGTAAGCTGGTTGTACTCGCCAGAACTGGTTGTCAGCATTGGCATCCTCAGTTTTGCAGGTTCCCCGGCTCTCTTGAGCTCTTGAGACCAAGAATAGGCGGGGGATCTTCGTCTCACAAACGACTATCCCTCATGAGATTTATGCCACAAACGCATTAATTTCAGCGGACGTGGATCTGGCGGCCGCCAATATGATTGGTCGCAAGCGGAGCGGTCGTGATCGATGCAATTATAGTGCTGCGGATGAGCTCGGGGCCCAGCCATAATTGCTCCAGTTGCGGCCATCAACGCTATCGTTGAAAACGCCATTCCGAGGACAAGCCCGTATTCAAGCGTCGCCCAGGTGAGCATCGCCGTGGCAAGCACCAGGTCGAACGAGTTCGCCGTCCTCAGCAGCGCGAGGGCTTCTGCCCTTTTGTCGAGTAGTGGCAGGTCTTCGACCGCGACGGAATAAATGGTGCTCAGCGGTGCCATGACGGCGCCGACGAGGAGGCATCCGACGACCGTCATCACGACGGAATGCTCCAAGGCGACCATCGCGGACCCGGTCGCCATCGACAGGAGCAGCAGCGCAACGCGCTCTCGGTGGATCATCCTGTTGCTGAAGCTGATCCATGCGCCGCTCGTGGGGTTGCCGGTGAGCGGTAGCGACATAACGGAGAACGCTTCGGTCCCGCCGCCTTGGGCACGCTCAGAAGCGCGAACGAGCCCGTCTATCGCGCAAGAGGGCCGCGCACGGCCGGCGCGGGTCCCGCGCACAGCAAATCCTCCCTTGAGCCTTCATCCGTCAAGCAACCGCCTGCGTGGCGCGAGCCTGATGGCGCATCAGCATGCCGAATAGGTCGCGCGGCTCGTCGGGATCTGCCAGCAGGTCGAGATTCTGGAACCGGGAGTCAGCGGAAAGCTTGTCCTTGACATATCGTAGCGCGGAGAAGTCCTCGGTGGCGAAGCCGACGCTGTCGAACAGGGTGATCTGCGTTTCGGAGCGTCGGCCGGTTTCAGTGCCGGCGACGACCTTCCAGAGCTCCTGAACCGGATAGTCTTCGGGAAGCTGCTGGATCTCGCCTTCGATCCGCGTCTGCGGCGGAAACTCTACGAAGATGTCCGAGCGCAGGAGAATGTCCCGGTGGAGCTCTGTCTTGCCGGGGCAGTCGCCACCGACCGCGTTGATATGAATCCCAGGACCGACCATATTGTCGCTCAGGATCGTGCTGTTCTTCTTATCAGCCGTGACAGTGGTCACGATTTGCGCGCCTTCGACAGCCTCCTCGGCCGAGCGGCACGCATCAATCCGGAACCCAAAGGATTCGAGGTTCCGGGCGCATCGCTCGGTTGCGGACGGATCGATGTCGTAGAGCCTGAGATGGTCGACACCGAGCAGCGCCTTGAACGCGAAGGCCTGGAACTCGCTCTGCGCGCCGTTGCCGATGATCGCCATGGTCCGTGCGCCCTTCGGCGCGAGGTGCTTTGCAGCGACAGCCGATGTCGCCGCCGTCCGCAGCGCGGTCAGGATGGTCATCTCTGTCACCAGCACCGGATATCCGTTGTCGACGTCGGCAAGCACGCCGAACGCCGTCACCGTCTGCCGTCCGGATTTCGTGTTTTTCGGATGTCCGTTGACATATTTGAAGCCGTAGAGCTTGCCGTCGCTGGTCGGCATCAGTTCGATGACGCCGTCATGCGAATGGGAGGCGATGCGCGGGGTCTTGTCAAAGCTCTCCCAGCGAGCGAAGTCTTCTTCCACATAGGCGCACAGCTCGAGGAGGAATTTCTCGACGCCGATCGAGAGGACGAGGTCCATCATGTTCTCGACGCTGACGAACGGGACGATGTTGAGGTTCTGCGTTTGGGACATCAGTAGCTCCTTGTGGGTCGGTCGAGGACGGTGCGTCCCATGAGGCTTGCGGTGAGATCGACGAGGAGTTGTGCGGTGCGGCCGCGCTCGTCGAGAAACGGGTTGAGTTCAACAAGGTCGAGACTGGCGACCAGCCCGCTCTCGTGTAGCATCTCCATCACGAGATGGGCTTCGCGGAAGGTCGCGCCGCCCGGTACGGTCGTCCCGACGCCGGGACCGATCGACGGGTCTAGGAAGTCCACGTCGAAGCTGACGTGCAGTAGGCCGTTCTCGCGTTCGACGCGTTCGAGAAACGAACGGAGCAGAGAGACGAATCCATATTCGTCGATAGCCCGCATGTCGTGAACGGTGGCGGCCGTCCGACTGATCGCCGCGCGTTCCGCAGGGTCGACGCTTCTGATCCCCATCACGCATAGGTTGGCCGGGTCGACCGGTACTTCCAGGTCGGGATAGTAGCCCTCAAAACCCGATTGGCCTGTAAAATAGGCGACCGGGGTACCGTGAAGATTGCCACTGACCGTCGTCTCGAGCGTGTGGAAGTCCGTATGGGCGTCGAGCCACAGCACGAAGAACGGACGGCCTTTCGCGGCGGCGCGCTTCGCCATGCCGGAAACGGTCCGCGCTGCGATTGCATGATCACCGCCGAGGAAGATCGGCATCCCCGAATCGCTAGCAGCGAAGGCGGCGTCGGTGGTGGCCCGGATCCATCCGGAAACTTCGTGAAGCGCACGGACGGCGGCGTTCGGATGCCGCTGCTCACCGGGCTCCGGAGGCGCGATGTTTCCGAGATCCACGACCTCATGGCCGAGCTCACGGAGAGCGTCCGACAGGCCGGCGACCCGGATGGCGCTCGGTCCCATCTCGCAGCCGAGCTGGGAGGCCCCGACCTGCAGCGGTATCCCGACGATCTTGCAAAGCATGAACTCCTCCTTGGCAGTCGGCCTCAGCGCCCTGGAATGGCGATGCGGGCCTCGATTGTTCTGAACAGGCGGCCGAACACGGCGCCCATGAGCAGGTAGATCGCGCCGGCAATCAGGAAGGTCTCGAAGGGTGCGTAGGTCTTGGCGACGAACACGCGGGCAGCGCCGGTCATCTCGATGACTGTCACCGCGCTCGCCAGGGTGGACCCTTTCATCACGAGTACGAGCTCGTTTCCAATGGCTGGCAGCACGGCTCTGTAGGCCTGAGGCATGATGACCTTCAGAAGCAGCACGCCGCGATGTAGTCCGAGCGCGCTTCCGGCTTCCCATTGCCCGCGCGGGATCTGCCGGATGGCGCCGGCCAGAAGCTCCGCCGAATAGGCCGCCGAGTTGAGGCCGATCGCAAGAATGGCGCAGTTGACGGGACTGCGCAGGACGGGCCACAGCACGCTGTGGCGGATCGCTTCGATCTGTCCAAGGCCATAGTAAAGGATGAAGAGCTGAACGAGCAGCGGGCTTCCGCGGACGAGGAACGTGTAGGTGGCGACCGGCAGGCGCAGATACCGTTTCTCCGACGTGAGTACCAGTGACAGCGGGAGGGCCAGCACCTGTCCCAGCGCGAAGCTTGCGAGCGTGATCGCGATCGTCAGGAGGAAGCCGTTCTTGACGGCCATGAATGCCGGGGCGAAAAGTTCGAATGAAAACATGACGTCACCTCAGATGCCGCGAAAGCCGGAAATCGCATGCCTTCAACAGGACCGTCGAAATGCCCGTGACGAACACGTAGAGGGCGGCGGCGGTGAGATAGAAAGCGAGAGGCTGGTGCGTCGCGCCTGCCGCGACGACGGACTTGCGCATCAGCTCCTCGAGACCGACGACGGAAACGAGCGCGCTCTCCTTCAGGATGACGAGCCACTGGTTGCCAAGACCTGGCAGCGCGCGCGCCAGCATTTGCGGCAGAACCACCAGCCGGAAGGCGCGAGGCCGGCGGAAGCCGAGCGACAGGGCCGCCTCCCACTGGCCGGCCGAGACGCTGAGTAGCGCTCCTCGGAGGATTTCGGTCAGGTAGGCGGCAGCGACGATCGACAGCGAGGCGATGCCTGCGCTCAAGGCGTCGACCTCGACATACTTGCCCGCCAGCTTCGTCAGCAGAACCGTGCCGCCGTAAAAGATCAGGAAGATGACCAGAAGTTCGGGAAGGCCTCGGATCAGTCCGACGTAGCCCATGACGATCCGCCGGACGAGCGGCTTGCCGTAGACCGCAAGCGGTGCGAGGACGGCGGCGATCAGAAATCCGACGGCGAAGCTCCCGATCGCCACCTCTATGGTCGTGACAAGCCCTTGAAGAAGCTGGCCCTGGTATTGTTGGATGGCGTCAATCATTCGGCGCCTCCGGAGACTGCTTTCCGACGTTCTCCGCCAGCGCAGCGAAGAAATCGGAAGAGAACCCGATCATGTTTTCGAACTGCTCCACGATGATGTTCTCGTCCAGGGAATGGAGCATTGCGCCGTGATGGGTGAGGCCTGCACCGAACAAGGTTGCGCCAAACGCGTGGACGAAGGGATGGGCGAGGCCCGATGCAGCCGAACTCGGCTGTATGATCGCAGGGCGGCCGAAGGACTTCTCCAGCAGGGCGGCACCAATGCCGACCGCCACGTGCGAAGGATCGCTTCGGACGCCCAGAACCTCGGCATCAAGAACTCTCAGCTCGATATCGCCGAAGCCGATCTCGTCCAGATGAGCGCGAAGTAGTTGCGCGATGCGGACTGGATGCTGGCCGGGGGCGAGCCGGAAATCGAGCTTCACGACGCCGCTGCACGGCAGGACGGTCTTCGCACCTTCTCCGCCGAAGCCGCCGTGGAATCCGTTCACATTCAGGCACGGTTCGAAGTTCAGATGCCCGTAGAAAGTAGTGGCATCGACGCCGTTGAGCAGGCGGTGGCCGCCGGTTTCGGCCTGGAGGTCTTCCAGCGGAAACGGTGCCGTCGCCGTGAGCTCTCGGCTGTAAGGCTCCGGTGCGACGATGTCGTCGTAAAAGCCCTCGATCAGGATGCGCCCGGAAGCATCCCGAAGGGAGGAGACGGCCGATGCGAGCCGCCATAGGGGATTGTCGAAGATCGCCCCGAGGCTGGAATGAAGATCGGCGCGCGCCGTCCGGCAATCCAGCTCGACCGCCAGCACGCCTTTGAAACCCATGAGGATGATGGGTCGACCAGTTCTGTCCACCTCGCCGTATTCCCACCAGCAAAGGTCAGCCTTCGTGTCGGGAAAACGCGTCTTCAGGAAGCGTGTAAGGGACGGACTACCGATTTCCTCTTCGCCCTCGACGATCCATATCAGCTTGTATGGCAGCGGCTCCGGGTGCTTGCTACGAAACAACCGCCATCCAGCGAGACGGCTCACGAACTCCCCCTTGTCGTCCGCAGCACCCCGCCCATATAGGCGTCCGTCACGTTCCGACAAGACGAAGGGCGGATCAGTCCAAAGATCAACCGGTTCTTCCGGCTGCACGTCGTAGTGATTGTAGATGATGAGGGTGAACGGGCCTTCGCCTGTCTCGCCCACAACGAACGGGCCGACGTCGCCAGGATGCTGCTCCGTGCGGAAACCTGCATCCTGCAACAGCGCTTCGACCGCGTCGGCGCATGCCCCGAGTCCGTCTCCGCGGGTACTGACGGATGGAATGGAGACCAGATCGGCGAGGTCCTTTGTCGCCGCGGCTAGAAGATCGGATGGCACGCGCATACTTCCTCCTTTACGGGAAGCGGCCGTGGGGCCGCCTCCCGCGACGCGTCACTTCTTGGAAACGTCGTATCCGAACCACTTTTCGGAGATGATCTTTATGGTTCCGTCTTTCAGCATGGCACCGACTACCATGTCGATCTTGCCCTTGAGCTCGGTCTTGCCCTTGCCCATGGCGACGCCCTGTCCTTTGCCAAACTCAGCAAAGTCGGCGCTCGTGAGCAGCGGACCCGCGTAGACAAGCTTGTCGGCCCCACGTTCCTTGACTAGCGGCTCCCATGCCGAGCGTTCCATCAGGCCCGCGTCGATTCGTCCGGCGAGTAGGTCGTCGGCGATCTGGTCGGGGCGGTCGTAGACGCGTACGTCGGCATCCGGGAAGTGAGCCCGCACCACCTGCTCGTGGGTCGTGCCAGTCTGCACGCCGATAGCGGCCTTCGCGAGCGTCTTGGTCAGATCGTCCGCCGTCTTGTCCGAAGCGGCCTTGCCGCCGGCCGCGACGACGATCGAGTTCGGCGCGTCGGCGTAGGCCGCGGAGAAGTCGACCTTCTTCGAGCGTTCCTCGTTGATTGAGATGCCCGATATGACGAGATCGAACTTGCCGATCTGCAGGCCAGGAAGAAGGCCATCATAGGCCTGGTTCTGCCATTTGCAGGTGGCGCCGATTCGCTTGCAGATCTCGTCGCCGACATCCTTGTCGAAGCCAACGATGTTGCCGCTTCCGTCCACCGATTCCCATGGCGGATAGTCGGCGCTCGTGCCGACGCGAAGATCGGCCGCAGACGCTGCCGTCGCAAGGAGCGAAATACCAAGAGCAATAGTCAGTCGTTTCATGAGATTCCCCTTTTGTTGTAGACAAACACATCCCGGCGCTCTGGAGAGAACGCGCGGGAATTCCGGAATTGGGTGGATCAGGCGGCCGAGGCGGCGACGTTCTTCAGAAACTGCGAGAGGCGTCCAAGACCCTCGCGAAGGACTTCTTCACCGTTCGTGTAGCCGATCCGGAGATAGCCCTCCATGTCCATGGCACTTCCAGGCGTCAGCATCACGCCTGTCTGCTCGAGAAGTCGCACGCAGAACTCCTCCGAGGAGATCGGCAGGTCGTACTTGAGCAGGGCGGTGGTTCCGGACTTCGGCTTGACCCATGAGATCAGCGGCTCGCCGTCCACCCAGTCGGACAATATCGCGAGATTGTTGCGCGTGATCCGGTGGCTGCGATCCAGGATCTTGTCCTTGTTCTCGAGAGCGATCGCAGCGAAATGGTCGTCGAGCATCCCCACCGAGATCGTGTTGTAGTCGCGGTGGATGCAGACCGCGTGGATAAGTTCCTTCGGCGCAACGATCCATCCGAGGCGAAGGCCCGCGAGCGAATAGGTCTTGGACATGCTGCCCGTGCTGATCCCCTTTTCATAGAGGTCGGCAATCGAGGCGGTCATTCCGAGTTCGCCCTCCTGGTCGGTGCCGCGATACACCTCGTCGCAGAGAATCCAGGCACCGCAGGCGCGGGCGATCTCGACGATCCTTTCCAGGTAGGCCCGGTCCATCAGAGAGCCGGTCGGATTGTTCGGGTTGTTGATCGCGATCAGCTTCGTGCCGGGCGTGGCGAGCTTCTTCAGCTCTTCCAGATCCGGCAGGAAGCCCGTCTTCTCTGTCAGCTTCAGGATCTGCGTGTCCGCGCCGATGCTTTCCGGGATCGAGTAGTGCTGCTGGTAGGTCGGAAGGACCGAGATCACGCGGTCGCCGCGCTCCACCAGGGTCTGGTGTACCAGTGCATTCGCACCGATCGCCCCGTGGGTGATGACGACATTCTCGATCTTCTGGTTCTCGTAGAGGTCAGCGACCAGCGAGCGGAGCCGGACGCTGCCTTCGATCTCGCCGTAGGTCAGCTTGAGGGGCTTAAGCTGCTGGCCGATGTCATTGATACCAGACATGTCCAGGAGTTCCGCGATGGTCAGCGACTCCACACACGTCTCGGCGAGGTTCAGCTCGCACTTGGTCTCGTATTTGTTCATCCAGATTTCGACGCCGAAGTCGCGGATTTTCATTTTGTGCTCCGTGATGTAGGTGTTCAGACGCGCGCTGCGGAGAGCAGCGCGACGGCGGCGGCGACGTCTTCGAGACCGAGCCCGATTGAACGGAAGAAGGCCGGACGCTCGCGGCTCGGTACTTTTGCCCGCCCCGCCATCAGTTCCGGCAGGTCTCCGAAAAGGGCTTCCGGCGACCACGTGCCGGCTGCTGCTGCAAGCTTCATGTCGCCGGCCGAAGCGGGCGTCGTCGCGCGGTAGTCGCAGTAGACGTCGAAACCCTGGAGCGCAGCCGGATCGACTTCGTGCGCGTTTGCGACGTTCGTGCTGATCGACGTGACGACGGCAGCCTTCGACAGGCCTGAGGCATTGATCACGGGAGTGCCCGAGGACGTGCAGAGAAGGACGACGTCGGCGCCGTTGATCGCCTCGTTGGTGTCGGCGGTCTTGGTGATCGCGACGCCGCTCTTCGTGTGCGAAGGCACGTCGTTTCTGGAGAACACGTCCGGCGAGGCCACGCGCACGTCCGACCAGTTGCGGATGCCTTCAGCGTAGCGAAGATGGGCGAGGCCCACCGGACCGCATCCGACCACGGCCAGAACGGAAGCTTCCTTTGGGGCGAGCGCGTGGGCCGCGATGATCGAGGTTGCAGCGGTGCGCTCCGTGGTGAGCTTCTTGGAATCGCATAAAAGGATGGGCGTGCCGGTCTCCATAGACATCAGCAGCGTCCAGGCGGTGACAAGCGCCCCGCGTGTGCCTGGAATGTACGGCGACAGCTTCGCTCCGAACACCTTCTCGTCGGCGAGGACTCCCAGATAGGTGATGAAGTCGCCGGCATCCTGCGGAAACAAGCTGAGCGTCTGCGGCGGCTGGACCGCGTTTCCATCGGCGAGAGAGCGGAACATGCGCTCGAGCACGGATCGAATGTCGACCTTGGTCAGAAGCTGGTTGATCTCGGTTTCGCCGAGCACGATCGGTTGCGTCACCAGGTACCTCCACGTTAAATGGGCGGCAGGAGGACGCGACGGATCTGTCGCGCGCCATGGTGGACGCACGGTGGAAATCGCTGTTGCTCTGTCTGCCCGTTAAGAGTAAAAGGACCTTATGAGCAATATATTGCACAGTCAAGAGCGAGGCGATGTTTTGGCACATGTGTCCGGAAACCTTCGCAGATTGCGTCAGTCGGCAGGTCTGAGCCAGATCGCACTGGCTACGGCGTCGGGCATCAGCCGCCGGATGATCATCGCCGTAGAGGCCGGGGACGCGAACATCAGCCTGTCGAGTCTGGACAAGTTGGCAGCGGCGATGGGCGTCGGATTCGTGGATCTCGTACGCGATCCGGACCGGCAGTCGTCTTCCGACATTAACGAGGTGACCTGGCGTGGCGAAGGACCCGAGAGCAAGGGAGTGCTCCTCGGCATAGCTCCCGCCGAACAGGAAACGCAGCTGTGGATGTGGTCGCTGGAAGCCGGGGACAGGTACAATGCTGAGCCCGATCCGCAAGGCTGGCACGAGATGTTGGTCGTCACGGAAGGAGCGTTGACTCTCGTCCTGAGCGGAGAGGAAAAGGAATATCCCGCAGGCAGCTTCGCCATCTATAGCTCGGCCCAGAAGTATTCCTACTTGAACCGAAGCGCCGGGGTCACAAGGTTCGTCAGGAACGTGGTGTCCTAGACTGCAGGATACTCGTGGCAGGCGCCGATAGAGCTAAACCGTGCGCACGCCCCGTATGACGAAGATTCCTCCGTGCCGCAGCGTCGCAAAGACGAGAAGATATCCGGATCGCTGATGCTTGCGAAATGCCCTTCATATTGATCCCTCGCCAATTCGATAGACTGCCGCATTATCTTGTCTTTCACGCAGGCCTTTGTATGAGGGGTGCCGAAGCTTGCCGTCATGCGTCCACGCTCGATA
Source organism: Martinezella paranaensis (assembly GCF_014200235.1). Taxonomy (NCBI): domain Bacteria; kingdom Pseudomonadati; phylum Pseudomonadota; class Alphaproteobacteria; order Hyphomicrobiales; family Rhizobiaceae; genus Martinezella; species Martinezella paranaensis. Next base: position 7,857 of record NZ_JACHBI010000006.1, on the reverse strand, counting down.
CTCGATTTCAGCGATGAGGGTCGGCTGAACCCAGATCGCGCCTTTGCGCTTAAGGTCCAACGGCGGCTTCGCCGTCTTGATCTCGTCGAGATCCTGCCGGAGACGGATTGCCTCGCGTTCTTTGAAACCGGTGCCTACACCGCCGACATAGGGTTCTGTGCGTCAAGTTCAGCAAAATGTGGCGGCCATGATGCTGGTCAAGCGGCTTGTCGGAGGGCGATTTTCTTGTGCTCTCTGAGGTCGTCCATGTTGATGTATCGATTGGCTTCCATCCAGTTCTCGTGGGTTTCGACAGCAAGCGCCCTGACGAGGCGCAGGCAGCTTTCGGTGTTCGGGAGATGCGCACGACATAGGTCCTGCGCCTGATCTCCTCGTTGAGGCGCTCAAGCATGTTGGTGCTCTTGAGATGTTTGTGATGGGTACGCGGCAGGCGGAAGAAGGTCAGCGTCTGCTCGATGACCTCCTCGACCCAGCCGGTCAGCCGAGGATATTTGCCCGACGATTTGGCGAGCCAGGTCGAAAGGTCGGCCTTGGCCTCGGCGAGATCGCGTCGGTCGTAGATCCATCTGAGTTCCTGCAGGCAATCGTCGCCGTGCTTGCGCGGCAGGTGGTCGAGCGCATTCCTGAGGAAATGCACGTGACAGCGCTGCCAGGCCGCTTCCGGTATCACTTCGCCGATTGCCGCGACCAGTCCGGCATGGTCGTCGGAGACGACGAACTCCACACCCCTGAAACTCGCCGGCTCTCAAACAACGGTTCATCGTCTTGCGCACCAAATGGGATTTCGAACATTTCGCGACTTTCGCGCGATGATCAGGGAGAATTTGCGCCTATTATCTTCCAAAATCGATTAGCGCGCGGAATCTCCGGACGGACTTTGGACTCGGCATCTTCGCGCAAACAAATGAGCGCGGCTTTTCAGTTCCAATTCGTTCCCGATTTCTGACCTTTACATGGATCAGTTTACCGATTTCGCAGTTGCCACGTTCGGTCACCGCTAACTCGAAAGACGAGTGCCCGAAGACAAAGAAAGTTTGGTGTGGTCGCCAGGACGTCATCTCAGATGCGGTCGGATGAGAAGAGCGCCGATGCGGATTTGTTGCGCGAGATGATCGGCTTTGCCGCTGAACCGTTGGAGGTCATTTTGGCCACGGGTGCTGAATTCGACGAGCAGAACCCGCTGCGACCTCACATTGAACAAACCCGAGTCGGCGCGGACGCCGACGGTCGTCGCTATGCGATCAGGCCCGTACCCCGAGCGGCTTCTGTTTGGCGGAGGAAGCTCCAGCGATCCGACGTCTCCAGCTTTTTCGATCAGCGGCCACTCTGTATGATTGATCAATTTGCGAGGCGGTCACTCAACCGCCTATGCGTTTTGTGCCCATAGAGAACGAAGCGCCGATGAAGCTCGGCAAGCGTTCTGCCACGTCCGCGAATGTCTGGGTGGTCGCCCTCCTATTGCGGGAGGGCTCCTGCTGCGAGAAAGCCGCCGTCTACCGGAATTATTGCACCGTTCACATAGCTAGCGCCTTCTGACGAAAGAAACGCAACTACCGCGGCTATTTCATGGGGTTTCCCATACCGTCGGCTCGGGATCGCTGCAGTATACGTGGCGCGGAATTCCGCAGAATGCAAAGTCTCGGTCAGAGGCGTGTCAACCGGGCCAGGAGCAATTGCGTTACTCGTAATTCCAAATGCTGCGAGGAAAACGCCATCGAGGGCGGATTCCGTGAATTTGGGGGCCCGAACGCGCTCCGAGAACTAGCCGCTCACCTGTGGCTCTTCCGGCGATTTTCACGCACCGCCGACTTTTTAGAGCTATTTGCGAGACGGTTCACGTCCTAATCAGGCCTAAACCCCGCAATGTCGTCTCTGTCAGCAGCCACAGGTCACTTTCGCCACGCACAACTTTAGAGAGGACATTGAGCCCGACCATTAGATTTTGCAGGGCAAGCGCCAGAGCTTGAACATCTGCATGACTGTCAATTTCGCCTTGCTCGCGCGCTATGGCCAATAGCTCTGCTATGCGCTTCGTTGAACTCGTAGCCAAGCTGGTCAGCATTGGCGCCGGTCCCTCGTCTGACGGGCAGAGCTCGGCAATCGAATTCACGATGATGCAGCCTTTGCCCTCGGGATCAGCGGCACGAATACGGCAAATGTTTCGCAGGACACCATGAAGGAGAGGTAGGATAGGTCCTTCCACTTCGGCATATAGTGGTGCGTCCGGCGCAGTGGCGGCATATCGGGAGATGATTTCAGCAAACAGCTCATCGCGCGAACCGAAGGCGTTGTAGAAACTTGATCGCGGAATGCCCAGTCGCTCGGATAGAGACTTCACGGACGCTTGCTCGTAGCCACCTCGTCGGATGACTTCTGTGGCGATATCCAAAGCTTCGTTGCGGTCAAACTTACTTGGTCGTGCCAATTTTCGATCTCACATTTTAGTTTTGTACATATATGGACAAAACAATCGAAATACAATATTCGTGCGGCAATACGGACATAGAGCCTCCATTCAGGAAGATGAAAGTGACTGCTTTGATTATGGCCCAAACTCGCCAGAAGGTCGTCAGAAAACGGGTGATGGTTTCGGTACGTTCTCTCACCGGGCACGTGAGGTCGTGAATCGGGGGCAATGATGCTGGCCGGTGCGTAAAAACGCAGGCGGCCTAACTTTCCGTCTTTGAAGCAGCACGCCTCCTCAACATTGATATCGCAATGGAGTATTATCCATGTTCAATTTCTTCCCACCACGACGAATTGCAGTTCTCGCGCGGCTTTTGGCGCTATCGTTCACCGCGACCACGACGCTGCTTGCTACTTCGGCATGGGCGGCTGAAAGGGCGCCGGGAGTGAAGAACATTGTCCTCGTGCATGGAGCATTCGCAGATGGGGGGATTTGGTCCGATGTCATCCGACTGTTGCAGGCTAGAGGCTACCACGTCACAGCCGTTCAGAATCCCTTGACATCGCTAGCTGACGACGTAGAGGCAACTCGCCGGGTTCTCGCAAGGCAGGAAGGCAATGTTCTGCTGGTGGGTCATTCTTGGGCAGGCGCGGTTGTGAGCCAAGCAGGGAACGCTGCGAATGTGAAGGGTATTGTTTATCTTTCGGCGCTCGCTCCGGATAGCAATGAATCTGTCGCAGAATTACTAAAAAAGCGCGATGCGCCCATGGAAAGTCTCCTGCCGGACGAGAATGGTCTCGTTTGGCTCGATGATCCAACCGTATTTGCTCACGTCATGGCAGGGGATGTTTCTCGCAAACGCGTTGCGGTACTTGCTGCGACCCAACAGCCGATGGCCGCGAAAGCATTCGGCGAAAGCATCACCCACGCCGCGTGGCTAGATAAACCCACCTGGTATCTGGTGACGCAGGGAGACAATGCTCTACCGACACATGTGCAGGAATGGATTGCTAAACACATCGGAGCCAAGACTGCGACTATCAAGTCGAGTCATATGTCGATGATCACGCATCCTTATTTTGTCGCGGATCTCATCGCTAAGGCGGCCAGAGAGGCAAGGTGAATGGCGATCTCGGTGATGGCCTATTAGGAGTTGACGCGTCATTAGACTAGTGCCCGTCCATTGCTGCATCAAGCAGAAGGAGGTTCGATGAACTGACAACATGCTAAGTAGCTGCGTACGCAGCTGCGTAAAAGAGGAGGACATGGACATCGATCTGGCCGCGGGTCGCACCAGAGCAGCTGCCCGCCAGCACGCTTCCAGCTCGTTTGTTCCGATCAACTTGCCAGAGTTTCCTGAAGCGAGGCCGCGCCGAATGAAATTCCCAGCTAGACCAATCGCTGTGCCAGACCCGCCTGTTACCAGCTTGTGGTCGTCAATCGCTGCCCTATTGCAATCAGATCCTGATCGAATGTCGCATCGACGATCACCAATGTATCATCCTTCTCGGCAAGCGCAGGGGCGACTTCCTCGGCACCCTTGCGAACCGTATCCAGCGCGACGTGCCCAACGGACGATCGGGTCTGGTATCGCAGCTATCGGCGAATTTCGGGGTCCGTCAAGGGTTTAAGCGGATGGTTCTGCATGCCAGATTCACTCAGAAGCTGGTCATGGACGATGGTGCGCCATGTAGACAGTGCGGCCAACACCTGGGGAATCGAGCGCGGCTGCGAGCGCTTTGCCCACGGGTCCAATGGTCCAATCTTAAACTGCGCGGTGCGCAGTCCACCGTTAGGCGCCACGCCCTTGCAAGGTAAGCGCGCATTTTGCTGCACGTCGTAAAGCGGCTTGAGGTGGCTGCGGCTCAGTCGGTCTGTTTTTTGAAGTTGAAGGGCAGCAGGTCGTCGATATCGGCATCGTCTGGACGCTGCGGCAGTTCGGTGAGGACGTGGCGTAGCCATGCGAATGGTTCGACACCGCTGGCGCGACATGTCAGCATAAGACTGTAGATGACGGCGCTGGCCTTGGCTCCGTCGACGGTGTCAGAGAAGAGCCAGGATTTTCTTCCAGTTGCAAAAATTCTGATCTCGCGTTCGAGAATGTTGTTGTCTATCGGCATTCGGCCGTCTTCGGTGTAGCGCGTCAGGTACTCCCATTGATTGAGCGTATAGGAAACGGCATCGCCAAGCTTGGTGTCGGGCACGACCTTTGGCGCGATTTTGTCGAGCCATTCCTTGAGGGCGGAAAGCACCGGGATGCCGTGTTTCTGGCGAAAGCGACGCATGTAATCGGCCTGCGTTTCGCCGTCATCGGGCTTTTCGTCCCGCACCTGCCTTTCAATCCGGTAGAGCTGGTCGAAGAGCTTGATGGCCTGCGCCGGCGGCCCGCCGGGTTTCTTGCGCGCCTTGAGAGCATCGACAAAGCGCCGCCTGGCATGGGCCAGGCACCCGACATGCGTGGCACCTTTCAACGTGCGCCAGGCCTGATAGCCGTCGCTCATCAAGATGCCGCGGTAGTCGCCAAGAAAGGCCTGCGGATGTTCCTGTCCGCGGCCGGGCTGATAATCGAACAGCACGATCGGCTGTTTACTGTCTTCGCCGCTGCGATAGGCCCACATGTAAGAGATGCTGGTGGGATCCTTGCCCTCTTCCTTCAGCACCTGGACTGTGGTCTCGTCACCATGGATGACAGTCTGCGATTGGAGCTGCAGTTTCAACGCGTCATAGATGCGAACGAGGTGTTTCTCGCTCGAACCAATCACCCAATGGCCGAGAGCGCCACGGCTGACAGGAACGCCTGCACGCTCGAAGGCCTGCGCCAGACGATAGAGCGGCGTGCCGTCGACGTATTTATGGACGAGCGCGAAGGCCAGCGTCGAGGCCGTGGCTATGCTGCCGGGCAAGGGCTGCTTCGGCATCGGCGCGATGACAACAGGCGTAGTGATCCCGGTCCGGTCGCAGTTGCGGCATGCGTATTTGGCCCGGACATTCTGCAAAACCTTCGCCTTCACCTCGATATGCAGCTGTTCCGTGACCAGTTCGCCCATGCGATGCATCGGGTGGCTGCAGCACGGGCAGACCTTCTGATCGTCGGCAAGGTCATATTCGACGCGCTGGCGTGGCAGGTTTTCCGGCAGAGGCCGGCGGCCGGGTTTCTTGCGTTCCGGCTTGTCGGTCTGCGGCAATCCCGTGTCCGGAAGATCGATGGTAACCGCCTCGTCGGCGAGGTCGCAGTCCTCGTCCCCCTCAAGGGCGCTCTGCTCGGCTTCGTTGAAGATGCGATCCACGTGCTTTTCACTGCGCGGCGCAAAACGATGCAACTGCGCCAGCGCCAGCTCTTCCTCAAGCTTGAAGACGCGCTGCGCAAGGATATCCTTCTCGGCCTTCAGCGCGGCAATCTCGGCAGCATTCGCCGCCAGAAGCGCCATCAATTCTTCAACGGTCGGGGTGCCGGTTCTCGTCATCGCATTCTTGAATCTGAACCGGCACCCCCCGTCAACAGGCAAATTCACCCGACAAATTCATATTGCCGCACCGGATGGCGAACCATCGCGTCGAGATCAATGCCGTCGAGCAACCAGTGCAATTGCTCGGCATCAAGCGACACCACAGCCTCCTGTCGCCGAGGCCAGCGGAACTTGTCTTCGGTCAGCGCTTTCAAAATTAGCACAAAGCCCGATCGATCAAAAAACAGCAATTTCATCCGGGTTTTACGACGGTTGCAGAAGGCAAACACCGCCCGCTCGAACGGATTGAGGCCCATAGACTGCTCAACCAAAATCGCGAGGCTGTTGATCCCGACCCTAAAGTCGATCGGATCCCGGTGAAGATAGACACGCAGATCGTCAGCCAGCCGGAACATAGCAACGTCCTAGCGCTTCGATCATTACCGATAGAGCCTCAGCATCCGCATCTTCAAGCTCAAGCCGCACACCGTTCGGTAGCCTCGCCTTCAACCGCACCCCTGTCGATGTCGGCCGAGCCGACATGGCCGGCGGCCTCGCAGTCGGCGCTGCCTCAACCACCGGAACGAAGGCCGATGGCGCGCAAGGAATAACCGTCAACGCCTTCTCCGCCTGCCGGCGCTGACGCAGCTTGATCCAGTTGCGCAACTGATTGGCGTTCACCCCGTACTTCAGCGCAAGCCCTGCAACCGATACCCCCGGCTCAAGGCATGCCTTGATCAAGAGCTCCTTCTCGACCGGATCAAACCGCCGTTTGCCATTGCGAAGAACCTTGACGACCCGAAGCTCTCCTGAAATTCCCGCGCCATCCAATCTCATGTCCACAGTCTCCGTTGTGGACACAGATTCGCTCAACGCTCCGTCAATGAACAGGTGCAGCGATTTGCGCGCTTACCTTGCAAGTGCGTTTGCAATATCGCTTGCGCCTGTAAAATCGTGGGCAATCACTCCTAAAAGCACTTCTTTCCCTTCTCCCCGCGAGACACCACCCGACGGGCGGCTTGCAGCGAACTGCCTCTTATCGCCCCGCGCCGCCCTTACGCGAAGCCTTCTTTGGTCACTGCTTTGCGATCAGATCGCGCAGCTTTAAGACGGCCTGTTCGGGACTGCTGAAAACCGGCAAACCGCTGGCCTAACTGTGCGCACTGTCTTGGACGCTTAGTGCGGAGGACATATGCAGCACACCAAGTTCAGGGCTAGTGAGTACTGGCACCGATGTCTCGCTTATCTCATTTAGAGCATTTGCCATTGATGCTTGAGCAAGAACAACCACGTCGACACTGCCCACGAGGGAAGCGAGGCCTTCACGTATCATCGCATCATGCGCCGCCCTGTCCCCGTTGCGCAATTTATCAAAGGCTCCTTCACAAAGACGACCGGTTACAGAAACGTTATGACCTATTCTTTGAGCATGGCGTTCAATTAGGCGGGTTGTAGGGTTCATTGTTGTAGCCAGAGTTGCAAGGACGCCAATTCGGTTCCCGCGCTGGATCGCCTCAATCGCCATCCCGTCATCTATGCGGAAGAGGGGTACGGGGCAGAGCGGCACTGCCGCATCGACTGCAGGACCGAGCGAGGAACAGGTGACGAGGAGAGCCGAAGCCCCCGCGTCCGCCGCCGACCAGATGTGAGTCGCAAGACGCCGCATGGTCTGGCGTGACAGCGTGCCTTCGCGGATCGTGTTCTCCAGCAGGCTCTCATCCAACATGTTGAACGAGCGCCAACCGGGCAGATGGCGGCCAACGAGTTCGTTAAACGCGGGGATGATCCCGGGGACCGTGTGGATCATGGCAAGCGCAGGGGACTCATGAACCTCTGTACTCATGGCTTCATCTCTGTTTTTGATTGTGCATGCGCTTCAATGTTCTGTAGCAGCAGGGTTGATATGAACGTATGCGGCGTCCACGCCCCATCGATTTTTCAGTTGCAGCGACCTGAGGCGGATTTTCGGCCGTCAAATGAGCTCACCGAAGAGTACCTGACGAG